>BLMC01000431.1 GCA_011959805.1 Lachnospiraceae bacterium | reverse complement strand
AATCTGTATGCGTATTGTGCGAATAATCCAGTGTATTATGTTGATCCGAGTGGACACTGGTGTGAGAAAAAAGAAAGAGTATTCCGAGATCTCATGAAGGAACGTGGATTAACAGATGCAGATTTGGCAAAAGATCCTGAATTAAAGCTACGCATGATGGCGGAAGCATCGAATATAGTTAAAAATAACAGATATACTGGTGGTAGAACTCAAAGTGAATTGGATGATCTTGCAAGAGATCCTGCACATGCAAATAGAATAGAAGATCAAGGAATCAAAGAAAGGCAAATTGCATTAGACTTAGAACAACAAGGTAGATTAGGTAGAGTAATACGTGATCCGCAAGCTGGCGGGGGAGCAGATTTTATTGATACGACAACAGGAATCAAATGGGATGTAAAAAGTTTTGTATCATATCCGAAAGGGCATACAAGTGCTCGTAAAGGAGCCTTTAAAGTAGGCGACGCAATGAATAATATTAATAAAGAATTGAATCGAGGAAATAATGTTATTATTGATACAAGACAATTAATACCTAGTCATATTACCGATCTAAAAAATGCTATAAATGCAGCTGGAATAGGGAATAAAATTATTTGGTATCCATAAATCCAGCTTGAAATATTAGCCAAGGTAGTATATTATCTGAATCCATAAAGTTATTTTTATGTGATTCAACTTAAAATGAATAAAATCCTTATGGATAATATCGAGTGTATCAGATTAAGTTTTATGGATTCAGCATAATATATCTTCTATAAGGAGAGGAGATTTATATGGAGAAAGATATTATTCTTAAAATTGAGAAGCATAAAGAATGGCACGATTCTTTAGGACAAAAGGAACGAAAAGGAGAGAAAATTTCTTTGGATGAAAGAATTATAGAAGGGGGAGAATGGGAAAATATCAGTATGGTAGAAGGAATGATTATTGATTGTACATTTAGAAATATTGTCTTAAATAATTGGGATTTTTATTTTGCTATGTTATGTTCTACTTGC
>BLMC01000430.1 GCA_011959805.1 Lachnospiraceae bacterium | reverse complement strand
AGAATATTTTGTGTCCTATTATGATTATTATCAACCAGAGGCGTACATTCCTTCTTCGGATACCTATATTGCGAAGGATTCTGCTGTAAATGATGAGATTGATAAGCTAAGATTATCCGCGACAGCATCTTTGACAGAGCGTCGCGATGTGGTAGTTGTGGCGAGTGTATCCTGTATTTATGGCTTGGGGAGTCCAGACGAGTATCAAGGAATGATGCTTTCTTTGCGGCCGGGTATGGCAAAAGATAGAGACGAAGTGATTCATGCTTTGATTGAAATGCAATATGATCGAAATGATATGGAGCTTGATCGAGGGAGGTTTCGCGTGCATGGCGATGTTGTTGACATTCATCCAGCGCAAGGTGGGGATTATTTAATTCGCGTGGAATTTTTTGGGGATGAAATAGACCGTATTGCAGAGATCGACCCTGTGACAAACAAGGTTTGTGCTACTTTGGAGCACACTACAATTTTTCCGGCATCACATTATGTTGTGGCGCCAGAGCGAATTGCAAAAGCATGTGTGGAAATCGAGGATGAAATGAAAGAACGTGTTCGCTATTTTAAGAGCGAGGACAAGCTTTTAGAGGCCCAGCGCATTTCCGAACGGACAAATTTTGATATTGAGATGCTTCGGGAAACAGGATTTTGTTCTGGAATTGAGAATTATTCAAGACATCTAAATAGCTCAAAAGAAGGAGACCCACCATATTGTCTAATGGATTTTTTTACAGAAGATTTCCTGATTATTATCGATGAATCGCACATGACAATTCCACAAATTCGAGGAATGTATGCCGGCGATCGATCGCGCAAAACAACGTTGGTAGAGTACGGATTTCGGCTTCCATCAGCATTGGACAACAGACCACTTCGATTTGAAGAGTTTGAGCAAAAAATAGATCAGATGCTCTTTGTGTCTGCGACTCCCAATGAATATGAAAAGCAGCATGAATTATTGCGCGCAGAACAGATTATTCGACCGACGGGACTGCTGGACCC
>BLMC01000429.1 GCA_011959805.1 Lachnospiraceae bacterium | reverse complement strand
ACAGTTCAAATCAGCGCTTTGGGCCAGCTCTCTGATGAGATGATGGGTGTTCGCAGTGTTAAGCTGGCGGTAACCGATCAGGACTATGCCAAGAGCATCCTCTCTGTTCCTACAACGGGGCGTTTGCCGGAGAAAGCGGAAGAAATCGCTCTGGATGAATTTACCATGGACTCTCTGGGGGTTCTTCATGAACTGGGTGCTCCGGTGTCTATTCAGTGGACAGACAGCAAGGGAGGACAGCACAGTAATGACTTTACCCTTTGCGGATGGTGGGCAAGCCCCACAAACTTCACAGAAGCCTGTGCTTGGGTGACAGCGGAGTGTGCTGCTGGACTTCTGACTGGATACCCGGATACGGCATCCGTCACCATGGGGGTCGATCTCCACCAGCCAAAGGAATTGGAGCAGCAGGCGCAGCAGATCATGACAGATCAGGGTGTAAATCAGGTTCCTTACACGACCAATCTGGCATATAACGAAGCCAGAATGGAAATGGCAAGTCAGCAGGCAACACCATTCTACATTCCTGCTTTGGTGGTGCTTTTGTGTGGTTTTTTGATGATTTACAGTATCATTCATGTAGCAATGGATCAGGATAGCCGCTTTTTTGTGGGTTTGAAAACTTTGGGCATGACACCGCGGCAGATCCGATGGTTTCTGTTGGAAAAGGCCGCGCTGCTCTCTCTTTTTGGCTTGCTCCCCGGCTGGCTGATGGGATTTGGTATTCAATATTTGGTTACACCGCGGATCGTGACTGGCATGGAGCAAAACCCGGCAACCTACTTCCTATCCTGGGAGCCGTTCGCTCTGGCAGCACTTAGTACCTTCGGAACCGTTTTACTGGCGTATTTTCTGCCTGCTGCCCGGACAGGCGCAATGATGCCAACACAGATGTTGCGAAATTTGGATGAACGGGTACCGAAAGGAAGAAGGCGCAGTGGTACAGGGAAAGTCAGTGTTCTTCGTCTTGCCCTTCGTTCCCTGTGGAGAAATAAAAGGCGTACACT
>BLMC01000428.1 GCA_011959805.1 Lachnospiraceae bacterium | reverse complement strand
AATCAGGATGGTGAAATTTTAATTTCACACTACTTCCCTCAATTATTAAATATATAATTGCTCCACCAAAATTTTATCCGAAATTAATAAAGATTGCCTTTCTGCATATGACAAAAATGGATACCTTATAAAAAATTTTTTAAAATAGTTCTTGTATTTCTTCATAAAGTTAATTACATCATATTTTTTTTCTTTAAATTTCATATAATCATTTATATCAATAAACAAAAGCTCATTATTTTCTGAAATATTTTTGCATGTCATTTCATTCATATCCATAATTTCATACTTTTCAAAACAAGATTCACAAAATGCAAGTTGTTGTTTATCTTTTATTCTATTTGAAATAATTAAAGTTTTTAAATTAACATTACCAGTAATATTAGCCTTATAATTAAGCATATTATCCTGCATCTTACATAACAATTCACTTATTAAAATATCTGTATTGTATAATTTACTGATAATTCCGGTAATAGTAGCAGCAAATAAACTATTTCCCCTCATTAAATGTTCCTGATCCAATTGTTTCACGGACAGTCCGGCACATTCATCTATTATTAAGTCATTCTTGTATTTGTCAAAGATAAAAAAACGTGGTTCTGTACTTCCTTTTTTTACACCTATCACATTATCAAATGAAGCAGGATAAGATACCTTACCGTTGTTGGCATGTGCAGATACTATAGGAATTCTATCATTATTTTGACATATATCATAAAGTTCTTGCGGAAATCCAATCTCAACACCTGCACTAATATTGACCATATCTACTATTCTTTCAGTCATAATTTCAAGCAAACTATCAAACAGCAATTGTCCTTTGTGTTTCTGATTGCCAATAATATTATAAAGAACTATTTCAGCCTCAGGATTTTCCAGCCATATGCAAGCACACACATATTCAGCATGAGAAAACGGAAATTCAGCAGAACCAATCTGATATCCTGGGTTCCATCTTTTTATAATATATTTTTTCCCTTGAAAAAAACTATGTTTAAATTCTAT
>BLMC01000427.1 GCA_011959805.1 Lachnospiraceae bacterium | reverse complement strand
AGAAAAATGGAGCGCTGCTCCATAGATGATCACTCATCTATTTTGCAACGCCCTCTTGGTTTTCAATCTATCATGACTCATTCCTAACACTGAAATCAAAAAACTCCTCGAAAATCTTACAATTGTAACATCATTCCCCATAAGTCCTTGGAAGTTCGACCACGTTTCCTTCATTTAAAGTTTATGACATATCAGTGATAGCTTTCGCTATAGCAGAATTTTCATTTTAACTATATTTTGTACATGACTATTCTCTTACCATATGTGCTCTTTATCCATAAGCCATTATTAGCTATTACGATAAGGAGAAATGATAAGCTTGTAGGTTATATTAGAAGCAAATATGTTGCACATAACGCTAAAGCTACTCCAACCACCCGCAGAATAGATAATTTATTTGTTCTCCAAATTCCATTTTTCGAATCAGCGAAAAATGAAACTTCGAAGAGCAGGATCATACCCTAACAATGAAAAAACCAGGATAAATTTCAATCCCAGTTTTTCTATTCAATCCCAAATAACATTAATCATTCCATCCTCAGACAAAATAACTGCTATACACATATCTTCAGGGTGATTATTTTTATAAAGCGTGACATAATTTTTGAGTGAATTATACCTTGCCCCTCTTCCAGAATCTCCCTTTACGATTATTTTTCCATCCACAATAACGCCTACGGCGTAACAATTACCATCAAAGTCAGAGAATAATGCACCGTCAATTGTTATAATCCCTTTGGGGATATCATCTACTTTCCGTGCAAGTGAAATTTTTTCCACTTTAAATGCCCGCTTATATTTTGATAGACGCTTATCTACTTCCTCGATAATTCCTTGATGATCCATGAAAATTACTGATGAACCATGCTGACAGATACTGGCAAGGTTTTTAATGGTATTACATATATAGTCACATTTATCTGATTTACCATTTTGATATGCTCCCTGTCAAGCAGACAGGTTAAATATCTAAAATGAAACGTTGATGAACGACCACCTGTAATGTGTG
>BLMC01000426.1 GCA_011959805.1 Lachnospiraceae bacterium | reverse complement strand
GGTGGAGTTGGACAAGCTTATTTGGACAAGCAGTTTTTTGATGCGGGTGTTACTATAATTGCAATGAAGGATGATATTAAAGTTGTAGCGAATGTTCTGGAACAGGCCTCTGTTATGCCTTTAAAATATATCAAACGTCTGGAAGATGCTGTGAGGACAGTAGGTGGCGAGCCGGGGAAAACAGCATGTTTTGATATCTGTTCTGCGGGAGCAGATGTGCGTGCTGTCACGACGTTGTCAAATTATCTTTGCCGCGCAGGTTATAGTCTTGCAGGAGGTACAAGCAACTCGTCTGCGGTTGCGTGCAACGGGAGAATTTATCAGGATGCTTGTGCATTTTTCCTTTTTAAAAATCTTCGAGGAAAGATAAAATCATATAAAGAAAATATTTATGTTCAACCGCAAGGGAATGAAAAACAGTTTATGGTGACAGATGCAGATCCTAAATCATATAAAATTCGCACTTTGGAAAATATCTCTGCGGAAAAAGTATACACCTCTGAACTTGGAATTAGCAGAGATAAGATTACGACGCAGACATTTAAAAATCCATTTGGTCATGTCTGCGACTCAGATACATATATTGTCTCTATAAAAGGGGTGGAAGCAGACGGCAGCATCACAACATTTCGACCAGCAAACAAAATGGATTTTCTAACAATATTGAATATAGGAGATTATAAATCTGTTGTGCAAGATACGATTTCTCGAATTCGACAAGATTTGGGCAATGTATCTGCGGTGCTTTCCGTCAATTGTCTGTTTCGATATATTATGTTTCATGACGATCATTATTGGGATGGCTATCTTGCAGATATGTGTCGCAGTTTTTCACATGCTGGTATGGTAGGGGTTGGCGAGCACTATAATACACAATTTGTAAATCAGACAATGTGTTGTTTGGCGTTTGAGTAGGGGGAATACACGTTGAAATTATTCAGAGATAAGAAAACCATAAAATCAGTAGAAAGTATACAACACAATGAGACAACATTCGATAAATATCCATTAG
>BLMC01000425.1 GCA_011959805.1 Lachnospiraceae bacterium | reverse complement strand
TAAAAAACGAAACGATATTATTGTCTGTATAATAGCGTCGTAGAAAGAAAATGATATTTTTTAGATACAAGTGTTACAAAAAATTTGACCACTACAGTATAGTTTATGTTTTAAAGTAGATATAAAAAATAATGAAACAGTCCACTAATTAGATTATTTTCATTGTATAATAAGTTTGACGTACAAGGTCACTCTCATTCGTATAGTTTTATGTGTAAGCCTATTATACATGAGAAAGTGCTTTGTGCGTTATTTTTTAGCTGTAAAATTGCGTAATAATTGAAAGTAATCATCAAATACTGATGTGATGTTGATATGGAAGTCTGTGTATTATAATAGAAATATAATCATTTTGAATTTAAAAACAATCCAAGGAGAATTATCAATGAAAAGAAAATTATATTTATTGTGTATATGTTTTTGTGTTCTTCTTTGTTCTTGTCAAAAGAATGTTTTAGAAAACGAATCAAAAGAAGACACAGCATTTCTTGAACAATATAATAAGATTTTTGTCAGAGAGAACGCAAAACGTGCAGCGCTGATTTATTTGGATGAAGATGCAATACCAGAATTGTTGCTTATAAAGAATGGTACATATCAGTTGTATTCCTTTGATGGTTCAGAGGTAAAAAATATAAATTCATCTGATCCAGAGATTAAAATGAAAGTATATGGACCAGGGCATGAAGTAGAAGGGCGTACTGAAAATCAAAAGTTTTATTGGTTTGAGTATGTTCCTTATAAGGGACTGATACGTGTTCATGATGGGACGATTCAAAAAATGGAAGGGGTTCGCCGACATGAACAGGAAAGACATGATTATTATCTGAAATATACAGATGGTTTCCTGACAAAAGAGTTAGAAGTCAAAACGATAGGAGAGAAATGGTGTACATATGATACAAAACAGGAAATAGAGAATGAGGAATTCTTAAGTCAGCTATCTGAATTAGGGTATGATCAATTGATTCCTTGTGGTTTTCTGTATGAAACGATAGAAGATGCATATAAGAAT
>BLMC01000424.1 GCA_011959805.1 Lachnospiraceae bacterium | reverse complement strand
TCTACACCCTTTGCAGAACGAAATGTTATAATCATCAATACAAATACTGCGAATGGTATGTTTCTTTTTAAGAAAAGTATGTGCAATTTTTATAATTTCAGCAGTTGCCCCATTTCGCACAGGACTACAATTGATCAATAATATGTTCATTGGTGAACCCTCCTTATTTAAAAGGTATCAGAAAATATGTTTTAATGCAAGTTAACTTTGCGAGTATAAAACCAATTTGTATGTCTATAATCTTGCCAGAGGTTTATCTTGGTCGGAGATTGTACATTCTTAGGACAAAATTGTATTTTTCTTACTGATGATAAAGTGGAAGTCTTCTCGGACGCAGATTAATATATTTTTAATATCATTATACTATAGTTTATTTTGTTATGCCAGAATGTATTTAAACTAGAAATAAACTTATTATAACATGTGTTATATATAAGGCTCTATAGTAGCTTTAAAGTTTGCCAAATACCATAATAGTGAAAATGCATTAAGCGATAATTTTGATGCACTAGAGTGATTTTGCATAATTTAGTGAGCGATAAGTCAAACGATTGCGAAGCAGATATTTAACAAATGCTGTGGGGGTATTGACTACTTTAATAGGGAGCCAAAGAAGAAATTATTACAAATATTAGAAAAAAATTAAAAAAGTACTTGTATTTTTTTCTATCTTGGTATATACTAAATAACGTGCTATACAGAGAACAAAAATAAATAGAGCGCTATCGCCAAACGGTAAGGCAACGGACTCTGACTCCGTCAGTTCAAGGTTCGAATCCTTGTAGCGCTGCTTTCAAACCTCAGCAGGAACAGTGCTGAGGTTTTTTATGCACGTGGGCACCCAAGTGAAATTTGTCAGCAGAAGCTGACGATGTCCGGTGTGCGAGTAGGGGAAGATAAACTTTCTCTATTCGATTGCGCACGCCTCAATGCTACTCGATTATTTCAGCTAAGATTGTTCACACACTGAGATAAAATTGTATTTTTCTCACTATTTATAGAAGTGGAAGTCTTCTTCGACG
>BLMC01000423.1 GCA_011959805.1 Lachnospiraceae bacterium | reverse complement strand
TGTGATATCCATAAGCACTAAGTCAGGCTTTGTCTCGTTGTATTTATCAACGGCTATTTTTCCGTTTTCTGCTTCCGCAGCAATGGTGTATCCATTTTTTGTCAAGATATCTTTAATCATCATCCTCATGAAAGCTGCATCATCTACAATCAAAATATTTTTTGCCATTTTAGTTCCTCCTCTGGAATAAATTATAAATAGAATTTGCAAGATCAAACGGGTACAATTGCATAATTGTACTATCAATCAGCTTTCCGATCTTTAACCTAAAATTGATTTTTACAAAAAGATCATCAGGAATATCGGCTGGGAGTTCAAAATTTTCAACCACAATCTGTTGTACAGAAGGCGGGGAAATGTCAATTTTTTTGTTGAACATCTTGCTCATTGCTGTGGCGGAACTTGCTGTCATTTGATTCATGGCTTCTGAGACAGCACTGATATGTAATGGTGAGATATCGCCTTGGGAATATTCTCCTGTTCCACCGTTTCCCATCATAAGGTCTGTAATGATTTTGGCATCATCGTCCTTAAGAACTAGCATATTGGTACCGAACAATCCCTGTGTGTATTGAACACGGACTAGGATACACGAATTTTCATAATCATCTAATATCTCATTTTTGTGTACAAGAGTAACATACGGCGTTGTGATTGTGATTGGCTGTCCCAACATTAGATTCATTGCGGTAGCAGATGAACCAATTGATATATTGGAAATTTCACCAATTACATCAGCCTCCTCTTTTGAAAAAAAATCCATAAAAAGACTCCTTCTTGAAAGCTACAATGGGGGTTAATAATCTTATTTTACAAAACTTTTTTATTTTTGTCTATATGCGATGATTATTTTCGTAAAAAAATGTGTCAAACAGGATTACTGTTTCCATTCCTATGAGATTTAGCAGGTTTTTAGATTGTTTTGGTGTAAACAGCAACATTTATATACACAAAATACTTCAAACAGCAGCATTTTGACATGGGACGCTGAAAGCGTGAACAGAAATAAAAGATGCGAGAAGT
>BLMC01000422.1 GCA_011959805.1 Lachnospiraceae bacterium | reverse complement strand
TTCAATTGTTATCTAATTGTGATAAATTTGTGAAATACACAAGGTTTTTATTTGAAATTTTTGACATTGTATGATAATATATACAATGTAAGAGCTTACACGCATAGTATTACTTAAATAAATTGTGACATTAAGAATCAGTCTGAAATATACATTGTAGAAGGCAGGTAAATTGTTTATTGTCAAGTGTATCAATGAGAAATTTTACGGAAGGAAAAGGATACTTATGGAGTGGAAAAGCAAAATAGAAGATGAGTGTTGTGCAGACGAATTAGAAGAAATGATGACTGACTATATTAAAGCTGGTTTTTGGTCAGATGATAAGATTTTAAAGGAATGTGAACAATACATTGAAGACTTTTACTGTGATGAATGCGATAATATAACACAATATGATTTGCTTGAAATTATCAAGGCACTTCGCAAAGAGTTGCAAAATACGGGAAATCAAGAAAATTTCTTGAAATTAGAGTCAGCATTCAAGTCTCTAATGAAACGTGGGATTGTTGCATTACACTATGCTGGGTATACACAATCTGACGGATTTGTAGATTGTAATGAAATGTCTATATGGTTAGAGGAAAAAGGAGAAACGATTATTGGCTGCTGTTTTTATACAGCACAAGATTTAGAACATATCTTACATGAGGATAACACACTACTTTATATTTCTTTTGGTAATTACTTTGAAAAGCCAACTGCTATAGAAGTTGGACAGATAATCGTTGATGAGTTAATGGCAGTTGGATTTGGTGTTGAGTGGGATAAAACTGCTAATACAAAAATTGCAATTAAAAACTTCAAGTGGGATAAATATTATACTGGCTAGAACAAAGATTGAGCGTTAAACAAGCAAATTGATTGCGATTCTCGGAAGTTGCTGCTCAATGTTGAAACAAGTTATTGCCAGAAGAAATGGATAAAAAGTTTCTAAATATAAGGAGTTGAAGATATGGATACAAACACAAATAAGAAAGTATTTAAGAGACGAGAATTTGACTTGCTGGCATTAGGAGAAATTTTAC
>BLMC01000421.1 GCA_011959805.1 Lachnospiraceae bacterium | reverse complement strand
AATCGAAAATTAGATATAAAAATTCTATCAAATTATAATGAAGCTTATCAATTGATTTTAGTATTGGGATGGGATAGGAAAGGGAAAACGATAGCTAAATATTACGAAATGTTACAAAAAACTTTAATGTAATACCTTTATAAAACAGAATTAATATGCTAAAATAAAAATATCTGAAAATTAGTGATAAATATGGAGATACTAACATATGGAAACAATAATTGCTGCTATTGGAAGGGAGGATACTTCAGAATATATTGAGGAAAAACTAACCAGGGCAGGAGATATTATCAAGCAGGGTGGTCTGGTTGCATTTCCGACAGAGACTGTCTATGGACTTGGCGGAGATGCACTGAATCCAGAGTCGTCGAGAAAGATTTATGCGGCTAAGGGAAGACCTAGTGACAATCCATTAATTATACACATTGCAGACTGGGCAGATTTAGACAAAATTGTGAGCAAGATACCTGTTAAGGCTGTAAAACTTGCGGAGGCATTTTGGCCGGGACCACTCACAATGATTTTTAAAAAATCAACGCTTGTGCCATCTCAGACAACCGGAGGGCTTGATACAGTTGCCGTGCGGATGCCATCGCATCCGTTAGCGAATTTTTTCATTAGGAAAGCAGGCGGCTATGTCGCAGCGCCAAGTGCAAATCTTTCAGGAAAGCCAAGTCCTACACTTGCCAAATATGTAATACAAGATATGGCAGGGAGAATTGATATGATTTTGGATGCAGATGGCTCCTCAATCGGTCTTGAGTCTACAATTGTGGATGTGACAAGTGAAATTCCAATGATTTTGCGACCTGGATACATTACACAGAAAATGTTATGCGATGTTGTGGGAGAGACAGAGATAGATATTGCGGTTTATGATAGCGATTCCAAGCAGGCGCCAAAAGCACCTGGTATGAAGTATCGGCATTATGCGCCTAAGGGAGAACTTGTGATTGTGGAAGGTGAATCTCAGAATGTGGTTCAATATATCAATGAACAGTGTGCAGCACATAGGGCGGCGGGTGCC
>BLMC01000420.1 GCA_011959805.1 Lachnospiraceae bacterium | reverse complement strand
CATGCAATAGCATATAGCGCATAGCATTTGCATTATAGTTTGATATTAGATGGATTGGGATATAAATGCATGGTTTGAACAATCCTGTAATAACAGGTGATTTTAAAAATGCTGTACTATAAATAGGAATATATTTTGTAATGTTCATCTCATTTAAACATTTGCGATATAGTTTGTGTATAGTGGTACTTTGCAAGGGTAAAGCAGATTTTTTGATAATATAAAAGTGGAATCTTGCCTTTATAATCAATGAAATCATTACTATAATACCAACAATCCATAAGATACATAATAGCACAATAATAGCAGATGGCGTATTTTTACTGACAGAAATACTGAAGTCGTTCATCCAATTTGAATTGTTGGGAGAGATTGGGGAAACAGTATTTCTCATAGCAGTTTCAATAGGTGATGAAGGGATATTTTTCAGATTGTTAAACCATAAGGAAATAAACATAAATCCGAATGAATTGACCGAAAAAAAAGGAACTGCCAATAAGCCAAGTAACATGAACCATAAATTATATTGCATTCGACTGGTTAGTTTATGCCTTAATATATGTTTGGCAATCAAAAATATGCCAATTATAATACAGATAAAACAGTTGCATAATAAAAACTGAATTATAAAATTTACCACATCAAGTCCTCCTTTGTTAATCCTTGGAAAGAAGAGAGCGTAGTTCTTTAATTTCAGTTTCTGATAGAGTAGCGTCATCGATATAAGCGGATAGCATTGTTTTAAGATTACCATCATAGAAACGATTGAGAAAAGAATTACTCTCCTGCTTGATATATGCATCTTTGCTTACCAGTGGCGTATAAACAAATACACGGCTTTGTTTTTCATAGGCAAGAACGCCTTTGTTTACGAGTCGTTTAATAAGCGTTTGAATCGTTTTCGGGTTCCATTTTGTAGTTTTCACTAGATGGTCTGTAATTTCATTTGTGCTGATTGGGGCATAATTCCAAACAATTTTCATTACTTCAAACTCGGCTTCAGAAATTTGGGGTAGTAATTTCAAAGTATATTCC
>BLMC01000419.1 GCA_011959805.1 Lachnospiraceae bacterium | reverse complement strand
AACCTTTTAATTTGCAAGAAGCACGCGATAAAGAATGTATAATTGACTTTATAACAAATCATGCAGATTGTTTGGAGCGTAAAAATCAAACTGCTCATATTACAACTTCGATATGGACGATAAACAAAGACCATACAAAAACACTCATGGTATACCATAATATTTATGACTCATGGTCATGGATTGGCGGACATGCTGATGGCAATGAGGATTTACGTTCTGTGGCGTTGCGTGAATTACAAGAGGAAACAGGTGTTGGACATGCAACTTTGATTACCCCAGATATATTTAGTCTGGAAACATTAACTGTAAATGGACATATCAAAAATGGAGTTTATGTTCCCAGTCATTTACATATGAATATTACCTACCTAGCACAAGCAGATGAAAATGAGACATTAATGATAAAAGAAGACGAAAATCAAGCGGTGAAATGGTGGTCCTTTGAAGATGCCTTGAAAGTGCCAACAGAATCATGGTTTATCGAATGGATTTACAAAAAATTAATTCAAAAAGTACAGAAGGCATTCTAAAAAACCAGTTCTATTCAAGAATGCCATCGGTATTTTGCGCATAAAAATTGCGTATTATGTTTTGCAAACAAGTTGAGCAATTGCTATTTTGTTGTAAGATTTACAATAAGAATTGCAGTGCCAAGGACAGCAAGCACCACACCAGTCGCTCGATTTAACGTAACAGCACTCGCCTTGTTTGCAAACTTCGCCGCGATACGCGCCCATAACAATGTAGATGCCACACAGAAGAGCAGACACCAAACATCTGGCATACCACCGATTACAAAATGGCTGGCAGAACCTGTCAATGCCGTAAAAGTCATAATGAAAACACTTGTCCCCACCGCTGTTTTCAATTCATAACCCAAGACACTTGTCAATATTAGCAACATCATCATGCCACCGCCCGCACCGATAAAACCACAGATAAAGCCAACAACTATTCCGCTGATAATAGATTGCAGAACTTGCTTCTTTGCATCGACGCTGTTCATAGACTCCTTTGTTGCCATAACTGGCT
>BLMC01000418.1 GCA_011959805.1 Lachnospiraceae bacterium | reverse complement strand
CGTAATATACTTTCTCTTCATTATTGAATAAGAAGTTTCTATCACCTTCACACTCAAATCCTTTCCATAAAATTCTTTTACTTTTCTTGCGCAATTATACATAAGTTCCGAAGAACCTAAAAATATAATTTTATCAAAATTTTTCATTATATCAAAACCTCTCATTTTACGGAAATCTATTTTTCATGAAATATAAATACATTAATTCGGCATTCTCATTAATTGTATGGAACGTAATCCTTCTTCTATAAATCCATACTTTTTATAACTTTTATACGCCGCAGTATTATTAACATCTACCCATAGAAAACACTTTTCAATACCTTCTTGCGCCATCTCTCCTAATGCATAATTCATCAAAGCTGTTCCCAAACCTTGACGCCTATAGTTAGCACATATAGTCAAATGTTTAAGGGTACACTTTTTTAAGGCTATCTCCATATAGACAGCTCCTATTACAGTGTTATCTTGACTAGCTACATAAACATGTCCTAATTTGATAAGTTGAAATAATTCTTCAACACTTGGCAAAGGTGTACTGTACTTGTCCAAATTTGTTCTCCAAATATCTAATATATCATTTGCATCTCTTGTATGTGCACACGATAAGCGCCATAAATTTTGTTCTGTAAAATTAATATGACAACAATCTGATTTTTTCAATGTATATTTTAGTCTAATATACTGTTTGTATTTCTTAAAATTAACAGCAAACCACTTCTCTTGCTCTAATGTTATTTTTTCCAAAGTGGTTCCACTTCTTACTACCAAATCAGTAATTATTGTTTTATCAGTATCTTCTATTACAGGTACAGATTTAGCCAACATAAAGTAATATAAATGAGAAAAATCAATTTCTTCAATACAAATAATCAATGCGTCTTCATTTTCTTGGTATTGAACATTTCTTGTTGCTATTACCTCTTTTAATTCTTTTGGCATAAAAAAGAAATTGGTAAATATCTTTTTTCGACCGTTTTTAAATTTTTGAATAATGAAATTACATTGTTCATATGTTTCAATCTTTTTCATAACCAC
>BLMC01000417.1 GCA_011959805.1 Lachnospiraceae bacterium | reverse complement strand
AGATAATTCTATTTTCATTGTCTAATTTACTAACAACCCAGTTTGCAAACAAAATCGTTCCACAACTACAAATTGCCTGGAAGAATGATGCTGCTGCTGTCTGTCCAATTGGTGCTGTAGACTGAATTGCATTGTATATGTAGGTATCGAAAGTTGATACAGTGGTATACAATGACGCTGGAATACGTCCAGTTACCTGATAAAACAGACCGAAATCTGAGTTGAAGATCTTACCACAGTCCAGAATCAGCATCATAATAAATACTGGTTTAATTGCTGGAAGGGTAATATGTCTTGCCTGCTGTTTTCTTGTTGCACCGTCCATTACCGCTGCCTCGTAGAGCGATGGATCGATTCCTGTGATACTTGCCAGATAGAGTACCATTCCGTATCCCATACCTTTCCAAGTATTTAGGAAAATTAGGATAACTGGCCAGTATTTTGGCTCCTGATACCACAAAATTCGTTCTCCACCAAGAGAAGTAATAATTCCATTAATATATCCTCTCTCTGGCGTCAACAATGCATACACGAAATAGCTTACAACAACCCATGACATAAAGTAAGGAAGGAACATCATTGTCTGATATACCTTGGAACCTTTCTTATTGCGCATACTGCTTAACATCAGCGCCCCACCGACTGCAACACTTGCACTGATAATGATAAATGCAATGTTGTAAAGTATGGTGTTTCTTAGAAGCATTGTAAATGAGTTTGATGTAAAGAAATATTCAAAATTTCCAAACCCTGCCCATTCACTATTTAACAAGTTGTAGATAAAACCATGTCCTCCGGGTTGCAGTTTATAGTTTTTGAACGCGATGATGATACCGAACATCGGCAAGTAAGAAAAAATCAAAAACCAAGTTAGGGTTGGCAATGACAATAGGAACAGCTCTGTGTCGTCCCGTGACCACCGCTTCCACCAAGGTTTTTCTCTTATCCTCCCTCCATCAGTCGTCTTGCGATTTCCCATTTGTTTTACCTCCTTTTATTAATTTTTTGTTAACACCATATTAACATTTATAAATTACCG
>BLMC01000416.1 GCA_011959805.1 Lachnospiraceae bacterium | reverse complement strand
CTTGAAAAATCTAAACTTGCAGCAGCATGCTTTACAGGAACAGATATAATAGATGTGGTCGTCACTGGACCTGATGGAGTTGATGTGGTAATTTTTTGTTCGTATTGGTATGTCGTTGTATAGGTTTCAGACATAATATTTTTTCCATTAACCGAATTGGCAGGATCTGTGGAGGGAGAAGTTACCCATATTGGTAGACTTCCTTGATTCACAATCTCCGTTCCAACTTTCTTCTGGGAATAGGCTACATCCCCCTTAAGTACATAAACCTCATTGAACTTTGTTCGTTCCTTGATTGCATCAATCTCTTTTACAATCTGGTCAATTTCATTTTGAATATCATTTCTATCCGAATAACTAAGTGTTCCATTTGCTGCCTTGACACTTAATTCAACACAACGATCCAACATATCATGTACTTCCGCAAGTGCACCATCTGCAATCTGTACCATAGAAATTCCATCCTCTGAATTTACAGAAGCCTGTGTTAATCCTCGGACTTGCTTTCTCATCTTCTCGGAAATACTAAGTCCTGCCGCATCATCTGCTGCAATATTAATTTTATAGCCACTTGACAGATTTCTGGAGGATTTTGCAAGCTTTCCTCCTGTAATATTTAATTGACGATTCGCATTGATTGCTTGTAAATTGTGCTGTATAATCATGACATTCATCCTCCTTGATCTCTGTCAAAAAATGATTCAAGTTTCCTTTCTTATATTTTGCTAAAAACTCAACTCCATTTTCTAATTTTAGCAAGTTAATTTCGCTTTACATTTTTTAAAAAGGACCCCCGAAAACTCGGGAGTCCCTTTCTCATGGTAGATCGAAACGTTCGTTTCTTGCGGAATCGATGATTACTGTAACAAGCTAAGTACACCCTGGTTTGCCTGGTTGGACTGAGCCAGCATAGACTGGCCTGCCTGCGCAAGGATGTTGTTATTTGAGTATTTCACCATCTCTGTAGCCATATCTGTATCACGAATCTGGCTCTCTGCGGCTGTCGTATTTTCTACAACGTTATCCAAGTTATTAATGGTATGCTCT
>BLMC01000415.1 GCA_011959805.1 Lachnospiraceae bacterium | reverse complement strand
AGTTTGTCGTACAAAAAGAGAATAGTTTCCATATCGCTGCGCGTGAGTGGTCTTGCAATATACTGTTCTGCGACAAGCAGTAGTTGTTCCATATCTTCATTTTTCTTAAAACTTTTTAATTCGTCAAGGGTGTATTCCGGTTTTGTAATTGTCCCATTTGCGGACTGACTGTCAGTGGCTGAAACAGTACGATTTGCAGCCATCTGGGTGATTTCGGTTCTGGCAGCCACGTCCGTCTGTATGGAGACCGGCTTGACAAAAGACAATACCGGAGTGATACGAGGAGCAGACTTAGGCGCCTCGTATGCCTTTTCAAGGGAAAGCACCCTGATACCGGACAGGTTGTGAGTTGCATCGAAGTCAAGTGCTAATAGTTGCCTGGACTCCCAATACATTAGTGACCTGAGCACATCTTTTTCAGTATAGTTAAACTTGTCCGCGATGTCCGCCACGCTTGTTGGGAGATTAGCGTTCATCATGCGAATTAGAAAAAGATAGATTTTAAGTTGTGCATCATTGGCATCTGCCATATATTCATCAATAAAGAGGTTAGAAATACAGGTTTGCCCGTTTGTGGCCGCCCGATAAATATTGACACGATTCATATTCGTCACCTGTCCTGTGTTAAATTCCTTAGTATTATTCTAATGTGGGAGACATCAGAATTTGTAAGGTAAATGTATTGTAGCATACTTCCTCAAAAAAGCAAGCCCCGCAGCCTGTATAAACCTTTGTGAATCTACTGTGCTTATAGAGTGTGGATATTGTGGATATTGTGGATAGATATCTAACAACAAAGGCCAATGCCTTAATGTATCACAAAAATAGCACGTGAATTTTAATGGGGAACAATGTGGATGAAAATCAAAAATATCCACACTCTTTTTGTTAATTTAGGCACAAAAAGGTGTGGATATTGTGGATAACTATATACCAAGAAGGTTTTCACCAATTTTTACGACGTCTCCAGCCCCCATAGTTATCAACAAGTCACCGTTGATACAATTTTTTAATAAAAAATTTTCTATTTCATCAAAATTCTGAAAGT
>BLMC01000414.1 GCA_011959805.1 Lachnospiraceae bacterium | reverse complement strand
TAGAAGTAACCATTCCATAACAAACATTGTCTTTATAGCCAAATAGATTGCCAATCGCAATAACTGGCGTTCCTGTCATTCCTGAAGCAATAGAACTTCCCAAAGTTGCGACTGTCACAGATGCCAAGGTATCTGCCTCAATAAATTTCAAATCCACTGCCAAAACTGCAAGGTCTGTATTTTTATCATACTGTTTGATTACTGCATCGGCCTCCATTCCATCACAGAAGCTAATGCGAATTGTCTCCGCGCCATTGAGTGAAGATTTTCTGCTAAGAATCAAAAGCTCTCGATTATTATTTGCAATAATCACTCCTGCAGTCATTCCCTCACTCTGATAGGTATTGTTAAACCAATCTACATCCGAATGTACTGCTGTCACTGTCACCATACTCGATTCTACCTCACGATATACTTTGTAAAGTTCCTCGTACTGTGTCTGATATGGTTTTAGCGGTTCGAGAGGCATTGTTTCCTCCGCAGAAGGTTCTTCTTGTCGTTCTTGGCTTTGACTTTTGTCAAGATTTTCCTCCTTTTCTATCGAATCTCCTTCTATAATATCATCTTCCCTAGAACCTCCTTCCGTAGTATTTTCTTTTCTGAAATCATCCTCTGTAGAAGATGATTCTTTGCTATTTTGTTCTTCAACCAAAGACTTTGGCTCCTCAGATTCTATGATACTTTGCGCCTCGTCTTTTTTTTCCTCCGACGTACTGGCTGGCACTTTTGTCTCTTGCTCCTTGCTCTCCTCTTGGCTGATTGTTGTTCCCTCTGTCAGCATATCCTCTGGTCGCATCTCATCTTGCTCTTGTGGAAAGGTCACAATACCTGGCTGCTCCTCAGGATATAGCCAGTTATTAAGGATTGGCTCTAATAGTAGAAACGATAGACACGCCAACAGCCCAAACAGCACTGCAAGAGAGGCCGTAATCACCATTCTTCTAAAAAGTTTCTTTTTATTGATTGGCCGTTCCTTTATTTTTTCCTGAAGAAACTCAAAATCACTCGCTGTTTCGGGATACATTTCCTTGTTTTGAGAATCATACAT
>BLMC01000413.1 GCA_011959805.1 Lachnospiraceae bacterium | reverse complement strand
AATTTTAATCTTACCCTCGTTTAATTCTTCGATGGCAATTGAAAGCGGTTTTGTCTGCTTCGTGTTTACAAGGGGCTCCTCACCAGCAATAATTTGTCGCGCACGCCTTGAAGTCGCCATCACAATCGAATAACGACTATTGACAACTGGAGCCTCCCCTGGCTCTACCTCGTTGTTCACTACCTTCATTAAATCTGTGTAAGACGGATGTAACATAACTTTTTCCTCACTTTTTCCAAATATTTTATTATTTCTGTGTCTCGTTAGCTTCCTCGTCTGCCAATACTCCTTGCGCTCTTCCTGCAATCGTCTCAGGAAGAAGTGCAGACAAAACAATCTGACTACTCTCCATCACCAAAACCGATTTGGTCTTCCTGCCCTGAGTGGCATCTATCACTGTGCCATTCTCTTTCGCCTTCTGCACCAATCTTTTTACAGGAGCCGAGTCAGGACAAACAATTGCTATAATCTTTGATGTGTTGACAATATTTCCAAAACCTATATGAATCAGTCTATTCACCTGTTACCTCATTGTAAATCACTCAATATTTTGTATCTGTTCTCTTACTTTCTCAATTTCTGTCTTCAAATCGATTCCGCGATTGGAAACGGTAAGGTCATTTGCCTTGGAAAGAATAGTATTCGCCTCTCTGTTCATCTCCTGCGCAATAAAATCCAATTTTCTTCCAATACTACCTCCCTCTATAAGGGATTGCTTCATCGTCTCTATATGACTTCTTAGACGCACTAACTCTTCATCGACACATACCTTGTCAGCAAAAATAGTAACCTCTGTTAGAATCCTTGTCTCATCAATTGTTGCATCCCCCAACAACTCATGTACACGCTCTGTAAGTTTTTTTCTGTACTCATCGATAATCTGTGAGGAACGCTCCTCAATAAATGCAACATGCTCCAGCATTCCATCCAACTTGCCAATCAAATCTTGCGCCAGATTTTTTCCCTCTCGAATACGTGTCTGTACTAACCCCTCAGCCGCCTCCTGTATCGCTTTTGCAAGGCCTTTCCAAATCTCTTCTTCATCTACAGTCTGTTCT
>BLMC01000412.1 GCA_011959805.1 Lachnospiraceae bacterium | reverse complement strand
ATTAATTTTCCGCTCTGTCACGGCCAATTCTTGTGAAAGAATAACATCTCCTGTATTTTCTGTAACTAATGAATCAATACCGCGATTAATTTCTTTAAAATATTTAATAAAACTATTGAGATAAATCATTTGGGCAATCATAAACAAAAGAAAAATACCACCCATAAAATACCATTCCATGTAATTTCGCACCACACGCCGATATGTCTCCAATGCTTTGTGGTATGCATCCTTCTGTCCAATATAAATAAAGCGGCGTAAAAATCCTACTACAAAGTCTGCAAATCGTCCAAAAAAGACAAAATCATACAATGCATAAATACCGATGATAGAAAGAAACATTGTGATGACCGAAACGAAAAAAAGCTTCGTTTTTAATTGTTGGTAGCTATTATCTTTCTCTTTTTTTATTTTAATCCATCGCGGAAACCGAAATTTGTTACTCAATCGTATACCCCACTCCCCAGATTGTCCTAATATATTTAGGACGCCGCGCAGGTTCTTTCATTTTCTCACGCAGCCTTGCGATATGCGTCATAACTGTATTGTTGTTGTCGAGATACTTTTCTCCCCAGACTGCCTCAAACAATTCTTCCGAAGAAACAACTGTACCATGTCTATTGCACAAATACCACAGTATTTCAAACTCAATTGGTGTCAATGTCAATGTTTTTCCATTTAGTGTACATTTATGATTTTCTTTTGAAATATATAACCCTCTAATGTCCATTTCTTTCTGTGTTAATGCTGTACTTTTTCCAATATTATATTTCGTATATCGTCGTAGCTGTGTCTTGACTCTTGCCACTACCTCTAACGGGTTAAACGGTTTTGTAATATAATCGTCAGCACCAAGTGTTAGCCCCATAATTTTATCCCCATCCTCAACTTTAGCTGTAAGCATAATAACTGGATAAAAAAACTTTTGTCTAATTTTCTGACAGATATGATAACCGTCGATATCTGGCAACATAATATCCAAGATCGCCAAGTCAAGCTTTATCTGCTCAATACAATTTATCGCATCCGCACCATTATAATATTTGTAGACAGTATATCCAT
>BLMC01000411.1 GCA_011959805.1 Lachnospiraceae bacterium | reverse complement strand
ATGGACAGTAATTTTGTAAACTGTAATGGGCTTTTTGATGAGAATCATTATACAAGCGCTTATGACCTTGCATTGATTGGATGTGAATTTTTTGCAAATGACTTGTTATGCAAAATGTCTTCAACGACAAGTTATCATTTTCGACTGAAGCCAGATGATGAGGAGGATGTATGGATTTCTTCTAAAAATCAATTATATAAGGGAAAGCCGTATGCATATCAATATTTACTTGGCAGTAAAACTGGATTTGTCTCACAATCTCGCCAGACATTGGTCTCCGCTGCGGAAAAGAATGGAATGAAACTTGTGTGCGTTGTTTTTTCGGAGGAAACTCCTTATCAATTTGAGGATACAGTGACGTTATTTCAGTATGGATTTGAGAATTTTAAGCGTGTATCCATTCGAGATAATGAGACCAAATATAATATTGACACCATAGATTTTTTTGACACAGAACATGAACTTTTTGGTGATTCGACACCATTGATTTCGATAGAAAATGACACGTATGTCATATTGCCAAACACAGCAGAATTTTCAGATGCGGTACCCACATTGACTTATGCGGATCAATCGTCAGATACCAATGTTATTGCTTCTATTCATTACACTTATTCTGATGTTCCTATAGGAGATTGTAATTTAGTATTTTATAAGTCCAGTGTACCTACGTTTCGTTTTAGTTCTAACAGCCCAGTTTATGAGCCTATTCCTGAACCAGATACTTCCGAGGGAGAGATGATAGAATCCAAAAAGATATCTGATAAACCCAAGGAAAGCACAAATATTATCTATATTGATGTAAAAACAATTATTCTTGGAATTATTATTGCAGTTGGTTTAATACTGCTGATACTCTTTGTCATATCGATTTTGAAAAGTTATAGTTTCTCGCCTAGGGGCCAAAGTAGTAGACGGTTGCGTAGCCGCAGGAGGGAGGCCCGCGCAGCAAGGAGAGAGGCAAGAAGAAGTGCTCGTTGGTATCAGCGTGCGAATAAAAAAGGAAGGCGTCGTTAAAAAGCCTTCCTTTTTTATGTACACGGACGCGGAAAGGCAATGTGCAGCGAAAGTTG
>BLMC01000410.1 GCA_011959805.1 Lachnospiraceae bacterium | reverse complement strand
TTTTCGGTGTTTTTGCGGGTCCCAAGTTCAAAAATCCTCTTGCAAGCAAGCTTGCGTCGGATTTCTTGACCTTTTGACCCTGGTATCATATTATTTAGTAAAGGAGAGAAAACATATGGCAATTCAATACAATGTATCGGCAGTAGATATTATAAAGATGCTTGGATGTACAAAACCCGTTAGCAAGGAAGAACGAAAAGAACAACGAGACAATTGTCAAATCAATTGGCCAATTGATAAATCAAGGATGGAAATTTTTGAGGAGGAGTACCATCAAAAGCTTCCGCCGATGTTAGATGAATTTCTGTGTTTGGCAAGTGACCACCCGCTGTTTGAGACAGCGGACATATGGGCAGCAGACTGCGGTTTTCCTTATTTTTCATATGAGGATATTGAGCAGTGGATTGAGGATGACAAAGAATATTGGGAAGAATCGCCAGAGGAGTATGAAGATGAGGAACACTATCAACTTTCAAAGATTCCTAGAGAACAGTGGAAAGAGTATGTTCCTAACTATTTACAAATTGGTAGTGATTATGCCGCGGGAGTTGTGGACTATGGCATCTGTGAAACGGATTTGGAGAAGGAGAATCCACCTGTATATTATTTGCACGAAGCAGGCTCCATTAAAGATTGGAAACTGTTGACCAATACGATATCAGAATTTCTTGGCGGGATTGTCTGTGATATGTTGTCAGGAGTGCAATATTCGACAGCGCAGAATATTTTAGAGGAAGATGGTTGGGAATTTTGCGAATTTGAGAATCTGGACCAATTGGCACAGCGGCAGATTGACCTTTCGGCAATGGAAAAATATCCTTCCTTTTATGAAGATGAAGTTTTTTATCGTGTCTGTATAGAAGCGGATAAAGAAACATTGTATTTAGTCAGTGATGACAAGGAATTGTTGGTGATACAGAAGATAGAATAATCTAAAAAATTATTGCATTCAGAACAGATGTGTGATAAGATAAAACAAACATAGATTTGGAAAATTTGTTTGCTTTTGTCTTATCACACATTTTTTATGCACACGGGCACCCAAGTGAAATTTGTCATCAAACCGATTTATC
>BLMC01000409.1 GCA_011959805.1 Lachnospiraceae bacterium | reverse complement strand
TTATAAATTGTTCCCCACAGCATTACATTCCAGATATGATAAAAGCATTAAAAGGCGTATCTGCCAGGCTGCTCATAAAAGAATATGGAGAAGAATTAAAAAAGAAATTATGGAGTGGACATCTATGGAATCCCAGTTATTTTGTAGCGACTGTATCAGAAAATACAGAAGAACAAATTAGAGAATATATTCAAAAGCAGAAAAAAAGTGAGGTGAAGACAGTGGAAAAGACTTATAGGTATCGAATATACCCGAATAAAAAGTAGAAAGAAATACTTGCAAAGACATTTGGATGCTGCCGTTTTGTATATAACACATATCTTGCAAAACGCATAAAGATGTACGAAGAAAATAAGGAAACATTTTCCTATATCCAATGTGCAAATGATATGAAACAATTGAAATCAGAATTAGAATGGTTAAAAGAAGTTGATTCCACTGCTCTTCAGTCATCACTGAAAGATTTGGACTTAGCTTATCAGAAGTTTTTCAAAGAACATGCTGGTTATCCTAAGTTTAAGTCCAAGAAAACGTACCGATTTTCTTATAAGTCAAAATGTGTTAATGGAAATATCCAGTATTGTGACAAGTATATTAAGCTTCCAAAGTTAGGAAAGGTGAAAACAAAAAATAGGTTCCTACCACAAGGAAAGATTCTTAATGCAACCGTATCGCAGGAACCAAGTGGAAAATATTATGTATCATTATGTTGTACTGATGTAGATATGAAACCATTTGAGAAAACTGGCAACGTAATAGGGATTGATTTAGGGATTAAAGAGTTCTGTATTGATTCTAATAAAGATAAGACTGCGAATCCAAAATATCTCAAGAAGTCTTTGAAGAAACTTGCAAAATTACAAAAAGAATTGTCTCGAAAAACAAAAGGCAGTTCCAATCGTAATAAAGCAAGGATAAAAGTGGCAAGGCTTCAAGAGCATATAACGAACCAAAGAAAAGATTTCTTACAGAAATTATCCAGTAAAATTGTCAAAAATAATGACATCATTTGCTTAGAAGATTTACAAGTAAAAAATATGATAAAGAATCATAAACTAGCACAGTCAATAGCAGATGTATCAT
>BLMC01000408.1 GCA_011959805.1 Lachnospiraceae bacterium | reverse complement strand
CAGGGGGCGAAAAAGGCATCGCTTCAGTGGAAGCTTTTGGCGCACAACGATAAGCTCTCTCTTATTGAAATCGAATTGTTCACCGGAAGACATCATCAGATTCGGGTGCAGATGGCACATGCGGGTTTTCCACTGTTGGGTGATTTTAAATATGGTTCTGCGCAGACAAAGGACTTATCGAAAGAATTTTCGATTCATAATACAGCGCTTTTGGCATATCAGTTATGCTTAATCCATCCAGATACAAAGAAAAAAATGGAGTTTTTGTTGAACATTGATAAATTTATGAAAATATTCTGAAAAAAAGAACACAAATTAGCTGTTGACACATTTTTATGAAAAAAGTATAATAAAAGTATAAACAAAGGCCGTGTATTTTGCAAGAACTCAGTTAAAGGGGAGTAACACAGTAATACAAAGGAGGCCAGAGTATGGATGGAATGCAGAACTGGACGAATTATCTGGAGGTTATGCGCAACCGTCTGCTGCTTGTCAATGACGCTGATAGTTTGATTTCAGTATTGATGGACGTAAAAAATATTCCAATCGCACTATCAACGATAGAGGATGTGACAGACGGGACTGGCTTAAACATGTCACTTTCAGTAATCTGCTCAGAAGTGAAAGTAGTTGGCAGAGTAATGTGCCTGATGAGTGATGATATGTTTACAACAGTTCAGTTGAACCTAGACACGGTAAAAAAAGTAAACGCGAAGATATCAGTGGACGGCAAAGGCGTTGTAATGAAGCTCACAATTAGAAATGGAGCAGAGTTTTTGTTGATGTTCCACACAGATTTCGTGGAGGAAGAGGAATAGAATTCCTTTCATATGGAAGAAAAGGACACTGTAACAATGGGCTGATGAGGGAGAGCCTATTGTTACGGTGTCCTTTTCTTGGATTGATTGTAATCCTATTAAGGCTTGCCAAATTAAATAGAACACAAACAGTAATGAATAAATTTGCGGAAAACAATTCACATTTTGGCGATTGTATGGTAGACTGTAAAATGAATATTAATTATGGAAGTAGGGAAGGTGGAATGAATGACAAAACAAAATCGTGTCTGCAAAATCGGTAGGCTG
>BLMC01000407.1 GCA_011959805.1 Lachnospiraceae bacterium | reverse complement strand
CATTAAAAATATTATTGCTAATCTTGGCGATGATACTTTTTTACGGATTAAGATTGGTGTGGGTGAAAAACCAAAGGGATATGACTTGGCAGATTATGTATTAGGACATTTTAGTAAACAAGAGCTGGAAGTGATGAAGGAGAGTCTTTATAAAGTGGATGGGGCGATAAACCTAATGTTGGAGGACAAGGTTGACGTAGCAATGAATGAATATAATAAAAAGTCAAAAGGTGAGTAGATATGAACACATTATTGGCACCGTTTAGAGAGCTTGGCGAATACGAAGAGATTACAAAGGCACTGGATAAAAAAGACGGCAAAGTAAGTATTAGTGGTTGTGTGGATTCACAGAAGCTTCATATGATATTTGGCCTGGATAAAGAATTTGATTTAAAGTTGATTGTGACTTACAGTGATATGAAGGCGCGTGAACTTCTTGAGGATTGTCGTCTGTATTGTCGCGAGTCTTATTTTTATCCAGCGAAGGACTTGATTTTTTATCAGGCAGATGTGCATAGTAATCAACTTACAAAAGAACGTATTGAAGTACAGCGCAGAATTCTGGAGGGGAAGTCAGTTACAATTATCACAACTTTTTCTGCTTTGATGGCGCATCAATTGCCTTTGTCGGTGATTGAGGACAATATTATTTGCATTGACAAAGACAGTGTAGTCGAGGAGCAGGCGCTTGCGCGAAAGCTTGTGGCAATGGGATATGAGAAAAATTATCAGGTGGAAATACCAGGGCAGTTTTCTATTCGCGGTGGCATTGTTGATATTTTTGATTTGACATCAGAGAATCCTGTTCGCATTGAGTTGTGGGGAGATATGGTTGAGTCGATACGGTCGTTTGATGTGCTAAGTCAGCGTTCTATCGAGGAAAATATGACTCAGGTGACGATTTATCCGGCAGCAGAACTGATACTACCAAAGTCTGTGTTGGATGAAGGTTTTCGCAAGATTGAGAAAGACTGCAAAGCGCAGGCCAAACGTTTTCGGGAACAAACTATGCCGGAGGAAGCTCACAGACTTGAGATGGCAATTGTTGACTTAAAGGAGCAAGTGACGCAGTTTCAGAATTTGGTCAATCTTG
>BLMC01000406.1 GCA_011959805.1 Lachnospiraceae bacterium | reverse complement strand
GCGCGAGTAGGGGAAGATAAAATTTCTCTATTTGAATGCATATAAGCATCAAAAGAAAAATGTCAGTAGAAGCTGACAGGCGTCCAGCGCACAAGTAGGGGGAGATAAATCTTCTTTACGCGAATACACAGACGCAGGTAAAGAAAATAGAGCGCTAGAATGCGGAGCGTATAGTGAAGTAGAGCAATAACCTTTGAATCGTGCTTTAGTTTGCAATCCAACGTCCACTGGCACCGCAGGGGAGTACAAGTCCATTGGAGGAGACTGGCAAACCAATTTCAGAGGATTCTACACGACCGCCAAATTTGGAAGTTAGTGCAGTTTCAAGCATATAAGTCAACACTGCAGGTTGCAATCCTGTTGTGTAAGAATTGATTAAAAAGAACAACGGATTTTCAGTTAATACTTTTGTTGTTAGTTCGAGAAATGGATAGATAGAGTCCTCAATCTTCCAGATTTCTCCTTTGGGACCTCTTCCATAAGAAGGCGGGTCCATAATCACTGCATCATAGGTATTGCCGCGTCGAATTTCACGTTCTACAAATTTTACACAGTCATCTACAAGCCAGCGAATAGGCGCATTTGAAAGTCCTGAGGAGGCGGCATTTTCTTTAGCCCAGCCAACCATACCCTTGGAAGCGTCTACATGTGTGACATGTGCACCTGCAGCAGCAGCGCTCAATGTAGCACCTCCTGTATAGGCAAAAAGATTGAGTACCTTGATTGTGCGTTCTGGATTTTGGACTTGGCTTCTCTTTATAATAGAAGAAAACCAATCCCAGTTGACTGCTTGCTCAGGAAAAAGCCCTGTATGTTTAAAACTGAAGGGCTTAAGATGAAATGTGAGATTCAAGTGATTTATACCAGCGTAGGAGATACTCCATTCTTGTGGTAGTTTAAAAAATTCCCATTCTCCTCCGCCTTTAGAACTTCTGTGATAATGACCGTTTGGTTTTTTCCAACAGGAGTCTTTTTTGGGGGTGCTCCAGAGAACCTGTGGGTCAGGTCGTATTAATATATAATCTCCCCAACGTTCAAGTTTTTCGCCTGCGGAAGTATCAATAACCTTATAATCCTTCCAACTATCTGCAATCCAC
>BLMC01000405.1 GCA_011959805.1 Lachnospiraceae bacterium | reverse complement strand
ACCGATTGTCCATTATATATGTAGACGGACAGCTTTGGAATCTTTGCAAATCTTCAATACACATGTTTGCGTCTTCTGTAATGATATGATAGACAGAAACACAAAGTGCTTTCCCCATAAGAATATTCCAAAAATTTCCTCCACCCTTCACAAACTTTTGTACATCCAATAAAATCCGTCCATAACCGTAATTTCTACGGTCATATTTGAAACGGAAAAAATCCCCTTCTTTATAATTACAATGGCAACGTTTTGTATGTGCAAACGTTTGAATCTCATCTAAATCCTCTTTGGTTGTATCGTCAATCCACTTGTCAAGAAACTTCTCAAGCGCTTTCTGTTCCATAAATGGAACCCCTGCAAAAGCCGAAGAATAATAAGTTTGTTGTGTTGTATAATTTGCTATTAAGATTCCTCCATTATACTCAAAATACATTCCATAAGGGGTACAACGCTGAATGTTAACACCGTTTAAGCGTTTCGGTTTCCCTCTTTTTGTAATTGGTGCAATTTTTGTGCGATTGTCCTGTGTGCGAAGTTTATAAGAGTTTTCAGTAAAATATCCATTGTTATTTAACCAAATAACTTTTCGGAGAATATCTCCATCAAAAAATAAAATATCTTTTCCTGTTGATTGTTCAGGTTTTACACAATTACTTGGAATTTCAACACGCTCCCAAGTTGGCTCGATAATTTCTAATCCAAGATATTTTCGTTGTTCATTTGTCAATTCCATTTTAATCCTCCATGCTGCCTTTGTTAGCTCCTATCTTCCTTTCATCTTGTTAGCCTTCAAATTGATATCATTTATTATAAAATACTTATCTATTTTATACAATGTGTTATTATAAGTCACTTCTCATTCAAAAACGCCATTGATGTTCTTGCTGCAAAGCGCGCATTATACGCAGTATGATACATTCTTCTGCAATCCGCCAAAAGCATATCAGATGGGGGATTGCATCTCGCCACGATACAAATAAGTTGCTTACCCTATAAAGACAGGAGTTATTTCATATCTCATATCACATATAATAATCACTTTTACATCCACACCATAGACTTGCTAAGCCAGCACCAAAATACCTGCTTTGTGGT
>BLMC01000404.1 GCA_011959805.1 Lachnospiraceae bacterium | reverse complement strand
CCTATAAGATTCTACTTCAATGTCCCCGGCATCCTGCAGCTTCATCACTGTTTCTTCCAATTCATCGGCTTTGACCGCAATCTGTTCTTCCAGTCTTGCCAGTTTCTTTAACAGTTCCACTTCATAGCTACAAGGAATAGAGGCATCCACTGCTTTTTTCGCTGCTGCTGTATTTGCAAGTTCCAGTACATATGCGCTTACCGCCGGAGCAATCTCTGTCTTTGCCATATCAATCATGGTATTTGCTTCAATCAGTACAGTCTTGCAATAGTTTTCCAGCATGATCTCACATCTTGATTTCAGCTCAGCTTCAGAAAATACCTTATGCCCTGTCAACATCTGTACATTTTTTTCATCCAGCAGATGCGGCATACAATCCGGTGTGGTGCGGTAGTTGAGAAGTCCTCTCTTTTCCGTCGCTTCCTTAATCCATGTATCATCATAACCATTGCCGTTGAAAATGATATGCTTATGGTCTTTGATCGTTTTTCGGATCATTTCATGTAATGCTTCTTCAAAGTTCTCTGCTTTTTCCAGCCTGTCCGCATAGATCTTCAGGCTTTCTGCAACGGCGCTGTTCAGCATCATATTTGCACATGCAATGCTGTTAGAAGATCCCAGCATACGAAACTCAAATTTATTTCCGGTAAATGCAAACGGTGATGTGCGGTTGCGGTCTGTCGTATCACGGTTGAATTTCGGGAGCACATCCACACCGAGCTTCATCTGTGCCTTTTTCGTCCCTTCATATGGAGTGTCTGTTTCAATCGCTTCCAATACCGCATTTAATTCATCTCCAAGGAAAATCGATACCACTGCCGGAGGCGCTTCATTGGCACCGAGCCTGTGGTCATTTCCTGCTGTCGCAACAGACAGACGAAGCAAATCCTGATAATCGTCTACCGCTTTGATTACTGCGCACAGGAATATTAAAAACTGTGCATTTTCATACGGCGTCTCTCCCGGTGATAACAGATTCACGCCGTTATCCGTCGCAAGGGACCAGTTATTATGTTTTCCACTGCCGTTTACTCCGGCAAATGGCTTTTCATGAAGCAGACATACAAGTCCATGCTTTGCCGCCACTTTCTGCATGATT
>BLMC01000403.1 GCA_011959805.1 Lachnospiraceae bacterium | reverse complement strand
AATGGGACCAGGCGTAAAGGTAAGTGTTGCTAAGTTCTAATCAAAATATAGATGATTTGAGACCTCGTTTTGAATAAAAGCGGGGTCTTTTGTGCATATGGGCACTTATAGGAATTGTGCCAGCAAAGCTGACAAGTGCCCGGTGTGGATAGGTGGAAGAAATCTTCCACGCTCGATTATGAGGTGAGTAGTTGACTAGTAAGAAGACTAGAAAAAGAAAACGCAGAAGAAGTAACCTTCGTGTGTTTATGATATCGTTAATGCTTGTTCTAACAGTGGGAGGTCTTGGGATGATTGCGTACTCCACAGCAGGAGATGTGGAGGAAGAATCTTTAACCATTGTGGATTTTGGGGGGCAAGGACAAATTGCAGACGACACAGATACAAATGAAAGCGCAGTGTTAGATACTACAGACGTGGAGACGGAAGTATCAGAACAGATATCGTCTGAGGAAGTGGATATATTGCAAGCGGAGAACGAACGACTCTATAGTGAAGCAGTTTCCAAGGGGGAAAATGTTCTTATGGTGAACTGCGCAGAGCGCGAGCGTGTTACATTTGCGTTTGCAGGTGATATTTTGCTGGATGATGAGTATGCCATGATGTTTCGATACAGGAGTAGAGGAAGTGATATTAATGATACTTTTTCTGCAGCTTTGTTGGAGCGAATGCGCAGTGCAGATGTGTTTATGCTTAACAATGAGTTTCCTTTTTCTACACGAGGAACGCCAACAGAAGGAAAAACATTCACATTTCGAGCCAATCCTTCCAATATAGAGATGTATGCACAACTTGGGGTGGATCTTGTATCATTAGCGAATAATCATGCTTATGATTATGGCGAAGAGGCACTTCTGGACACATTTTCTACGCTTGAGGAGGCCGGAATACCTTATGTGGGTGCAGGTAGAAACATTGACGAGGCAAAAAAACCAGTTTATGTAATTGCAAATGGAATGAAGATTGCAGTTGTGAGTGCAACCCAAATTGAGCGAAATGCAGTGCCAGACACGAAGGAAGCCACTCTGACAAACGCAGGTGTTCTTCGGTGCATGGACCCGGCAGCATTATTGGAAGTGATTGCGCAAGCAAAGGCAAACAGTGATTTTGTTATTCTTTATAT
>BLMC01000402.1 GCA_011959805.1 Lachnospiraceae bacterium | reverse complement strand
GCAAGCAAATATGCCAATGAGGTTCTTTTAAAGTGCCTGCTTTGTGTTCAGGGTTTTTCTTTTCATCATCCTTTGTATAAGTGTCTTTATCGTGCAGTATGTAAGCAAATTTTTTAATACCTCTTTTGCAAACAGCCTCTTTAATTTTGTCCTCTGTAAGAAACTTAGTTCCTTGACAGATTTCGCAAATTTTTAATTTCATTGTCATAATTCCTTTCCTATCCGTTTTGGATTTTATATTATTTTAACTACAGATAATAAAAAATCAACCCGAAAACTGCACGATCAAAATTATTTGAGAGGACAGCATATATATTGTTTCATTAGGTCATTTCTATTGTTCCCATGGCCTAATCGGTGACTTACAGTATTTAGGGCTTGTTGGACGGTTTGCCCCTGTTCCCGATACTCCTTGTATTTACCTGTCGCATATGCCTTTCTTGCGGTGTGAAAATCCCCATTAGAAATAACTATTCCTTGTTTCTTCTTTTCACGGTTAAAGGCCTGTTGTAACGAGCCCGTCTGAATAGGGCAGACACGGCCAGTTTTATTTAAAAAATCTTCAATAACCTTCTTCTGCTGATTGTTTTCTGCAGGTATGAACCGATTCCTTTTTCCCTTGCTGTCAATGATTTTAATACCTTTTGCAGATATATCTTCATAACGAAGTTTTGCACACTCCGCAGCCCTTAACCCGAAATGAAAGCTAAGAGTAAGAGCCTTACGGAAGTTCGTATTTGTTGATTTTAAGAGTTTATTATAGTTATCCGTAGAAAGCATAGCATTTCTAATTTTACCCCCACCATTTCGGCTTGAAAGCGGTGTAACAACATTATGATAATTAACATTAATGTTATATGTAGAGTTTGCTAATACTTCTAATTTTCTGAAACGGCTTTGATATTGTTCTAAAGTCTTTTGGCTGCAGTCACTTGATTTTAAACTCAAAAACTCTTGTATATGGCTTGAATCTATTTCATACAGTTGTTTGATTTCTGGGAAGTTTATTTTGAGCCAGTTTGCAAAGTTAGAACTAAGGTCAATTAGATTCTTTCTATCAGAGTAAGAATAAATTTTACTGTTATCTTTGCCCTGCGATTTTAAAGAATGTTTGTCCATACCTTCT
>BLMC01000401.1 GCA_011959805.1 Lachnospiraceae bacterium | reverse complement strand
CGCTGATTTGTTTGTTTATCTTTTCCTAGTATAACGGATAGTGTTCTTATGGTCAAGTTACTGTTGACTTGTTCATAAAAGTAGTGGGATTTACAAGCCAAATTGGTGAATTTATCAATTTATATCCAAATTTTCTGCTCCTATCTTTTTCAATAAAATGATATAAGAATATGAACAAAAATATTGCCAATTGATTTTGGTTTTTTATTCCTTTTGGAACCCCAAAAAATACCTTGTAGGAATAGAAAAATAGTGATAGAATATCTTTATATAAACCCATTTTGTAAATTCATATGATAAATTGAGGAACATATTATGAAAAAAAGAAAGATGCTATGTATATTCCTTGCAGCGATGCTTGTATTAGGCGGACATTCTATGAAATATGTCTATGCAACACAGTTAAACGACCCCTTAGAAATTCCAGAATCCGCAGATTCTCCAACCGAAGAATCACAGACCACTTTAGAAACGCTGCCTGAATCGATAGCGGCGGACCCCCAAAACACAGATACCAATGCAATGACCGAAGAAGAACTTGCCGCCTACTATGGCAGCTCTGTTTTTATAGGCGACTCTATTATGGTAGGCTTTCGCAACTACTGTGCAAAGCAAAAAACTTTTGCACATAATATCCAATTTTTGGCAGCCGGAAATTACTCTGTATTCAACGCTCTAAAACCTGTCACAGCTAACAGTGTCCATCCTATGTATCGCGGGAAAAAGTACCAAGTGTGGAATGCCATTCCACTAATTGGCAGCCAGCGGGTATTTCTCTTACTTGGCATGAATGATTTAAGTATTCTAGGCTTGGAAGGTGCACGTGACCAATACAAACTACTGATTGACAAAATTTTGGAGGTTTCACCCAATGTTGAGATTCATCTAATCAGTGTAACTTATACCTTGCCAAATCTTGGACAGAAAACCTTGAACAATGAAAATATTGCGCAATACAATCTTCTTCTACAAAAAATGGCTACGGAAAATGGCTGGGGATATATTGACCTTGCCACTCCAATTTCTGATGGAAATGGAAACCTTGCCGCAGAATGTTGTAGTGATGGCTATGTACATTTGACCAAAACCGCATATGGCTTATGGGAAAATGCACTTGTCGATTATGCC
>BLMC01000400.1 GCA_011959805.1 Lachnospiraceae bacterium | reverse complement strand
TTTGCGTTACTTTCGCAGAAAGTAACAAAGGCTATGCGCCGTATCCGGCGCTCATTACCCGATAGGGAGAAAGGGAAATTGATTGAAGCGGACTATCAGCGTTATGACAGGGAAAGGCTCTGTCAACCATAACAGCAGAAAATTCCACGCAAAGAACACTGACCCGGAACGGAGTTGTTTGAACGTAGAATACTGCAACGAAAATATCAAAGACGTATACCACGAATTATTTGATGAAGCACTCGCCCGGTACAACGAGAAGCAGACCAGAAGTGACCGCATAATTAATGATTATTATGAGAAAATCTGTTCCGGGAAACAGGAGAAGCCATTCCATGAGATTATTTTGCAGATAGGCAACAAGGACGATATGGGGGCAAAGACAGAGGACGGACAGCTTGCGGCGAAAATACTTGATGAATATATGCAGGACTTTCAGCGGCGCAATCCCACATTGAGAGTGTTCTCTGCCTATCTCCACATGGACGAAGCCACACCGCATCTGCATATAGATTTCGTACCCTATACGACTGGAAGCAAGAGAGGGCTTGAAACAAGGGTGTCATTAAAAAAGGCACTGGCAGAACTTGGCTTCAAAGGCGGCACAAGGAGCGAAACGGAACGTAACCAGTGGGTAGCGGCAGAGAAAGAACATCTTGCGGAGATTATGCTAAAGCATGATATTGAGTGGGAGAAAAAGGGAACACGTGAGAAGCATTTATCGGTTTTGGATTTTGAGAAAAAGGAACGTGCAAAAGAGGTTGCAGAGCTGGAACAGACAATCTCCGGCAGTAAAGAGGAATTATCTTCCATTCTTTATCAGCAGATAGCGGCAGGACGGGAAACGGAGCAAATACGGAAAGAGGGCGAAGCAATCCGACAGGAAGTATCAGAACTTTCCGCTACAAATCATTTTCTAAAAGAACAGACGGAAACACTGACAGGGGATAAAGAAAAGCTGTTATCCGAAAATGAAAAGTTGGAGAAACAGCAGAAAAAGTTACAGCAGGAAATCAACAAAATGGTACAGTCAAAGGAAGTCATGGAGCGCAATATACATGCGTATGATGAAGATGTGAAATGGCAGTTGGCAGAGCCGAGCGCATTGATGAGTGCAAAGGCATATCGGGATAAAAAGGC
>BLMC01000399.1 GCA_011959805.1 Lachnospiraceae bacterium | reverse complement strand
TCCAGTTAGCAACGAGTCTTATATTACAAATCCAGAGTCTGTTGCTTCCAAAACAACAGATTATCCGATTCGGAGCAAAAAAGGACTGACAGCAGACTGGCAGTACAGTACAGACCTCTCTGCACTCGGCGCAGGTTATGCTGCCTATGAGCTTGACATTAGCCGTTTCTTTATGGGTGGCGGTACAAACTATACTTATAACGGAAAAACTTACAGTTTTAACTCAGGTGTTGTAGGAGAATACGATATTGTATGCCAGAAGTTTGCCAAAGAAGGATGCAATGTGGTAATGGTTATCAAGAATTCCTTCAACGCAGCAACAGCAGATTTAATTGCACCTTTGGCGCGCGTGCCAGGCAAGAATTGTTATGCGATGAACGTTTCAGAACAAGGTGGCGTGGAGAAGATTGAAGCGCTGATGTCGTTCCTTGCAGATAGATATTCTGGCAAGAATGGTACAATACATACTTGGATTATTGGAAATGAGATTAATAACAATTCACCGTGGCATTATGCAGGTGACATTGGAGAAAAAGAATTTTCAGAGTATTATGCAAAAGAATTTCGTCTTTGCTACAATGCAATTAAGAGTCAGAATGCAGGGGCAAGAGTGTTTATCAATATTGACCAGCGGTGGATGCATACAGATTCCAACAAGTATGCATATCCGGGTAGAAATGTGCTAGATAACTTTGCACAATCGATAAATGCTTCCGGCAATATTGATTGGGGATTGTCCATTCATCCACATCCAGTTCCACTGTTTAACTGCCAGTTCTGGAATCTGCCTCCGGGATATTCAGGAATGAAGAATCTTGTAGTGCATTCCGATAATACGAGAATGGTAAATCCAACTAATTTAGAGGTGGTAACAAACCATATGGCACAGCCATTCTTACTTGCTCCAAATGGAAATGTACGTCATATTCTAATCTCTGAAATGGGATTTACATCGATGAATCCAACTTTGGCGACAGACCAAAATATTCAAGCAGCAGCAATGCAGTATGCATATAAATTAGCTGCATCCAATCCGTTTATTGAAGGAATTGTGATTCACAGACAGATTGACCATGCTTCCGAGGTTGCCAATGATGGCATGGCAGTTGGTATTAGAGGTGCAAGCGGTGTTCCAAAGGTTACC
>BLMC01000398.1 GCA_011959805.1 Lachnospiraceae bacterium | reverse complement strand
CTCTAATCTGTCCACTACTGCCATCTCCACTGCGCAGGCAATGAAAACAGATATTGGAGGCTTAATTCAAACTGTTGATGATATGACAAAAGCAATCTCTGCAATTAGTTCTATTTCTGCTCAGACTAATCTTTTGGCACTAAATGCTTCGATAGAAGCTGCAAGGGCAGGAGATGCTGGCAGAGGATTTACTGTTGTCGCACAGGAAATTCGTGACCTCGCAGAAGAAGCCAAAGCGCTTACTGGGCGTATGGGAGCTCTTGTTTCCAATATCCAAGAAGCCTCCCGCAAAAGTTCTGAGAGTGTAGACAGCACCGTCGACGAACTGGAACATATTAACAACAATATTCAAAATGTCTGGAAGATTACTGGAAACAATCGCAAAGGAATGGATCACATTGCAGATTCTGTCGCTTCTCTAGCTGCTGTCAGTGAGGAAATTAGCAGTTCCATTCATGAGATGGACTATCAAGCGCAACATGCAAATACCCAATGTGAGAACTTACAAGACAATATAGCGTCCCTCGCTCTTTCTAGCAATTCAATTGCCAAATTGGTACAGCCATCAAAAGAAATAGAAGAACACTTGGAAGAATCAACAAAAATTATTGGCACTATGGTTCAAGATACATTTTACATGTTGGATAATCAAGTTCTATTGAACTGTCTCAACAGTGCAATTGAGGCACACCACAGATGGTTAAATACATTGAAGGAGATGGCACAAACTAAATCTCTAAAGATTTTACAGACGGACTGTCGGAAATGTGGCCTTGGTCATTTTTATTATGCTTTCAAGCCAGTTAATCCACAACTTATAAAAATCTGGAATGCATTGGACGGAAAACATAAAAAATTACACTCCTATGGAACCGAAATGATTAATACAATCCAATCTGGACATAATGGTGATTTAGAACAAATTTATAACAAAGCAGATGCTTGTTCTAAAGATTTAATCTCTGATTTTCAGACAATAATTCAAATTATTAAAACCTTATCTCAAAACAATATTCGTGTCTTTGAAGATTTGTCACTACAGAGCGAAACTTTAAGTGAGTAAGGAAGTGCCTTCTTTCTCTATTTGCGCGCTGTATACAATCGAGTAGGGGAAAGTTTATCTTTCCCCTACTCGCGCGCCGGGC
>BLMC01000397.1 GCA_011959805.1 Lachnospiraceae bacterium | reverse complement strand
GATTGATAACCCATAAATGCTAATATAGAACCAACAGACATTTTCCCGACTAATACAAAATATCCACCTATTCCCCATATGATTATTGACGTAGCAATCTGCACAATTATATTAATTGCGGAATACAGTAATAAATAAAAGTCCTTTTTGTTGATAGATTTTTTATACTGTTTGCTACAAACATAAAACTTTTCAGTAGTATAATCGCGACAATTGAAAATTCTAACAACCAGCCAATTTTCAAAAATACTTTTAACATTACTCATCAAACTCTTATAATCTTTTAATACCCCATCGCTATACTGTGCAATGTATTTGCCAAACATTTTATTAAAAATAGGTGTCAATACAAAAACCAATAACAGGCACACTGTAACTATCCAGTTAAGCATTAACATATACGGAACAACAACCACTAATAATACTATATTTGAAATCATTACAATAATTTTTGCTATTCCGTATTGCTTTATTACTTCTATATTTTTATCAATTTTAGGCAACATTTGACTAAAATCTGTCTTTAGAAAAAAACCAATCTCAACTTTCCCTAATTTTTCAACTACATTCTGCCTCATCTGAATTGCTATTTCTTCTGAAATCAGTTTAACTACAAACATTTGAAAATTTGAAAATATATTGTTTAATAATAGTAATGTTAAGAATATAAACAGGCAGAGAAAATAATCTCCCTTTTCATTTTCATGTATTTGAGTAATTGTATCTACAATTTCTCCTTGATAAAGCGGACGAAACGCCGAAATTATTGCATTGGACAATATTATCAAAAGTAAAACAATATATAAGATCACTATCTTTTTGCTATTTAATGAATAATCTCCTATCACTCTGCAAAAGAAATTATTTATATACAATCTCTTTAATTTTTTTCCCATATTCGCTTAGCTCCATTTTCCTGCTATCAACAAATTCAAATACTGGTTTAAAAAAAAGTAATTGTTTTGAATCTAATTTGAAAAACATATCAAATATGGCAATAATATTTTTATATATGGTTTTTTCCTGAAAACAGGTAAGATCAGATGGAATATTTATCTTTCCTGTCTTTAAATAATTCAAATAGCCACATTTCATCCCTATACAAAAGAAACGTATATTACACTCCGAACATTTATCATCTTTTCGCTCA
>BLMC01000396.1 GCA_011959805.1 Lachnospiraceae bacterium | reverse complement strand
AATGATAGGTCATACACCAAGTATTAAGCTGTGAAAAAACTGCCGGCATCCCAAACCAGGTCACAAAGAAGGTCACTGGCAGCAAAATCACGGTCAAAAGAGTCCCATGAAGCAAGCCCTCTGTCAGCAAAAGCCATTGCAGCTGTCTGCCTGTCATACCAAGACTCTGATAGACTGCAAATTCTTTTTTTCGGATCATCGTCTTTGTAACCAGCATATTGGCAAAGTTCAAAAGACCAATGATCATCAACACAATCCCGACGATCAGCTCGGGCAGACATTTATTCAATCTGGCGCTCTGGAAAGCTTCCTGATAATCGCTGCGCATCCAAACACCGATCCCGCGATTCACCCCCTGCTCATATGAGCTGAGGTAGTGTTCAAATTCCTCCTGCCCGCTACGATCAATGTTGACTGCCAGCTGACGGATCCCCTCATCAGGGAACAGCTGGTCAAATAAGGACAGCGGCACAAAATAAGCCAGATGAAAGCTGGACTCTAAACTGTTACGTCCGCTTAAAAATGAGGTATCCCCCATAACAGAAGCCAGCACGGTAAGCTGCTCTCCCCCCAGCTCCACAGTTTCTCCGACGGCAGGCGAGGACACGCCCTCTGTATAAGCGCCTGCAGCCACAACATACCGCCCGTCAGCAAACTGTTTTGCATCAAAATCACCGCTGGTAACTGGACAGTTATCCAGTACATACCGCAGGTAGGCGTCCTCCAATGCAATCACTATGCCGTAGTAGCTGCCCGTCTGTTCCAGGCAGTCCAAACCGGCACACCAATCGGGGTAGGCAGCCTGACTTTCTCTGCGGGTCATGGTTTCATCATAAGGTTCATTGTAAAAGTCCACGATCCGCTGGCGCAGCTCGTCAGAAGCCGTCAGAACCACTTCTTTAGATTTCAGGACACTGACTTCCAAAACTTCACTGCGTTCTCGCAGATCGCCTACGATCTGTTCCGTGATCGCCCGGTTGTTGGGGTTATACCGCTGTACAGTGGAGGCCGCAGAGCCATCCTCGATGGTGTAGTCCCACGGAGACATCCCATTTAAGTACAGTCCTTCGTCGTAACTGGTGTAACAAATCCAGGTAGAACATAGCAACAGAAGGGAGAACAGCAAAGACAGCTATGAGAGAAGTGTACGCTTTTT
>BLMC01000395.1 GCA_011959805.1 Lachnospiraceae bacterium | reverse complement strand
GTCCCCTACCCTGATTAGTATGCCCGCCAAAGCGGGCAGATGGGAGTTCGTGTGAAAAATAGTTTTAAGGCAGCAAAAAACACTGCCTTAGAACGATTAAGTTTCACACAGGAAAAACGCAAAGGACAGCGTTTTTCATTTTAATTTGAGATTCCGCGAAGCGGAATCATGGGGGGAGCGTGAAAAGTACTTCTAAGCGCTAAGTTTCACGCTTAATTTGAGATTCCACGAAGCGGAATCATGAAGGTGTGCATAAGTGTATGCAACTATATTCTGACAGTGAAGGCCAAGTATATGTCAGAGAGCTACATAATGGAATGAAAAATTAAAGATAAGGAGAATGAGAATGGCATTAACAGAATTGAATACTTATACAATAAATGATGTGTATAATCTTCCAGATGGGCAACGAGCTGAACTTATTGATGGAAGGGTTTATTATATGGCTCCTGCAACAAGGAATCATCAACGGATTGTGGGAGAGCTTTTTGCGACAATTCGAGAACATATTCGTAGAAATAATTTTAAAGGTGAAGTAGATATTACCCCATTTGGTGTGTTTATTGATGCAGATGATAAGAGTTATGTCGAGCCAGATATCTGTATAATTTGTGATGATAACAAATTGGATGAGAGAGGTTGCAATGGTGCACCAGACTGGATTATTGAGGTGGTTTCTCCAGCGAGCCGCAGGATTGACTATACCACAAAACTTTTTAAATATCGTGCCGCTGGAGTGCGTGAATATTGGATTGTAGATGCAGATAAAAGTCGTGTGATGGTATATAACTTTTATCAAGATGACATGAGAGAGTATAGTTTTATTGAGGAAATTCCTGCTGGAATTTATACAGATCTTACTGTTCGTATGTCAAATCTAGAGTTGTGATATTGCAAAATAATCTCAACTGTGTGGTTGAATGCGCGCTTTTATTTGTAAAAGTTGTGTTATTGTATTTTAACATCTGATGACACAAGCATTTTTGTATTTATAAGAGAGTGACAAGCGAATCTAACAGTTTATTTTTATTTGTATTGTAATAAACTATATTAGATGTGCTGTCAGAATTGTAACTGCAAAAGTAAAAATTAATTGAGTGAGATTTAGATAATTGATATGAGCGGTAGTGTGAAAAATAGTTCTAAGGCAGCAAAA
>BLMC01000394.1 GCA_011959805.1 Lachnospiraceae bacterium | reverse complement strand
GAAAATAGCAAGGAGGCAAGAGAGTTACTCCAAGCAATCTATGTTGCACACCCTGATTGTGAGGAGCAGATTCTTACGATGCTCAAATCTCCACGCGGCCCAGAACGTGAGATGGCAATAGAAGTTTTGTGTTGTTGGGGAGTGGAAAAATATCACAATGCGCTTTCCGTGTCACTTGAAAATGAGAAGACAAAAAAGATACGCACAATTATACAAAATGCAATTGGTGTTGAGATTTGTCAGAATAATACAGCAGAATCAACCCTAGAAAATCTAGTACATGAAATTTTAATTGGTACATGGAAACGAAAACTGTCCTGGCTGTCATTTGAGTCCGTTCCCAAAGTACATAAAAGAGATAAAGAACAAGCAACAGAGGAGTATCTTGCCGCTATATTAATCAGTTATAATGATATGAAAACACTTGGAATTAGCAAAGAGGCACAAAGACTGGCAGCAGAACTCAATGCCGCGGAATTGGCACGCTACATTAAGGAAATATATCACTTTTGGATAAATGAAGGTGCGCAGGCAAAACGTAAGTGGGTGTTATATGCCGCTTCGATTCATGGTGGCGAGACGATAGTGACAGAACTATATGCGCAACTTCAAGATTGGGCAAAAGAAGGACGTGGAGCAATGGCTGCGGAGGCAGTAAAAGCTTTAGCACTCAATTCATCACCTACAGCACTAGTTCTTGTTGACCAGATTTCAAGAAAATTTAAAAATCGTCAAGTAAAAGCCGCCGCAGTCCAAGCGCTTGATTATGCCGCAGAACAGCTTGGAATAACAAGGGAAGAAATGGAAGATAGAATTGTTCCAAATTTAGGTTTTAACACACAGATGGAACGTATATTTGACTATGGAAAACGCCAATTTAGAGTAGTCTTGACACCCACGCTTTCCTTAGCAGTATATGATGAAAATGGAAAACAGCTAAAAAATTTACCTGCACCTGGAAAGACAGATGAGACAGAACTGGCAAAGGCAGCAAACGACGCATGGAAACAGTTAAAAAAGCAGCTAAAAACTGTGATTTCAGCACAAAAACTACGCTTAGAACAAGCGCTTATCACAGGACGGCAATGGGAGAGTAAAAATTGGAAAGCATTGTTTGTTGAAAATCCAGTTATGCATCAATTTGCAACAGGATTATTGTGGGGTGTTTATCA
>BLMC01000393.1 GCA_011959805.1 Lachnospiraceae bacterium | reverse complement strand
CCATAGTCTTTTCTCCTTATAAAAAATCCAGATGACGGATATAATTTTCAAACTGTAGTTTTATATCGGCGTAACGATATCGGCTAATGTAGAGTCGTTTGCCGCAGTCTAAAGTAAGATATTCTTTTCCTAGCTTTGCCACATGATAAAGATTAACTAGGTAGCTCTTGTGGATTCTTGCAAAACCAAAAGCACGCAGTTTTTCTTCACATTGCGCCAGGGTTTCAATCGTAAGATAGCTTGTTTGGTCTGTATAATTCTGTGTATGAATCATAATTTCGTGGCGATTGCTTTCCAAATATAAAATTTCTTTTAAAAGGATGCGAATCAACTCATTTTTTCCCTGAAAGGAACACCAGCGAGGCAGAAGGGAACCTGTCCGCTCAATTTTGCAAAGGACTGCGCCTAGGTCTTGTTCTAGGTTAAATTCTCGCACAACATGAAAAAAAGGGTATGGGAGAGCGGCAAAAACTTCTTCTGGATACTCCACTACACAAATAATAGACAAAGCCGGATTTTTCTCCCAGAGTGTTTCGGCGATTGCAAAGGTCTTGTCAATCGTTTTACAGGATACGATGAGAAAAGAAATCTGCTCTTGCTGTATTATCCATACCTCTGTCAGCATTGACAAGTTCTGTAATGGATAGATTTCGCATGTGCCGCTGTTTGTGTTTTTTAAGCGGGCAATGTTAAATGCAGTTTCAATTGCTAGTAGAAGCTCGTTGTTTTCACAATACAGACCGATCAGAGACATAGCTTTCTTCCTCCTGGTACTCATCATATCAAATAGAAGATAAAATACAAGACGCTCTGCATAACTGGTATGATTTCTATCCCCAATAACAGTACGTTTTATTTATTTTCCTATGGTATCCCATCAATGATAGATTGATGACAGAAAGAATTAAAAATATACACAATGCTTTGATGGCAGAAAATAAAATAGTTAAAGCATTTGATAAACCAATCTAATAGACTGCATAAAAGTTTGGATTTTTCCCAACTAGAAATTAAAAATATCCGTGTGTTGACTGGATAATCAGCACACGGATATTTTTAATTTGTAATGATAGGCTCGATGGCACCTAATATTTTTTTAAGTGGTTTAATTCTTTGGTGGCGATGTCTTTTTCAAGCCACTGATAACGAAACAATGCATATCCATCACAGCCGAGCT
>BLMC01000392.1 GCA_011959805.1 Lachnospiraceae bacterium | reverse complement strand
GCCTCACTAATTTGTTCCTTGGATATCCCTTTTTGCAAGAGATTTCTCTCAATCTGCTTTCTGCTTTTTGTCTGTCCAGCAGACATAATATAAGATTTTGTATAGCGGAGGTCGTCAATATATCCAAACGAAGTAACATACGCAACTGCACTGTCAATAACGCTCTCTGGGTATCCTCCCTGTCGAAGCTTCATCACAAGTTGATGTTTTGTATAATCTCTACTCTTCAACAAATTCATACATCGAAGCTTTGCGCGCTTTGACAATACCTCTAAAATTTTGTCGTAAAGTTCTTCTGAAATACCTCCATCCTTTTCAAGAGCAAACTTTTGAATTTCACCTTTATATAGCACAAAGTTTACTCCATTATCCACACAGACTTTCGCTTTCGTGCTTGTCACTTCTATAATATCCGTGATTATCATTTTTAAGTCCCTATGTTATTCGGTCGTTGTCGTTTCTGTTGCCTCTGTTACCTCTGATTTTGCAGACTTTGATTTGTTCTTGCTATCAGATTTCTCAGAAGGCGCAGATGCTTCTTCCTGTCCTGCTTCCTGTAATCCAAAATGTTCGCGGACTTTTATTTCAATTTCCTTACATTTCTCAGGATTATCCTTCAGATATTGTTTTGCATTTTCACGCCCTTGACCAATTTTACTTCCATCATAAGCATACCATGCACCACTCTTTACGACAATTCCCTGCGATGCAGCAAGATCAAGAATATCACCCACTACAGAAATCCCTTCTCCGAACATAATATCGAATTCTGCTTCCTTAAAAGGAGGTGCAATCTTATTTTTGACTACTTTAACTCTTGTTCGATTTCCAGTTACTTCCCCACTTTGTTTCAAGGATTCTATCCTTCTTACATCAAGACGCACAGAAGAATAAAACTTTAATGCACGCCCACCGGTTGTTGTCTCAGGATTTCCAAACATTACACCAACTTTCTCACGAAGCTGATTTATAAATACTACAGTACAGTTTGACTTACTGATTACCGCTGTGAGTTTGCGAAGTGCCTGCGACATTAAACGTGCCTGAAGTCCTACATGGGAATCTCCCATATCTCCATCAATTTCAGCTTTTGGAACAAGTGCTGCCACTGAGTCAACCACCACAATGTCAATCGCGCCAGAGCGCACCATCGTCTCCGTTATTTCCAGTGCCTGCTCACCATTATCAGGCTG
>BLMC01000391.1 GCA_011959805.1 Lachnospiraceae bacterium | reverse complement strand
TCTGCCATTGATAAAACGGTGCGTCTGCGCGATATTAACACAATCAAATCAGAGTTACAATATCTTCTGGACTACAAAGTACCACAGGTAAAGTTTGTTGACCGTACCTTTAACTGGAATCAAGAACATGCCTTTTCTATCTGGAAATATTTGTTAGAAAATGACAATGGCATCACAAACTTTCACTTTGAGATTGCTGCAGATTTATTGACGGACAAGCATATGGCTATTCTGCGTTGTATGCGTCCTGGTCTGATTCAACTTGAAATTGGAGTACAGTCCACAAATGAAAGAACTTTAAAAGCTATCAATCGCCACACAAATATTGAAACTCTACGCCGTAACACTGCACAAATCCATAGTTTTCAGAATATTCATCAACATCTTGACCTAATTGCTGGACTTCCTTACGAAGATTATGATAGCTTTGCCAATTCTTTTAATGATGTATATAAAATGGCACCGGACCAATTACAACTTGGATTTCTAAAAGTGTTAAAAGGCTCTCCCATAGAACAACTTACAGAAAAATATGGTATTGTGCATCACGCAAAACCTCCTTATGAGGTTCTCTATACGAAATGGCTTCGTTATGAGGATTTGCTCAAATTAAAAGGGATTGAAGAAATGACAGAATTATACTATAATTCCAATCAATTTTCTCACATGCTTTTGGTTTTACAACAAGAATTTGCCACGCCATTTCATCTGTTTGAGGCACTCGCAAACTACTACCAGACAAATGGCTATTTTGTTAATATCCCATCAAGAAACTACCGATACCAAATCTTATTAGAATTTGCTTGTTCTGTCGCTTCAGACAAACATGACCTTTTTGTCGAACTGCTTATTTTTGATTTATACTTGCGCGAGAATCTAAAAACCAGACCTGATTTTGCTCCTGAAAATAAAATTCCTCGTCAGAAATTAAACCAATTTTATGCCCAAGAAGCGCAGTACCCAAACTGTCTTACAAACTATCACGGATATACTTCTGCACAGCTTTTGCGTATGACACATGTGGAGTGCTTCCAATATGCTGTTTGGAACAATTGCGCTATAGATTGTACCAAAAAACTACAATTTCCCGCCTATATTCTATTTGATTATCAAAAGCGTAGTCCATTGACGCACAACGCAACCTATTTTGAAATTTCAATCTAAAAACATATTTTCTGTGTCTATGTACAATCGAGTAG
>BLMC01000390.1 GCA_011959805.1 Lachnospiraceae bacterium | reverse complement strand
GAGTTTGAGTTGTCCTGGTTGCTTGACGAAGATGTTGTATTGCTGCTTGAACTACTTGTGTTGTTTGAACTGCTTGAGTTCCCGGTATCTCCACCGCCGCCACAGCCTGTCAGCATTCCTGTTACCATTGCTGCTACAAGACCAGATGCCAATACTTTTTTTAACTTCATAATAATTTCCTCCTTATATTATTATTGACTTCATTGCTGTTGAAGAACACTACATTTTGTGTTCTTCTTGTGTGAAGCTTTATTCCTTAACCGAACCAATCGTTAGGCCGGAAATGAAATACTTCTGGAAAAACGGATACGTACATGCAATCGGTACAATGATGACAATCGCAATTGCCATTCGCACACTCTCAGTTGGCATGGAAGACTTATATTGCTGCAAAGACAGACCGCCATAAGGATTGTTTGCGATGTACTCAATATTTTTCTGAATGTTGTTCAACAATGACTGCAATGTCTGCAAATTTTTGTCCTGAATATACAGAGAAGCTTGGAACCAGTCATTCCAGTATCCAAATGCCGCAAACATACCAATTGTTGCGATAACAGGCTTTGAGATTGGCATAACAATCTGAGTCCAGATTCTAAACTGTCCAGCGCCGTCAATTTTCGCAGATTCTACGATAGAATCTGGCACTGTTGTTCTAAAGAACGTACGGCAGATTGTCACGCTAAAGGATGAACATGCCAGTGGCAATATCAATGCCCATATTGTATTGCTTAAACCTAAAATATTATTTACTACCACATAACCCGCCAACATACCACCATTAAATACCATCGGTATAAAAATTAGCCATGTATATAGTTTTTTAAGTTTAAAGTTCCTTCTTGAAACAACATATCCCATCGATGTATCCAGCGCAATCGCAATGATTGTACCTACAACTGTCACAAGGATTGACATAAACGCTGCACGTAAAATCATTGTACGCTCATTCCACAGAAACTTATATGCCGAGCCAGAAAATGCCGAAGGAATCAGTTGATATCCACTAACACGAAGCGCTTCCTCGTCTGTAATCGATATTGAAAATACAAACAACAAGGGAATCACACACATTACTGCCAATATTAAAAAGATAATATTGAACAAAACATTCGTCGATTTTTTAATTTGATTTAATGACTGACCACTTTCTTCTTGCTTTGCCACACGAGCACCTCCTTATTAGATAATTCTATTTTCAT
>BLMC01000389.1 GCA_011959805.1 Lachnospiraceae bacterium | reverse complement strand
TCGTCGTTCTCATACTGAATAGAAGAAGTCTGGATAGACATCTTAGCGCAGTATCTTTTCCAATTCTCAGGAAGTCTTGTAGACCAAAGAACTGTCAAGTTTGGTTCTGGGCTAGGTCCAAGGTTTGTCAATGTGTTCAGATAACGGAAAGACATCTTTGTTACAAGAGGACGTCCGTCTACACCAACACCGCCAAGAGACTCAGTTACCCATACTGGGTCGCCAGCAAAGATCTGGTTGTACTCTGGTGTACGTGCGAATTTAATTAGACGAAGCTTCATAATAAAGTGGTCAACAAACTCCTGAATCTGCTCCTCTGTAAAGGTTCCGTTCTTTAAGTCTCTCTGTGCATAGCAGTCAAGGAAGGTAGAAGTACGACCAAGTGACATAGCAGCACCATTCTGCTCCTTAACAGCGCATAAGTATCCAAAATAAGTAGCTTGGATTGCTTCCTGTACATTTGTAGCTGGTTTAGAAATGTCACAGCCATAAGAAGCCGCCATTTCCTTCATCATCTTAAGCGCTACCATCTGCTCTGAAAGCTCTTCGCGAAGGCGAATTACATCATCTGTCATCACGCGGCCTGTAGAATCCTTCTGTGCCATCTTATCTTCAATAAGTCTGTCAATACCATAGAGTGCAACTCTTCTATAGTCGCCAATGATACGGCCGCGGCCATATGCATCAGGAAGACCTGTGATAATATGTGAGGAACGGCATGCTCTCATTTCCTGATTGTATGCGTCAAAGCATCCTGCGTTGTGAGTCTTTCTGTGTGTAGAGAAGAATTCACTAACTTCAGGATCAACTTCATAGCCATTGTCTGAACATGCTTTCTCTGCCATTCTAATACCACCATATGGCTGTAGGGAACGCTTGAAAGGCTTATCAGTCTGGAAACCAACGATTGTCTCCTTGCTCTTATCAAGGTATCCTGGACCATGAGAAGTGATGGTAGAGATAACTTTTGTGTCCATATCAAGAACACCACCGGCTTCTCTCTCCTTCTTCTGAAGGTCAAGAACCATGTCCCATAAATCTTTTGTGTTCTGTGTAGGTCCTGCTAAGAAAGCCTCATCGCCTTCATATGGTGCGAAGTTCTTCTGAATAAAGTCGCGCACGTTGATTTCGCTTTCCCATTTGCCACCTACAAAATCTTTCCATTCTGGTCTCATTTTGCAAAGCCTCCTAATAATATAATTTTAATT
>BLMC01000388.1 GCA_011959805.1 Lachnospiraceae bacterium | reverse complement strand
AAATAAGGCGGAGCTACTACATGATATTATCTGCATGACAAATAGTCCTGCCAACAAGGATTGTTATATTATAATTAGAGTTGAGGATAAAACGTATAATGCTTTGGAAGTGGATGACGAAAATCGGAAAAATCAGCAAGAACGTGATTGACCTGCTTCGACAAAAGCCATTATGGGCTGGTGGATATACCAGAGGTGTGTGTTAAGACTGTTTCCATAGTGGATAAGCAGATAGATGTAGTGGTGGTTAAGCAGAGCAATAATACACCATTTTATTTGATAGAGGACTATAAGAAAGAAGGTCAACCAATTTTTAAGGGAGCAGTCTATACTACACTACTTTACAAGTTTTTTTATAAAAAAATATCGTACAGAGCTTTCTGATGTATAATGAGTTTATGACAACCATTATGAAAGAAAGTGATTCTGTACGATAATTCATTATACAACAAAAGCCTAATTGGTAGACTTCATCAATATTTTTCTATTTATTTTGATACATTTTCCGCTCCAACTGCTGAAACACTGTTTCTATTAGTGCTATCCATTTTAGCAATGGAATCCGCTCATTCCATTTGTTTCCTCTATAGACATTTTTTGTCTGGTATTACAGAGAAATCTTTGAATGCGTTTTACTATGCCTGCTCTTATGCAAAAGCGGATTACTCTAAGTTTATGAATGTTACAGCTTCTGTCGCTTTAAAACTGATCCCAGAAATCCTACGCAGTCAGCCTGTCTTTCTCTGTATTGATGATACCATGGTATCTAAGTTTGGAAAAAAGTTTGAACATGTATCAAAACTCTTCGACCATGCTACGCACAATGGATCCAACTACCTTAACGGACACTGCTTTGTCAGCCTTATGCTCTGTGTTCCTGTATGGAGAAACTGGCAGACTGTTTATCTTGCTGTTCCATTAGGATACCATATGTGGAGTTTGCTGCAATAAAATCCAGTGCACTTATGAAAGCATTGAAACAATGGATCCAACAGCAATACTTTCATTTGCATAAGTTGTAAAGTGGTGTTCAAAGAGTAAGACAATAACAAACAGGTTCTTTGTATACTTTTTTGGTAGATTATGGTATAATTTACCAAAAGGTAGTTTAAAGTTATTAATTTATGGTATTTTTAACTGTAAGATAAAGGGGAAAATATGATATACGATTTTTTTGAGAAAAATATAGAATATTTTAAAGACAATTATTCCTATTATAAGTC
>BLMC01000387.1 GCA_011959805.1 Lachnospiraceae bacterium | reverse complement strand
CAGTTGCTACTTTTCCTGCAGTGTTTGGTGATGGTGGATAAGCTCCGTCTTGATAGGCAGCCGTAACAGCATTGACTAGTAATCCTCCCTGTGCAGTTATTTCACTTTTTACAAGAATCTGTGGACTTACTCCTCCACTAACTGCATGACCAACACCCAATGTTAGTAGCGCAGTCTGACAGCCCTGCTGTAGAAATTCATATGCAGATGCCCCTGGTGCTGTATTATTCTTTGCACACCAAAAAGCATGAATATCTTTTGACAGAGTTGGCAGTTCTCCCATATTTAATGTTCCCTGGGAAAATGGTACAGTGCCAATACTGATCCGTTTTCCTTTTGATTTGCTGTCCACAAACACTGTATAGCCAAACTGATTGGCAATCCTACGAACAAATGCCCAGTCTGTCTCCCCTTCTTGTGAGAGCATAATTGGAATTGCAATGTCCTTCTGTAAATCAATTGCATAGCCATAAGAACCAAGTACCCTGTCCACCACTTCCCTTAAATGTTTGGAAGGATTCTGAAAGGTACGATTTTCTGCCTTAATATCTGACTGATAGGAAAAACTCTTTGCAGTGATACCAATCTCCATATATTGATTGAGGCTGTATAGAGACAGTTCGGTACAGATACCAGCATAGATACAGCCTCCTTCTGGGGTATACACTGTAATTGGTGAATCGGTATAACGCAGTACCTCTGTCTTAGTAAGCTGTTTTTTGGAGATTAATCGCAAATTCATAATACTATGACAATTCGCAGTCTCTAAAATATGTAGTTCCTTAACTGCCACATAGGGCAATGGAAAATCAATTAGAATCCTATTTAATTCTAAATATTCTTGGTCTGACATAAAACGTCCTCCTTTCCTGTATCTGAAATTCAAGAACGCCGATGGCGTTCTTGCTGCGAAGCGCGCATCATGCGTAGCATGATAATATTCTTCTGCGCGCTTCTGTAATCCGCCAGAGGCATATCAGATGGTGGATTGACTCCCGCCACTGATACCAATAAGCAGCTTATATCCTATAATGGCGGGAGTCCTCCAGCATCTGATAGAATGGGTTCAAAGGATATCCCTGTCATCTGTCTGCGAATCATACTTTCTGCCACTGGTAGGGATACAATGATCTTATATTCAAGAATCTCTGCCACACGGAAGATATGGCGGTTTTCTATTGATGCATTTCTGTCTAAAACCAACTTTTCAAGCATACCATTGGGATATTTCTT
>BLMC01000386.1 GCA_011959805.1 Lachnospiraceae bacterium | reverse complement strand
CATGACAAATGTAATTACATTTCCACCCTCGCCACAGCCAAAACACTTGTATATTTGTCGTGTGCGATTTACAGAAAAAGACGGTGTCTTTTCCCCGTGAAAAGGACAACAACACATATAATTACTGCCTTTTTTTTGCAGTGATACATAATTGGAAATCACATCGACAATATCACTTTTTTGTCTGACTTCCTCGACTAATTCCTCTGGATAATACATTAATATCCAACTCTCTTTCTTTTATCACAATTTCATAGCAGCCCTCCGCACTCAATATCGCATCCAAAACTTTGGAATGTATAGCTGCTCATACAAGGAAATTGCAAAGCGGTCTGTCATGGAACTAATATAATCACACACTACCTTCTCCCGTGGCTCTCCCTGCAATCCCAACTCCACAAAAAATTTTGGCAGCGCATCGGTATGTTTCATATAATATTCATACAATGTCTTAATCAGCGAAATTGCTTTTATTTCTTCACATTTTGCCACAGAATTGCTATACACTCTATCATACATAAACTGTCTTAAGTTGCGCATCCCAAATTCCACATCATCTGACATACGCACATCGCTCGTTCCTTTGCTCTGTGTCACAATATCGTGTATAAAATTGTTAAGGCGCTCCTGTGGACTATATCCAATAAGCTCGCCAATATCCCTTGGTATATCCCGCTCCTTTAAAATCCCCGCTCTAACAGCATCATCCATATCGTGATACGTATACGCAATCTTATCCGAAAAGCGCACTACCTTTCCCTCAAGTGTAGCTGGCATACTCGAAGTTTGATGATTTCGCATTCCATCTCGTACTTCCCATGTAAGATTTAAGCCCCTTCCATCTTTTTCAAGAAGTTCCACTGTGCGCACGCCCTGTTCATTGTGCTTAAATCCATATGGACAAATTTCATTAAGTGCATGCTCTCCCGCATGCCCGAATGGTGTATGCCCCAAATCGTGCCCTAAAGCAATCGCTTCTACTAATTCCTCATTCAACTGAAGTGCTCGTGCAAGCGTCCTTGCATTTTGCGACACCTCAAGCGTATGTGTGAGCCGTGTTCTGTAATGGTCCCCCTCCGGGGACAAAAAAACTTGTGTCTTATCCTTAAGTCGACGAAACGATTTTGAGTGCAATATCCTATCTCTATCTCGCTGGAACACAGGCCGAATATCACATTCCTCCTCCCCATGTTCTCTGCCCTTTGATCTTGTACTGAGAGTAGCATATGGACTTAAATACTC
>BLMC01000385.1 GCA_011959805.1 Lachnospiraceae bacterium | reverse complement strand
CCAGTGTAATATCCGCTGTAAATGCTGCCTTTGGAATACTATTGTCCGGCCAATCCATTGTCACAGTTGCACCAGTACCTTCCGCTAGTAATTGATTCACTGGAATTACCTCAAATGTAGACTTATTTGTCTCATCTGTACGCGGCAATGTATTGATGTAGAAACTATTTGTATTAGATACACCTAACAACGACTTTGTCTGATCTTGGTTGATACGATATACTTCATAGTAGTCGGATTCAACATCACTGTCCCATGAAAGGCGCACGCCTGCATACATTCCATCCTCATCAAACTCACTGTCAAGTACCTGTACATTGCTAACGGTCGCTGTCTGAACTGTGTCTGCCTCAATCATTGTAATATTTCCAAAACGGAACTGCAACGAGCCACTATCTGCATCTGATGTCAGTCTGTAAGAAATTGCTTTGATTGTTTTTCCTGCAAGTTCCGAAGTCTGATAATTTACAGTTGTCCATGCGTCTGCAACCTTCTTATCGCCTTCCAGTATCAATTCAGAACCATCATCCAATGTTAAAACTGCGTCCAATGCAACCTCTGCCCCTTTTGATCGAGCAGTTGTTGTAAATGTCATATTGTCAGAAACAGGCATATCTGCACTGTACATTTTAATGGTGGATGGCACGCCTTGTTTTACTGTACCGCGCAGAATGATACTATTTCCACCATAATATGCATCTCCTACATCAAGGTCTGCTGATAATTTATTCCCCTCACCATCTTCAATAATATAGCGATAGGTTGGTAGTACATCAGAGATACTACGGTTGTTCCAGTCAAGCATACTAATCAGCTCACCATTTTTATAAAAACCATAGCCGTTTCCTGTGGAGAAATTTGTCACAAATGGAAGTTCTGTCAAGGCAGTACGCTCTACAACATAGGTCGATACACCTTTCCATTCTGTATCTTCTTTTGTTTCCACATCCACAGAAGGATCGCCCGAACCATTTACCCACAACTTATTTTCTTTCTTCCAGAAATCCTGTACCATCTGTGAAGAAAAATATGCCCAACTTGGACAGTAAAGTCCCAGTGAAGTATATGTTCCGCCGTCAGAATTTTCAAACAAATTCCACTTAATCGGTGTGTCATATCCATTGCTTTGTATATCAACGCCTGCATACAAATCATATGGGTCAATCTCCTTCTCTGTTGCAAGCTCTGCGGAAGTTTTTAACAATTCTTCTGGCGCAAGTTTATCTGTTGTCCACCAGAAATTTAAGAACAT
>BLMC01000384.1 GCA_011959805.1 Lachnospiraceae bacterium | reverse complement strand
CTGCCAGGACCGGATAAGGGAGAAAGTTCGGAGACATTATTTTACGCAGCTGTTTTTCTCTGAATACCACGGCAGGTATTTTTCCTTTGAGATCCAGAATGTCCGTGCGGAACGAAGGGAGAGCCGGGATCTGATGCAGGACCTGGAGGATATACGGAACGGAATCCAGATCGTGCATGCTTCTGATATGGAAAAAAGGGATTCTGAGAATAAAAGGGAGAGACGGCGGCAGGCGCGGGAGTCTGCGGTCAGGCGTCTGGAAAAGAAACTGTTGGAGAACGGATATGAAAGTCTGGAAAAATTCAGTGTAGACCGGCGCCATGCGGATAAATGGCTGGGAGAGGAACGGATCGCAGAACTGGAACAGATGCGCCTGGAAAAAGAGAAAGAGAGAAGGGAGCAGCCAGTGCAATTAAGTTTGTTTGATATGGAAGTTCTGTAAGATAAAGGAAAGGCTGCCTGGAGCAGCAATAATATTTTTCATGCCAGTATTTTTATACAACCATCCATACCATTGTAATGTTAATTTGGATATTCTTGATAAAAAGCGGTTTCTTTAGTATAATAAAACCGTGACAGAAGGTAAAGATTTAATCAGATATATGTTTTCTAAATCATGTAGAAAGGTGGTGTCTGTTATGTCAACATTGCAGAATCAGATTACACAATCTCTGGAAGGACTTTCGGATGACAGCCTGCGCTTTATTCTTGATATGATACAGCGCTTTGTGCTGCCATCAGAGTCAAGGAGTGTGAGTATAAATTATGGCGTTGTCACACAGGGCAAAAAACGCAGGCTTGGAAGTATGAAAGGGCAGAAATTTATTGCGGATGGTCATGATATAGACGAGTGCAATGATTGATGTAAAGAGCCAGAAGATATTTACAATCTCGAACTGGCTAAAGGTGTGAGCGCATTTTCTTTTGTTGGTTATTTATAAAACACTATATATAGTATCAACAACTTGACTAAAACAATATCTTGTGCTAAACTGTCCTTGTAATTGATTTTTGTGCGTAACCCGTAAGGGAAATTCAGTCCGTTCAGGCTGTATGCGGAGAACTTTCCGTATTGCACACGCTGTTAAGTTTGTATTTTTGTGCCAGTAGTACCATTATGCCCTCCGGGCAGTGGTTTACTGGCTTTTTTATGTAAAAGGGATGACTTTCCCTTTAAGAGCGGGAATGACTATGGTTCATGGAAATCCATGGACGCCAGGGATTTGGCAGATGGTCATTTCCGCTTTTTTATTTTCTGCC
>BLMC01000383.1 GCA_011959805.1 Lachnospiraceae bacterium | reverse complement strand
GCCCGGGTGCATAAAAAAACCGCCAGCTCCTTTGCTAGCGGAAAAACAAGAATAAAATCACCCGTCAATTCTATTCCTTTTCTTTTGGCTTCCACACTTTCACACCGATATAACCGCCAATTCCTGACACTGCAACAATCACTGCAAAAACCATTAAATACGATAACACCATTCTGAAAAATTCTATTAAATTTGACATTTCTCCACCTCTTTTCAAAACTAATAATTTTATCATACCACTTTACTTATTATATCGTCAAGCAATTCATCATATTTGTCATTCATGCCAAAATTTATTAAAAACCAAACTTTCTGTTTCTAAATTTTTTAATTTATGATATATTGATATACAGTAGAAAAACAATGATCAAATAAAAAGTAAGATATTGCAGGAGGATACAGTATGAAAAAATATAAGTTGTTGTTAGCTGGAAACAGCAAAAAATTGATCACTACTTTTTTTACCCAGATGGACTCAACATTTGAATGTATGACATCATCTGTCATTTATGATGACTTAAAAAATCACGTACAGTATTTTAATCCAGATATGTTTCTCCTCTGTATGCGTGCAGAAACAAGAGATGATCTTGTCACGATTGCAAGTTTTCATGACATTTTAATAAAAAACAAAATTCCTTATGCAGCAATCGGTGACAGTGCCAGTCTGGATTTCGCATCCAAAATTGCAAATGGAATCCCGGAACTTACAATGAAACTTCCAATTCCCACAGCAGAATTAGAAGACACAATTGTCCGATTTATCCGAGACCACCAAGTACGTCTGTCTTCTGCTCAAGCTCCACTCAACACACCATCACTTTCTTCTAGTGGTGGCGCTTTTGATGCATTAGCGCAATTGGATTCCATGTTTGAAGTTGCTGAGAGTGAACCATTAACGGCAGACGAGGAACTACTAGAATTTGAGTTAAAAGAACGACCTCGTATTCTTGTCGTAGATGATGCCACAATCATCCACAAAACAATCAAAGGATATCTTGATTCCAAGTACGAAGTTGCTACTGCAATCAATGGAAACATAGCACTCCGATTCCTTAAGACAAAAAAAGTTGACCTAATTTTACTGGATTATGAAATGCCAGATATGAATGGTCCTGCTGTACTTGAAGCGGTTCGCGCAGATCCTCGTCTTGCCTCCATTCCAATCGTATTTCTCACAGGAATCAACGATGTTGAGAAAACCAAAAGTGCGCTTGCATTAAGACCACAAGGATACCTTCTCAAACCAGTAGACAAACATG
>BLMC01000382.1 GCA_011959805.1 Lachnospiraceae bacterium | reverse complement strand
GCAGTCCCTAAATTACTATTTATTGTCCTAGATAATTGCAAAAGGAGAAAATAAGGAATAATCCTTCTATGATACAATTAATAAAAAAGGAGGGTTATTTCTTATGAAAGATGAATTTATAACAAACATTTTATCTAAAATGATAGGGACTCTTACACAAGAGCAGTACACAAAGCTAAAAACAGCATTATACATGGAATTACAAGAATATGAGCTAGAAAAGCGGTGTACAGAGCTTATGGACGTAGACCAAAGCTATATACACTACTTGCAATTGTTTCTTGCACGTAAGAAAACAGAAGGTAAATCAGACAGAACAATAGAACAGTACAGGCTGCATCTTATTCATATGTTGCAGTATCTTAACATGGAAGTGGAAAAGATAACAGAAAATGACTTGTTTGTATATCTGGCAAAGTATAAGAAAGATAAAAATGTATCTAATGTATATTTGGATAATATTCGACTTGTGTTTAGTAGCTTTTTTAGTTGGCTTAATGCAAAGGGATACATATCTAAGAATCCAACAGCAGGACTTGAACCTATAAAGGTGGAAAAGAAAATTAAGCAGCCATTTTCAGATGAGGAATTGGAAAAATTGCGCAGGATATGTGAACAAGAAAGAGATTTAGCATTAATAGAGTTTTTGTATAGTACAGGGGTTAGAGTATCAGAATTGGTTGCTTTAAATAGAAAGGATATAGACTTTTATGGTAAAAATGTGGTGGTATATGGAAAAGGAAGCAAGGAAAGGGAAACATATTTAAACGCTGCATCATGTCTACATTTAAAAGCATATTTGGAAAGTAGAAATGATGATAATGAGGCTTTGTTTGTAAGTGCTAGGGTACCGCATACACGTTTAACAGTTGCAGGCATAGAGAAGATGCTCCAAAGGATTGGAAAAGAAGCAGGAGTGCAGAAAGTTCATCCACATAGATTTCGGCGAACAATGGCAACAAATGTTCTAAAGAAAGGAATGCCATTGGAAGAAGTTAAAGAATTATTAGGACATACTAAGTTGGATACAACTATGATCTATTGTACAGTTAGTAAGGAAAATGTAAAGCATTCTCATCAGAAATTAATGAGTGCATAGATAGAATTGTAAAGAACTTTATACGAGAGCTTTTCAGACTCTGTTACAGAGTCTTTTTGTGGTTTGAGGAGACAAAAAAGCGAGATTTTATCAAAATAGCGGTACCGCGAGAAGTTGGAGATTGGTCTTTAAGTTAGGGTGGCAGGCAGATAAATAGTAATTTAG
>BLMC01000381.1 GCA_011959805.1 Lachnospiraceae bacterium | reverse complement strand
AATCGCGAGACGCTCGATGTAAAATATAAGGGAAAAAGTATATACGATGTGTTGGATATGACTGTTGAGGAAGCCTTGACATTTTTTGAGCCAGTTTTGTCGATTAAGAGAAAAATTGAAACTTTGTATGATGTGGGACTTTCTTATATTAAGTTGGGGCAACCCTCGACAACACTCTCGGGCGGTGAGGCACAGCGGATTAAACTTGCAACAGAATTAAGTAGAAGAAGTACAGGAAAAACAATCTATATCTTGGATGAACCGACAACAGGACTTCACTTTGCAGATGTGCATAAATTGGTTGAGATTTTGCAGCGTCTTGCGGAGGGAGGTAACACCGTGATTGTCATTGAACACAATTTAGATGTGATTAAGACAGCGGATTATATTATTGATATTGGACCAGAAGGAGGAGATGGCGGCGGCACCGTGATTGCTGAAGGCACACCAGAATATATTGCATCTTGCCCGCAGTCCTATACAGGAATTTATGTTAGGAGAATGCTAAAACGAGCAGGACGAATAAAATAGAATTACAAAAAGTATTCATTCTTTTCGGAGAGAAAATGTAGCAAGTTATATTCCAGTGCTGAAAAATAATGCCAATGTGATTAAGCAGGATTACTTGGAAAATTATTTTAATATTTATAGTAAAGATTTGCTAAGCGGTTTTTCTATATAATACGAGAAGGTTGTTTTTAAAATATTTACATTGTGTTAAGGCTGTGCTATAATTGTTGCAGAAAATGATCAAAGAGGTGTGATGATGAGAGTATAGTTTGCTTTGGAAACACAAAATGGAAGATGTTTTGACCAGATTTTTTGTGTTGCCATAAGTGGATTATGCTCTTGGCTTTCCACCTCTTTTTTTCGTGGAAAATTTGAGAGCATGTTCCTTTTATAATGTTGTTTTAGCGGTTTGTAATAGAATTGTCAGTGGGGAGTGTAGGTGACAAAGAATCAACCGCAAAAACAGATGTAAGATAGATTTTAAGTATTTTATAGAAAAGGAAGTGCGCATAAAAATGAAACAGATGGAATCATTTATTCATTATATTGGACTATATTTAAAAAGTTTTCAGTTTGTATGGAAATCCTCGAGGAGACTGACTTTTGTGCTGTTGTTGTTCATACCAATACAAGCTATAATGCCCGCTATGACACTATATTTTACAAATAGAATAATCAATGAAGTTCAGAAGAATACTTCAAGGCATTTTACGGTGCTGCTAACAGCCTGGGCAATTGCATTTCTTGTGGGGAATCTGG
>BLMC01000380.1 GCA_011959805.1 Lachnospiraceae bacterium | reverse complement strand
GAACAGAGTATTTCAGAGATTGCAGAACAATGTGGTTACAAAAATGCTGAGCACTTTTGCCGACAATTTCACAAGAATGTTGGCTCGACTCCTGGAAAATTCAGAAAAAACATACTGTTTCATTAAAACTTTGCGTAACTTATTTTTTCTAACTGTAATTTATAGTAACCGTTCGACCATGTTTATTCATAAATTGTCAGATTGTGCACTGTGACAATTCATTTAGGCTATTTTTCATAACTTATTTCAGACCTAGCGTCTGCCCTACAAAATCAAATGTGCAAAATACCTTATTTGAGCAAACTCCCAACGGCATTTTATACATTTAATTTTGCATAATAAAACAATTACGATTTATGATAATTTACAACAAATAGCACTTGTTTCTACTATAATTTCTATGTTATTATAGAAATTATAACAAACCAATCCGCTTTATTGCCTATAATTTTGTGAACTTTATGTACTATTGTACACTTGTACTTGCGAATGTAGTTGTTTTTCACTTATAAAATATTGGTGGTTCCTTAAACAGTTATGTTGCATTGCGAGAAATTACAGTCACAAATAATAATAAGGTTGGAAAATTTTGATAAAAGAGGTGGAAACAAATCATGCATGTAGCAATATGTGACGACAACGTGGCTGACCGTAGACACTTAGAGCGGTTGCTTTCCCGGGAGTCTGACAAGCGTGCGGGCACGCCTAACATCTTGTATATAGACTCCTACGGCGAAAAAATGCACTTTCTCGCCAATCCTTTAAAATATAACTTGATTTTTATGGACATGAGTTCAGAACCTGGAATTGTGGAGTTTATCCTCGAACATCTCGACGAAATGGGTTACCACGCTCCGTTAATTCTGTATTCTGACAAGATTGATTATACTACAATTCCCAATCTACCTGACTATGTGATGCACGCAAGAAAACCTTACATTCCAGACCCACTGCCTGACTTTTTGGCGCTGGGTGATGCCAATGTCACAGGACATGTTGTCTCTATTGATGTACATACAAACTCAATTATCAGTAGAATTCCTAAATATACAATAATGTATGCTCTCGAAGAACATAATACTTGCAAACTATATTTGACAGATGGTACCTCAATAGATGTCGAAGAAAAAATAGAAGAACTGCGCCAGATTTTTGAACCGTTTGAAGAGTTTGAACGAGTCAATAATAAAAGTATTGTAAACTTTAAATATGTCACTGCTGTTATGCCTATCTCTGTTATAATGCAGGATTCAAAAGAATTTAAAATTTCTCTTTTGCGCTATCGAGAGT
>BLMC01000379.1 GCA_011959805.1 Lachnospiraceae bacterium | reverse complement strand
GCCCCTTCACACCGCTGGTCACCAAAAATGCCAGTGTAAATGCCACCACATTGACCAGAACCACTGCAATCAGTGAATAAATCAGGGTTCTTCCAAGTGCCTGCCAGTAGGCAGCATCTGAAAAGGTTGACAGATAGTTTGCCATGCCGACAAACGGCTTATTTGCAGAGACCCCGTCCCAGCTTGTAAAGGTCAGGTACAGACCATAGAGAAACGGTATGATGACCACCGCTGTGAAGATAATGGTTGTCACACCGGCAAACATGAGAAAGTTTTTGCACTTATAGGACATGGAATTTGTATTCATAAGCTTAACCCCCTTTTCACTCTGGCGCCGCCTGTAGTTAGCGGCGCCAGAAGCAATCTGCTTATTGTGCTACCGGTGTCGTCGAGGACCAGTAGCTCTCTATCTCAGCCGCAAGACCTGCGCGGTCTGTCTGCCCTGCCATGTATTTCTGGATAGAAGCGCCGCAGCGTGAAAAATGGTCGTCCGGCAGATAATCATAGTTGCCGATCAGCTTGCCCTCATCTGCAAATTTCTTTACGGATTTGGACAATGGATCGAGTGAATCTGCGCTGATATTGCTGTACGCCGGAACAAGTGCGCATTTCTCAGTCAGGAACTTATTTCCCTCCTCCTCAAGTACAAGCCAGTTGAGGAAATCCTTTGCCGCCTCGCGCTGCGCGTCGGAAGTATTGTCGGAGGAATCAATGAACATGTACTTGGAACCGCCGCCGACAAGCTTCTCGTTGGAACCGTCGTCCGTATTCTGAGGAAGCGGCATCATGCCCATATTTTCTGTATAATCATAGGCGTTGATCATCGACCAGTCCCAGTTGCCGCCAAACATAAATGCGATCTCGCCCTCTGCAAGTTTTTGCTCAGAAATCTCCCGCTCTGCTGCGATTGGAGAATTTGCTGCATAATTGTATTTCAGAAGGGTGTCAAAGGTATCCATCATAGAGTTCCACTTTGTGTTGTTTGCCAAATCTGCTGACCCCGCATACAGCGAGCTGACAAAGCCGTTTACATCTGGCTGCTCCTCGTATACCTCTGCAAGATAATGTCCGCCCAGCGACCAGTCCTCCTTCATGACACCTGTCGGCGCTGCCATGCCGCCGGCAACCAGCTCCTCAAGCAGTCCCTGAAATGCATCCAGCGTCTTGTACTCGTCTGGATTGAAATCTTTGCCTGTTACTGTTTTAACTGCGTCCGCATTGTAGATCAAACCTCTTGCTTCAATACACACAGGGAAGCCTACCACCTTACCGTCCACAGAAATCGCATAGTCGGTCTTATCAATCCAC
>BLMC01000378.1 GCA_011959805.1 Lachnospiraceae bacterium | reverse complement strand
GGATAGATTTATCAAAGGCGGAAGCGGTTATGGATATCATTCATTCTAAGAATGAGTTTGCGCTGCGTTCTTCTATAAAGCAATTAGGAGGAGCAGTTACAGAAAAAGTTCAATATTTGCGAAAAGAAATCTTATATGAGATTGCTTACATTGAATCTGCATTGGATGATCCAGAACATATTAGCCTTGAGGGATATCATAGTAGATTAACCAAAAAAGTCAATGAAATAAAATCTGCTTTGAAAAAATTAATTGACAGTGCTGATTGTGGAAAATTGTTAAAGGATGGCATTAATACTGTTATTCTTGGCAAACCAAATGCTGGAAAATCCTCTCTGTTAAATCTTCTTGTTGGTGAAGAGAGAGCGATTGTTACAAATATTGCTGGTACAACAAGGGATGTGTTGGAAGAATCTATTAAGTTGCATGGTGTGGGCTTAAATATTATTGATACTGCGGGGATACGTGATACACAGGACGAGGTTGAAAAAATTGGTGTTGACAAGGCAAAAGAATATGCAAAAAATGCAGATTTAATCCTGTATGTAGTAGATACTTCATGCAATTTGGATGAAAATGATGATAAGATAATAGAATTAGCAGCTGACAAAAGTGTAATTATACTGTTGAATAAAAGTGACTTAGAACAGGTAATTACAAGGGAAGATATGGTAAAAAAACTGACACAGATGTCACAAAATAACTACAATTCTATGACACTTATGTCAGATAACATGACACACGTGTCATGTTATAATAGAAAAAAACAGGAAGAGGAAGAAAAAAATGACACAAGTGTCATTTTTAAAGAAAACCGAAAAATACGTATTATTTGTACTTCTGTCAAGGAAAACATTGGTCTTGAGGATTTGGAGAATGCTATAAAAGAAATGTTCTTCGGCGGTGAGATTACTAAGAATGAGGAACTGTATATCACAAATCAAAGACATAAACAGGCATTTCTCGATGCTTATGAGAGTATGGAATTAGTTCAGGAGAGCTTATTAAAGAAGATGCCAGAGGATTTTTATTCCATCGATTTAATGAGCGCGTATGCTTCACTTGGAAAAATTATTGGAGAGGAAGTTGGGGAAGATTTAATCAATCAAATTTTTGAAAAGTTTTGTATGGGAAAATAGAGAAAGGATGAAGGTATGAAAGGAATTCAAGAACAAGTTGATGTTTGCGTAGTTGGCGCAGGACATGCCGGATGTGAAGCAGCACTTGCTTGTGCTAGAATGGGGTTGGAGACAGTAATTTTTACGGTAAGTGTGGATAGTATTGCGTTAATGCCTTGCAATCCAAATATTGG
>BLMC01000377.1 GCA_011959805.1 Lachnospiraceae bacterium | reverse complement strand
AGCGGCTCTACACGTGACATTGTTGAGATTGCCCATATCGCAAAAGAACGCAAAGCCAAAATTATTGCTGTGACGCGCTATGAATCCTCACCGCTCACTGAACTATGCGACGCTGTTATTATCTGCGGAGTGAGTGAAGGACCATTTCAATCGGGTTCCTCTGCGGTTATGATGGCCAACTTGTATATTATTGATGTGCTTTACACGGAATATTGCTGTCGCAACTTAGAAGAATCAACACAAAACAAAGAAAAAACCTCCGCTGCTGTTCTTGGAAAAATACAACCACTTCGCTAAAAAATTCTATTTCTTAGATAAACATGCAAAAAGATGTTGCACATTGACACCAAAAGGTGTATATTGATTTTCCCTCGCTAAATTTCGAGGGCAACTAAAATTGATAAAAATCAAATTTACACAGGAGGTGCCAAATATGGAAAACACAGAATGTATTAAAGCAGTGGTTTTTGATATTGATGGAACATTGTACGATTATCGCACTGGGCAGGTACTGCCTTCATCCATTGATGTTGCTAAGAAAATGAAGGCAGATGGCTATCTGATTATTGTAGCTACTGGCAGAACCAAAGTTATGTTGTGTCGTGAAATTACAGAGTGTATTGCGCCAGACTATTATATTTTGTCCAACGGAGCTTTAATTGTGGACAAAAATAATCTGCGGATTTTTGCAAAAACTTTTTCCCGCAAAGATACACAACTATTAGTGGATTTAACAGGGCAGTACAATGGTGCAATGGTATTAAAATATGATGACAAAAACTGTATTTATTACGATTATGATGCTGGTTGTCGTCTGTGGAATGTTGGTCCGGGTATGGATGTGCAGAACACTTATCTGGACTATGACAGGAAAACGCACAAAAAACGTCTCCCTGTTGGAATTAGCATTTATGGAAATACGCAGCTCAACAGTTGCATCCGCACCTACTTTCCAACAGATTTGTTCCATGACGGACATGGTTTTGATGTGATGCGTTGCGGAGTACATAAAATGGCTGCACTGAATCTTCTGCTTAAAAAATTACGATTACATGCTCGAAATATTATTGCTTTTGGCGACAGTGAAAATGACCTAGAAATGATTTCTCATGCTGGCATAGGAGTTGCTATGGGAAATGCTTCTGAAACACTAAAAAAAGCCGCCAACTATATTGCCCCCTGTTCCTGGGAAGATGGAATTGCAAGAACTCTTTATACGCTAAAGCTAACAAAGCTTAAATAGCGCCTTTTTATAATTTTATATAATGATACCAGGGTCAAAAGGTCAAGAAATCCGATGCAAGCTTGCTTGCAA
>BLMC01000376.1 GCA_011959805.1 Lachnospiraceae bacterium | reverse complement strand
GTCTGTAAATGATTGTCTCGATAAATAAAGGTAATCACACCAAGAAGCCCATCCAAGTTTACATTAAATACTGTGACAATTGCGTCACGCTTTTCCATATATGTAGCATAAAACGCCTCTATTTTCTGATAGTTTTCCATATTGGTATCCTCTGCAACACTGACATATCCTGCATTTCCAAGAATAGAAACCACTTCTTTGCACTGCTTTTTTGTGAACTCTTTAATGTTGGAACCATAGGATAATTCATTTGTAATTTCTATGTTTTGATACACTTCCCTTACCTGCTCTCCAGCAGTCAATGCCATTTTGTTTAATACTTCTTTTTCCGTCTCAGTTATCAGACAATTGGGGGCTTGTGGAAGAAACCACAAATCTGTTTCGTTTTCTTCTACACCTATTTGCGTAGTATTATTGCTTCCTATTTCCTCTGATGGTTCCCAAAGAATCTCTAATTTCTCTTTTTTCTCACCCCATCTTATCTGTGCAAAACTTCCTACAATCGCTATTGTAAATACTATCAGTAAAAAATCTCCTCCGCTTTTTAATTTCCATCTCATAATTTATCTCCCTCATAAGCCTCTTTTTCTTCCTCTGTCAATCGATTGGAATGCCACCAAATGTCATAATTTTCTTCAGATAAAAATATCTCGTTCGATATGTACTGAAAACTATTCTGATTTAGCGGGTGAATTATGGTTGTGTGCGAAAATTCCTTCGATGTATTTTCATTCGCATTTACTGCATTGACGTTGAGTGTAATCGTTCCATCTTGATTTTCTGTATAGCTTACTACTTCTGGATAAGCAATCTCTGGATATTCTGCCTCATAAAAACCTCGTGGGCTGTATTGATACACTGTATGCTCAGAAATATATGTTGTTTTACAACGAAGCATTTCACTACTCACATTAATGTATCTCCTGATAACATTTTCAAAGATATCTTCTGGTATTTGATAAACTGCTGTAACTGTTAAATTTTCATCTGCGGCATAAGGAACTGGCTGATTATATATTATTGGATAAAACCTGTCGAATAAATCATAAAAATCTAAATCCCCCAAATTTTGTGTACTCCAATTGCAGAGAAATAAATTGTTTTGTTCATACCCAACTGGTAATATATACTTTCTGTTTAACTCTCTGCACTTTTCATCCAACGGTAAAACTCGCAACATTGTATGCTCTGATGTATCACTTAATGTCAATACAAAATTTTCATCCGAAAAATAATTTCCTTCAAAAATTAAATACCCTTCTTCTGTATATTTCCAGAAATCAGCTGAATAATTTACGATATCTCTACTTTGCACGTTTCCATTCT
>BLMC01000375.1 GCA_011959805.1 Lachnospiraceae bacterium | reverse complement strand
CTGGGGTCTCAATCGGACACACTCTGCCATAGTGGGAATAGTGGACATCACGCACCTCAAATCCAGCGCGATCTCTGGAAAGTCCACCCGGTCCCAACGCAGAAAGACGTCTCTTGTGCGTCAACTCTCCCAATGGATTATTTTGGTCCATAAACTGGGATAACTGGGAAGAACCAAAAAATTCTTTGATAGCAGCCTGTACAGGTTTAATGTTAATTAGTGCCTGCGGTGACACATCATCAGAGTCATGCGTTGTCATGCGCTCACGCACAACACGCTCCATTCTGGAAAGACCAATGCGATATTGATTCTGAAGAAGTTCTCCAACTGCTCGGATCCGTCTATTGCCAAGATGGTCAATGTCATCGCTGTTGCCTAGACCATACTCAAGATGCATATTATAGTTGATAGACGCCAATATATCTTCCTTTGTAATATGCTTTGGAATTAGTTCATGCACATTTCTCGTTATTGCATCTGCCAACTCTTCCGGATTCTCAGCATACTCCTCAAGAATCTGACGAAGTACCGGAAAATAAACCTGCTCTGTAATGCCAAGACTCCTCGGCTCACAATCCACAAAGTTTGTGATGTCTACCATCATATTGGAGAGTACCTTTACAAGCCGTTCCTCTGTCTGTATCCACACAAAAGGAACCGCTGCATTTTGAATCTCCTCGGCCATCTCCATTGTCACTTTCTCGCCCTTTTGACCAAGAATTTCACCGCTAAACGGATCCACCACATCCTCTGCGAGAATCTGATTCTTAATCCTATTTTTCAATGCAAGTTTTTTGTTAAACTTATATCTACCTACTTTTGCCAAGTCATATCTTCTGGGGTCAAAAAACATTGCTGTCACAAGATTTTCTGCACTGTCCAGACTAAACGGCTCTCCCGGACGAATCTTACTGTAAAGCTCCTTCAAACCCTCCTGATAATTATCGGCAGTATCTTTTGCGAAGCTTGCAAGTATCTTGGGTTCTTCTCCAAACAATTCGAGAATTTCCTCATTTGTACCAACTCCCAATGCCCGAACTAGCACAGTGATTGGTACTTTTCTTGTTCTATCGACACGAACGTAAAAAACATCATTGGAATCTGTCTCATACTCAAGCCATGCGCCACGGTTCGGAATCACAGTGCAAGAGAACAATCTCTTACCAATCTTGTCATGCGCAATGCCGTAGTAAATGCCAGGGGAACGCACCAACTGACTGACAATAACACGCTCAGCACCATTGATTACAAATGTACCTGTCTCTGTCATCAGCGGGAAATTGCCCATAAAAATCTCATGTTCTGTAATTTCTTCTTTTTCTTTATTGT
>BLMC01000374.1 GCA_011959805.1 Lachnospiraceae bacterium | reverse complement strand
CATCTGCCAAAGAAACAGCCCTGCTCTCGCTCTTGCTTTCTACGGTTGCTGTTGCATCCTCAAGTTTATCCGCTGTTGAAATGTTGTTAGCTGCCAATGCTGTCACCGAACTTCCTGCGATAACTCCCACTGTCAAAATCATAGAAAGAACCTTTTTTGAAAATTTCATTATAATTTCTCCTTTCACCATTTCTAAAATGTATTAAATTTTATAACCAAGATTCATGAATATCACCTCATATCGCAATATAAACCCACAGAAAAATATTGAAAAATGCAGAAAAAGGAAAGTAATATAAACTCTTATGTGTTGTAATTATATATTGAAACGATTTCCAAAAAACAATCACATACATTTTATATGCTACTCAAATAAAACTCATAAGTTTCTTTTTCTCTGCAACTTTTTCTTAATCCCTCCTCTCCATTATTTTTGAATTATATATTGCGAATAAGGATCGTTCATTAAGTATATTTTATAGCAAAAATTCTAAAATACTACTAGCCTTGCAGAAAATCGCTCTCTATTGCAGAAAACGGACACTTTGAACTGTATTTCAAAGATCATTCCCCGCTATTTATATCTGATATATACATTCTTTATCACACAAAATAGTATAAAAAATCAGCCGCTGAACGACTATAGTCCAAAGACGGATTCTATTTAATGTTATTCAAACAAATGTGTTTATAGGGAATATGTAATTTTAATCTTCTAAAATATAAGTTATCGTCATTTTAACTCGTGAATATTTTGTTCCTCCGATATATGCAGAACCAAGACTCGGAGATGCAATATTGGTTCCTGATATATACACAGACCGTGTTCCGGCAGCTTTTTCCGCAATGTATAAATTGGTAGTAGTCACATTACCTCTCCTGTCTGTCAAATTCCCCTAATATACATTTGCTGAACTACACGCTTTATGCTTTCATATCAAAATTACTTTGCACCACAACATTTTCATTTGTGATTTCCACATTTGTTCTGGTGTTCAGTGCCTTTCTTGCATCGTGATACGCCTCATAATATACTGATTTTAAAGGCTAAATGTACTTCCGTTTCTGCTTTTGTCTCTTTCTCATGCCACCCTACTCCTTGAGTATATACAAGAACTTCTTCCCCTCCCTCATTATATATATGAATCGCAGAACCAGTTCCCTCTCCCTGATATTCAGCCTCATATGGTATCCCAAATAAAATACACAGCCATCTTTTGTCTGCCTTTTGTATTTTTTCCATATTCCCCATATCTCTGGCACTCATTGATTAAACTTCCCAATCAGTGCAGTACGATTTGGTGCCACTTTAGCAACCTCTGATTTTCGC
>BLMC01000373.1 GCA_011959805.1 Lachnospiraceae bacterium | reverse complement strand
GATTTGAACTGTGCTTTTTACATTGGGATGCTGCGCTAATTTATCTGCCTGATGTACGGTCAATCCATGGTAGAGGATGTGACTGGTGGAGCCGTATTGGTACTTATAATTGAGCAGAAACCCATTTTCTACTGCACTGCCCAGAAGAAAAGTGAAAGTATATAATCCTGTGATCAAAACCATCGCAAAAAACAGCAGTAAATTTTTTGCTTTGTGAAATTTGAAATCTCGCCATGCAAGTGTGTAACATATTTTTAGGTTGTTATTTGCAAGCATGACAACCTCCTTACGCTTTTAGGCGGCCATCTTCTATGCGAAGCACACGGTCAGCCATCTGTGCGATCTCAAGGTTGTGGGTGATCATAATGAGTGTCTGATGATAGGTTTCTACGGACAGTTTCAAAAGTCCCAACACATTTTGTCCACTTTTTACATCTAGGTTTCCGGTAGGTTCATCGGCAAGAAGAATAGCTGGCTTTGCAATGAGTGCCCTGGCGATAGCTACCCGCTGCTGCCCGCCGCCAGAAAGCTCGTGGGGATAGGCATTCAGCCGGTCATCCAGCCGAAGCTGCTGCATGACATCCGCAAAGAAACGCTGATCTGGCGTACTGCCAGCCAGACTAAGGGGGAACAGAATGTTTTCTTTTACGGTCAGTGTTGGAACCAGATTAAAATTCTGATACACAAAACCTACTTTACAGCGGCGAAACACAGCCAGCTCCTTTTCCTTTAAACTGGACAGATTCACACCATCTACGATTACTTCTCCCTCATCAGGGGTATCCAGCCCACCGATCATGTTCAACAAAGTGGTTTTACCGGATCCGGATGCACCAATAATGGCGGTAAATTTACCTTTCTCAATAGAAAGGTCGATGCCATCCAAGGCTTTGACTTGTGCCTCTCCCTTTCCAAAGTATTTCTTTAATTGATGTATCGTTACGATTTCCATCGTTGCATACTTCCTTTCTCCCTTTTTCCTATACGCTATTTGCTCAACTCAGCAAATAGACAGAGAAGGTGGTACCTTCTTTGTAATTTGATTTTACACTGATATAGCCTTTCTGCCGTGTAATGATTCCGTTGGCAAGATACAGACCCAGACCAACGCCCTCTTCGGCAGCTGTTTCCTGCGCCCGATAAAAACGCTGGAAAATATCATGATAATGCTCCTCATGGATGCCAATACCGGTATCGGATATATCAATTCGCGTATAGAATTGCCACGGGCGAACAGACACAGAAATGCTGCCGCCTTCCGGGGTGTATTTTACCCCGTTATCCAGGATATTGCCCAGAGCCTCTGCTGTCCACTTAGGGTCATGCTGCGCAGTG
>BLMC01000372.1 GCA_011959805.1 Lachnospiraceae bacterium | reverse complement strand
GTTCCACTCACAAAAAGATTCCATATTTATATATTCCATACAAACTTTAAAATTCCTTTTTTAATCTATAATTCTACAGATTTATATTGGCAGTACAGCTTTGACAAACTTCATCAAATTCTATATAATATAGCTATCAATTATGAAAGGAGCAACGATAAATATAAATCGCTTCTGGAAAGGTAAAATCAATATGAGCAAATTTAACACAAGTCACATTGCAATCCCTACAATATTAAAAATAGAGCCAAATGCATTAGAAGAAATTGGCATATCCTTAAGCGAATGTAGTTTCCAAAAAGTAGTTATTTATTTTGGAAATGGACTGATTGATATGTTTGGCCGCAAAGTGTTAGAATCTTTGCGCGCATCCAATATTGAAGTGCTAACATATTGTGAGTTGGACACAGTCAACATTGACGATATCATCAAACTAGCATTCGGACTGCCAAACGACACGCAAGCGGTCATCGGTCTTGGCGGCGGTAAAGTGATTGATGCAGCTAAGTACATTGGCTTTCTGCGCAAACTGCCGTTTATCAGTGTTCCTACATCCGCTTCTAGCGACGGATTTTCCAGTGCAAGTGCCTCTCTTATTGTAAATGGACGCAGAAATTCTGTTCCTGCACGTCTGGCATTTGGTATTATCGCGGATACCACTGTCATCAAAAGCGCACCCCAAAAATTCCTCTACTCTGGCATTGGGGATATGGTATCAAAAATCACAGCATTATATGATTGGAAATTTGAGGAGGCATATGGGGTGACACAAGTTAATGACTTTGCTCTAATGATTGCCAAAAAAGCAGTAAACAGCTTTGTGCGCACACCGTTTGACAGTATTCAGGACAACCTGTTTTTGAAGGAACTTCTTGACTCTCTAGCCATGAGTGGCATTGCAAACGAAATTGCGGGCAGCAGTGCTCCCACAAGCGGAAGTGAACATCTTATTTCACACGCCTTGGATAAAATACTAGAAACGCCACAGTTACACGGCATTCAGGTTGGCATTGCAACCTATCTTATGAGTCGTGTGCAAAATCACCGCTTCGAGCGCATAAACACTGTTTTCACCGATACTGGATTTTGGAACTATGTTGCAACTCTCAATCTCAATGTGGAGGACTATGTCAAGGCGATTGATCTCGCTCCTTCTATCAAGCCATTCCGCCACACCTATCTTCATGAAGAACAATACCGCAAACTTGCAAAAGAAACACTTTTCAACGATACCATTTTAAAGACCGTTTTTCATTTATAATGAATTATCTATTTACAACAAATAGAACTATACTGTAAAATAAATTTTATAAAAATAGAAGGAGGCGCGCACATGAAATC
>BLMC01000371.1 GCA_011959805.1 Lachnospiraceae bacterium | reverse complement strand
CAAAATACAAGCTGGGATGTAGCGCGTTTTGAGAGCTGTGGTCAGAAATGGATGGATTTGTCAGAAGGACATTATGGCGTTTCCTTGTTAAACGACTGCAAATATGGGCATTCTGTAAAGGATTCCAATATGGCACTTACGCTTATTAAATCAGGAATTGAGCCAAATCCAACAACAGATCAGGAAGAACATGATTTTATCTATGCGATTTATCCACATGCAGAAGGATGGCGTGCAGCAGGAACAGTGGCAGAATCTTACAAGCTAAATCAGCCATTGCTTGTACAAACGCAAACAGAAGAAAAAGAAGCATTTTCTTATGCATCTGTGGCACACGCAAATGTTATTATTGAGACCATCAAACATGCTGAAAACGAAAACGGAACAGTAGTTCGTATGTATGAATCTGAGAATGCATATACCAAGACAAAGCTGACTGTAAATACAGATTTCAAGAAGGCATACATCTGCAATCTGCTCGAGGAGACAGAACATGAAGCTGTTGTGTCAGACAAGGAGATTGAAGTGGTGCTAAAGCCATATGAAGTAGTGACTGTAAAAATCGTATGAGAAAAGTTAACACAGTAGATTTTTTTCATATCGGAGAATGTCCAAACAAGGGCATTCTCCATACAGTATAATAGATTCTCGTTTTACTGCAAAAGCAGATGTAAGAGAGATTCTAAAAGACTATCATAGAAAAAGGAGACATAAATATGATACGAAAAAAATTATATGAAAAAAAGATAATGAGTATTCTTCTAGCAGCATCTATGACTGTTAGCTTGACAGCGTGTGGAGGAGGCAATAAAGAACAAGATACACCGCCAGCAGCATCACAGGAGCCCGTTCAGACAGAGGCAAGTTCGGAGGTAGCAGCAGCGCCAGAGACAGAAGCGCCACCAGCAGAATCAGAGATTGCAAAATATTCTGTGACTGGGGAGAATGAGAACAAAGAGCTTACCATGACACGTCAGCCAGAGGCTTCGTATTGGTTTCCAGCACAGTTGTTGGAGTGGAATGCTGCGGACGATGAAGACTTGATTTTTAATATAAGCACTGTGCCACTTGCAGAGCGTGCAGATATTGAATCTCTTGAGACAGTCAATTCTACACAGAATAAAGATACAAAAGTAATGTCGATTTCTATTATGAATGCAAGTACAAGCGGAAACTCGCCACATGGATTGAACAAGGCAGAATCCAATGCTTTTACATACTGGCAGTATGTTGATATGTTAGTGTACTGGGGTGGTTCTTCAGGAGAAGGATTGATTGTTGCGCCTAGCCCAGATGTTGTAGATGCTGGTCATAAAAATGGTGTAAAAGTTATTGGTACTGTATTTATGCC
>BLMC01000370.1 GCA_011959805.1 Lachnospiraceae bacterium | reverse complement strand
GAGTTTGCTGCATTGATAAAAAGCGCGTTCTCCAATAAAATCCCATTTTGGAAGACAACAGTTGTCTGTGTGTTCTGTCACAAAAATTTCTTCTAAATTTTTGCATCCCGAAAAAATTTCTGCTGCTAGATGGGTGATTTTGGAAGGAAAAGAGACCTTTTGTAGTCCAGTGCAACCTTTTAATGCCGCTGCGCCAATAGATTGTACTTGCTTTGGAAAATAAATAGCAGTAATTTTTGTATTGCCATAAAAAGCGCCACCTGCAATAATTTTTGTAGTGTTAGAAAGCTGTACTTTCCCTGAGAAATGTTGCCCATCCCAAAGAATTGTATCTTCTGTTTCTGTTGGATTTTGTTTCCACTGTTTCAAAAAACGACTTCCTTCTATAACATGTCTTCCTACAGACTGAAGTGTTTGCGGCAAAATAAGCTGACTTAGCGCAGTACAACCATACGCAAATTTATCGGGAATATGACAGACCCCTTCCTCAAGAATCAATGTTTTTAATCGGGTACAATCTCCAAAGATATCAATACCATAGTGCTTTCCGGTTTGATTTCCACCAGTTATCTGTGCTTTTTGTAAATTACTTTTTGCAAATGCTAGATTTTCTACAAATTCTGTTGCAGTGGGAATGCGAATCTCTCGTAGACCACTCCGATAAAATGCCATTTTTTTAATCTGGGTAAGACTTTCTGGCAGCGTTATTTTTTTGAGGCTTTGACAGCCATAAAAAGCACTTTCTCCAATCTGTTGTAGACCTTCTGGAAGACGAACTTCTTGTAACGCGCGACACTGACGAAAAATGCGATCTGCCAAAATAGTTATTTGTTTTGGAATTTCAATGCGCAGTAATTTTACACAGCCAGCAAATGCCCCATTATCAATTTTGCAAAGACCTTTTGGCAATATAATAGTCTGTAATAACAAACATCCTCGAAATGCCTCTGCACCAATTTCATGCAGACTTTCAGGAAGAATTACTTTATCAATCGTTTCAATGCCAGCAAACGCTTCCTCGGCAATTCTGGTAATTCCTTCTGGAATAATAACTCTGGACTCTGCTCCCAAATACTGTAACAGAATTGTTCCGCTTATTCTAAAATTTCCTAATACTTGTCTATGGATTATGCGAACTGGTTCTGGAACATCCGAGATAGAAATAAGAACCTTTTGCGCTGTTTTGCAATCTATTTTATAAATATCAGATAATCCGCAAAATTCGTATACAGTGCCATCGCTTGTCTCAACTGACCGCAGTGCTGTACAATTTCGGAAAGCATCCTTGTCAATCGACACAATATTGCTGTTTAAAATTACTTGTTCCAGACCAATACAATTGCGAAAAGCACGACTTTCTATTTGCCGTAG
>BLMC01000369.1 GCA_011959805.1 Lachnospiraceae bacterium | reverse complement strand
AGTTTTGGGGATTAATCAAGATGCAAAAATATTAGCGTCACCACTTATTTCACAGGAACTTGCTGCTTATGTATACGCGCTGTATAGTGGTTGGATTGCAATGGGCGCAGAGGCAAAAACACGCTGGGTACTCTATGTTGCTGCAATACACGGAGATGCAGAAATACTTTCTCTAATACACAAACAATTGAAAGACTGGGCAGAGCATTCCAGAGGCGCACTTGCCACAGAAGCAGTGTACGCAATTGCATTGAATGGAAGTGTACAAGCACTTCTTCTTGTGGACCAAATTTCTCGTAAATTTAAACACAATCAAGTAAAAAATGCAGCAAAAGAAGCACTTAAAAATGCAGCAATGGCACTTGGAATTAGCAGGGATGAACTGGATGACAGAATGATACCGAGTCTTGGACTGAATGCGCAGGCAGAGCGGATATTTGACTATGGGACACGCACATTTACCGTTCGTCTAACCCCACAACTTACCTTAGAAATTTACGATAGCAATCATAGACAACTTAAAAAACTACCTTCTGCTGGAAAGCAAGATGATGCCAAGAAAGTTGCTTGGGCGCAGGAAGAATTAAAGCAGATGAAAAAGGAGTTAAAATTAGTTATTACAGCGCAAAAACTTCGGCTAGATCAAGCGCTTGCCACAGCGCGCTTCTGGAAGGCACAATCATGGAAAGAATTATTTGTCAATAATCCAGTTATGTATCAATTTGCAGTCGGTTTGATATGGGGTGTCTATGAAAATGGACAGTTAAAAGAAACTTTTCGTTTTATGGAAGATGGCAGTTTTAATACAGTGGATGAATCAGAGTATACGTTTCCAGAAATGGGAATAATCGGGTTAGTACATCCGCTTGAGTTGTCAAAGGAACTTATTCAAGCATGGAAACAACAGCTTTCCGACTATGAGATTACGCAGCCTGTTGAACAGTTAGAGCGCCCTGTCTATCATGTTACAGAAGATGAGAAAGGTACTGAAAAACTCACTCGTTTTTATGGAAAAACAGTTAATGGTGTCACTTTAGTAGGAAAATTATTAAGTGCAGGTTGGGTTCGCGGAGAAATTTTAGACGGAGGGTTTTTTGATAACTGTTATCGCAGCGACCATGAATTTGGTGCAGAATTAACCTTTTCTGGCTGTTCTGTTGGATACGCAAATGAAGAAGTAATAATTGACGAGTTAGTTTTTACAAAAGTGGTTCACAATGCTTCTTATGAAGAAACATGCACTCCAGACAAGATAAGTGAACGTTATTTCAGTGAGATTATTCTTCAGATTACAAGAATTGTAGGAGAATAACAGACATTAAAACGCTATTTTGATTTTATGGAAGATTTTGTGATATATACAGATTAAGATGTTGGGGTCAAAAGGTATTT
>BLMC01000368.1 GCA_011959805.1 Lachnospiraceae bacterium | reverse complement strand
AGGTGTTTTAGGATTGCGGGAGCATGAAATGCGGAGCAATCCGTGGTATCATAGGGGCAAAATACCTTTTGACCCCAACATCATTACATTCTATGTCTGATTATAATTGTCATTTATTACTACTGTACAAGTGCATCCATCTTTGATGCAAATGCTTCAAGTTCTGCCATAAGTTGCTCATCTGTGTAGCCCTTGAAGTTACCACCACAGATTGTCTCACCAAGTGCATCTGCCTCTGACCAGTAATCATTTGGATACTGTCCCTGAGGAATTGTATACTGAAGCTGCTCGCCAAGTGCGGAAAGTGCTTCATCAGCCTGTACTGCTGGATCTTGCTGTGCTGTTACATTAGAAGGACCCCAACCAACCTCGTTAAAACGAGTAAGCTGTGCATCTGTGTCAGACAAATATTTTGCCAGCTCCATACAAACAGCTAACTTGCCAACTTCTGCCTGTGGCTTAACACCTAAAAGCTTAAATCCACCAAAACCACCTAACTGGAATGTCTCGCCATCCACTGTAAATTTAGGAAGTGGAGCACATGCATAATTGTCACCTAAAACTTCCTTTGCGGAAGAAGAATCCCATGTACCATCTACAATTGCAGCCCAGTTCACAGCGTTGCCGACATTAGAACCATCCTGATAGCACTTTGACTCTGACATTGCTCTGATCGCCTTTAATGCTTTGAGTCCATTCTCAGATGCGTATGTATTCTTGATGCTTGTAAAGTTGCCCTTCTCGTCTGTCTCAAATGAGAGTTCGCAACCTGTAGCAAAGAAGAATGCTGTCTGATACCAGCTTCCTGTATCAAAATAGAAATTCTTGCCTGCTGCTTCACAATCTGCAATGATTTGATCCAGTGAGGAAGGATCTGTTATCACACTCTTGTCATAGTACAAGAAATATCCATTATCCGATGTCAGAGGGAATGCATAAACCTCACTACCTACCTTTGCAGCCGCTGCTGCACCTGAATCATTTGATTCCTGCACAAATGTAGCATAATCACCAGTAATTGCTGTGAGTGCACCTGCTGTGACAAGACGTGCCATCTGATCCTGTGCAAACGCATAGAGATCCGGAGCTGCCTCCACATCTGTAATGACATTGCCTGCTGCATCACCCTCACCCATTGGCTCAATGGCTACTGTATAGCCGTTCATTTCTGGATGTGCCTCAAAGAAAGATTTACACAAAGTATCTGTCACACCAGTTATAGCATCAGGAACCCAAATCTTAATCTGACCACTACCAAAATCCACAGTCTGATTCTCCGCTGCATTATTCTCCGCCTCATTGTTTGTAGATGCATTGTTATCTGCTGTGTTGTTTGCAGATGCATTGCTATCTGTTGCGTTGTTTGCAGATGCATTGCTATCTGTTGCGTTGTTTG
>BLMC01000367.1 GCA_011959805.1 Lachnospiraceae bacterium | reverse complement strand
CTCTATTGCTCTTTAGAACATGAAAAATCCCGATATAGTAAAACAATTAACTATCATTGTACCATATCGGGAAACAACATTGAGTTTTCTTTTTGAGACTACGCTGTAATTATGCTTTTATAAATATTTTTTTAAAAGTTCAACCTTGTCCAATTTCTCCCAAGGTAAATCAAGGTCATTGCGCCCAAAATGTCCATAAGCAGCTGTTTGCTTATAGATTGGTCTTCTAAGGTCTAGCATTTTAATAATTCCCGCCGGGCGTAAGTCAAAATGTTCCCGCACAATTTCCACCAGCTTTTCACTGTCAAGTTTGCCTGTACCAAAAGTCTCCACATTGATGGAAGTAGGCTGTGCAACGCCAATTGCATAAGAAAGCTGTATCTCACATTTGTCAGCAAATCCTGCAGCAACAAGGTTCTTTGCTACATATCTAGCAGCGTATGCACCGCTTCTATCCACTTTTGTACAGTCCTTTCCGGAGAAAGCACCGCCGCCGTGACGTGCATATCCACCATATGTATCTACAATAATTTTGCGGCCTGTAAGTCCTGCATCTCCATGTGGTCCACCAATTACAAAGCGACCTGTCGGATTGATAAAAAATTTGGTTTCTGCATCAATCAGCTCTTTTGGCAAAATAACATCAAACACATGTTTTTTGATATCCTCGTGAATCTGTTCTTGTGTCACATCCTCATCATGTTGGGTGGAAAGTACAACTGCCTCAAGCCGCTTTGGTTTTCCATTCTCATCATACTCTACAGAAACCTGTGTCTTTCCATCTGGCCTTAAATACTTAAGCGTTCCATCTTTGCGCACCTTGGTTAGCTGTAATGCAAGTTTATGTGCAAGTGAGATCGGATAAGGCATATATTCTTCTGTCTCGTTGGTAGCATATCCAAACATCATTCCTTGATCGCCTGCACCAATCGCTTCGATTTCAGCGTCACTCATACTATTTTTTGCTTCAAACGCCTTGTCCACACCCATCGCAATATCACCAGACTGCTCATCAATCGCAGTAAACACAGCGCAAGTATTTCCATCAAAACCATATGCAGACTTGTCGTAGCCGATTTCTTTCACTGTGTCTCGCACAATCTTTGGAATATCGACATATGCCTTGGTGGTAATCTCTCCTGTCACCAACACAAAACCTGTACAAGTTGCTGTCTCACAAGCAACACGACTCATAGGGTCTTGTTCCATCAGCGCATCCAGAATGGCGTCAGAAATAGCATCGCACACTTTATCTGGATGTCCTTCTGTAACAGACTCCGAAGTAAATAAAAGTTTCTCCATAAATATTTCCTCCTAATTTTAATCGAGTAGGGAAGATTTATCTTCCTCTACTCGCGCGCCGGGCACCCGTCAGCGAACCGATAAATCGGTTTGATG
>BLMC01000366.1 GCA_011959805.1 Lachnospiraceae bacterium | reverse complement strand
ATACACTCCACAGTCGTAAATTCCCGACTAAACTATCGGTACTATCCACCATCACTTATCGATGTGATTTTGTGGTTTTCCATCTAAATAGCTTTTCCTTTCCTAAATTTTTATTTTGCCCTTGCTTTGGGGCTTAATTTTCTCTACTCATGCACCGGGCGTCTGTCGACATTACTGACAATCTTCCTTTGGATACCCATGTGCATAACAAAATAGGTCCGGTCCATAAGACCGGACCCTTAAAAGGTCTTTTTCTAAACGAATTAAGCCAATTCTGAGAAATACTTGATTGTTCTAACCATCTGAGATGTATAGCTGTTCTCATTGTCATACCAAGAAACAACTTGTACCTCATACTGGTCATCAGAAACCTTATTAACCATTGTCTGTGTAGCATCAAACAAAGAACCAAATCTCATTCCGATAACATCAGAAGAAACAATCTCATCCTCATTGTATCCGAAGGACTCATTTGCTGCTGCCTTCATTGCTGCATTGATGCCTTCCTTTGTCACATCAGCCTTATTTACTACTGCTGTGAGGATTGTTGTAGAACCTGTCGGTGTTGGAACACGCTGTGCAGAACCGATGAGCTTGCCATTCAACTCAGGAATAACTAATCCGATTGCCTTTGCAGCACCTGTGCTGTTTGGAACAATATTCACTGCTGCTGCTCTTGATCTTCTCAGATCACCCTTTCTCTGAGGTCCGTCAAGTGTCATCTGATCACCTGTGTAAGCATGGATTGTCACCATGATACCAGACTGAATTGGTGCATACTTGTTGAGTGCATCTGCCATAGGTGCCAGACAGTTTGTTGTACAAGAAGCTGCTGAAATGATTGTATCAGATGCTTTCAATGTCTCATGGTTTGTATTGTAAACGATTGTAGGAAGATCATTTCCAGCCGGAGCAGAAATAACAACCTTGCGAGCACCAGCATTGATATGTGCCTGAGCCTTATCCTTGCTTGTATAGAATCCTGAGCACTCTAATACAACGTCAACCTTCAAATCACCCCAAGGGCAGTTGTTTGCATCAGGGAAAGCATAGATCTTAATCTCTTTTCCGTCTACTGTAATGGAATCTTCACCTGCTGTAACCTTGTCTGCCAGATCATATTTTCCCTGTGAAGAATCATACTTCAACAAGTGTGCTAACATCTTAGGGCTTGTCAGGTCGTTGATCGCAACTACTTCATATCCCTCTGCATTGAACATCTGTCTGAATGCAAGACGGCCAATACGGCCAAAACCATTGATCGCTACTCTTACTGCCATGTTATTTTCCTCCTAAAATAGATAATATTATTTTATCATCTTTATTTTGTCCACAAATTACATACAGATACCATTTCGTCTATGACCTGATTACAATTTTTATACATAGAAGCTATTC
>BLMC01000365.1 GCA_011959805.1 Lachnospiraceae bacterium | reverse complement strand
TCTCTCTCCATTGCAGTCCATGCTCGCTCATCTTTTTCCCGGCTCTTAAAGACTTTCTTTTCGATTTTTTACCATATCCCAAAAATACAGGATCCAAATCAAGAGATCTGCATCTTTTAAGTACAGGAACTCTATTTACTGCCATGTTTTTATCCTCCTAAATCTGTGTGCACAAAATATTACAACGCTGTACATACATGCCCATTCTTACTGATACTGAGATACGCACTAACTCCCTTTCGCCGCTTTCACGGACACAAATCAGGATAGTGAAATCTCTAATTTCACACTATACTCTACGGCGCTTTGGCGGGCGGCATCCATTATGTGGAACCGGTGTGACATCCTTGATGCTAGTCACTTCAAGCCCACATGCCTGAAGCGCACGGATTGCAGCTTCTCTGCCAGAACCAGGTCCTTTTACCATAACATCGACAGATTTTAAGCCGTGTACCAAAGCTGCTTTCGTAGCTGTCTCGGCTGCCATCTGAGCAGCATATGGAGTAGATTTCTTTGAACCTCTAAATCCCAGACCACCTGCACTTGCCCATGAAAGAGCATTTCCGTCATTATCTGTCAATGTAACAATTGTATTGTTAAATGATGACTGAATATGTGCCTGTCCTCGTTCAACGTTTTTCTTTACGCGCTTTTTTGTCACTTTTTTTGTAACTTTTTTAGCCATATTAAACTAACCTACTTTCTCAATTCAACTTGTTGTTCAGCATAAGCTGAGACTATTTCTTCTTATTTGCTACAGTTCTCTTAGGACCTTTTCTTGTTCTGGCATTTGTCTTGGTCTTTTGACCACGAACAGGAAGACCCTTTCTATGACGGATACCACGATAGCACCCAATCTCCTGCAATCTCTTGATGTTCAAAGCAATCTCACGTCTAAGATCACCTTCAACCATATACTCTTCATCGATGATCACACTAATTTTCTTAACATCATCATCTGTCAAGTCCCTGACACGAATATCAGGATTTACACCTGCTTTTTCAAGAATCTTGTTTGAACTTACTCTACCAATACCATAGATATAAGTCAGTCCAATTTCTACACGTTTTTCTCTTGGTAAGTCAACACCAGCAATACGAGCCATGTTAAAATTCCTCCATTTTGCCTTGCGACAAGCTTTCTGACAGTCTTGTCACAGATTAATAGTAAACTAATTGATTGGGGCAATTGCCCGACCGAATATCAATCCGGTTTGTCCGATACTACTCGGGGCAGAATTTCTTATATTTTCCTGCCACTTTGACAGATAGTCAAAGTTTCTTTGAGAAACTTTTCTCGGTATCAAGAAGTAAACACACAACAGACTCGATGCCTGTTATATATTTATAGCATGTATTCTCTAATTGACGGATTGGAACACATACTTCAGCCGCTCTTT
>BLMC01000364.1 GCA_011959805.1 Lachnospiraceae bacterium | reverse complement strand
ATTTGATACCTCTATGCAGACTTTCCGTCGTCTGCGGAAAATATCAAGTCGAATTTCTCCAGCTGCCGTCGCATATTTTACTCCGTTGTCCAGTAGAATAGAAATCAGTTGTTGTATTGAATTGCGGTCCCCATAAATTGTCAGATTTTCCCCAATATTTTGATAATAAATCTTTCCTTCTGCCTTTGCGCGGACAGCAAATGGCTCCGCAGTTTCCCATGCGGCATCACTTAAGGAAAAGGTATTTTTCTCTGGAAATGGAACTTCTTCATCCATCCTTGATAATGCCACAAGTTCACTTACCAGACGGGTAAGGCGCGCTGCCTGTTTCTGAATGTTGGAAATCCATTCATCTTGCTCATATTCCATCGCTGCGATATCAGCACTGGTAGCAATCGAAGTGATTGGTGTTTTCAGTTCATGCCCTGCATCCGTGATAAAACGCTTCTGCCGTTCCATATTCTTTATATAAGGTCTGACTGCATACCGCGAGAAAAACACCACCAGCGCCAAGACCACCAGCAGGCTCGCAAATCCTATGCCGAGGGAAATCAGCAGCAGGGATTTCATAAATTGCAGCGCAGAAGTCACATTCAGAAACAACACGGTGCTCCCCGCGTCATCTATTTTTACCTGATAGCGGTAATCTCCGTAATATCCTTTCTCTTTGTCCTTCCTGAGCACTGCCTCTGTATACGCTTTGGCGGTCTCCTCGTCAATCGAATAGATATAATCTCTTGAAATGACTTCCATTTCCCCAGAGTTGTCACAATACACGGCAAAAAATCGAGTGGTAAAGCGCGCTTCCGGGCCTCCTCCGGGCATTTTAGAAATCAGAAGAAAATCTGGTCCCTGATTCTCCGAAAACCGCTTATCATTTTCTTTGGAATTTGCATCTGAAGAAAATTTTTTGCGTGTCCGGTGTTCATACGCCCGTTTCTCATATTCCAAAAGGCTTGCTGCCAGACCGTCCTGCGTGGCTGTCGTCCTGTAGTAATTGACGATATTAATCCCCACCACCAGCACAATCATCACGGTGGCAAAAGCAGCCATCGCTGCCATGATAAAACGCCGCTGCATTTTTTTGAGCATGTAAGACCTCCTGTTTGTATGCTACGCCTCCAGCGAATATCCAGCGCCACGCACAGTTCGTATTTCAACACAGCTTCCAATTTGCCGAAGCTTTTTTCGCACAAAGCCTATATAAGTCCACACAACATTCATATCAGCCTCTGATTCCTGTCCCCAAATTTTATCCATCAGATGATTAGTCGAAAAAACAAAATGCGGGTGTTGCAGAAATAACTCTGCCAGTTGAAATTCCTTATTGTTTAAGCGCACTGTTTGTTCCCCGCAGGAAAGCTCATACCGATTACAGTCTAACTGTACATCTCCAAAGGATAACACAAGGTCTGAAT
>BLMC01000363.1 GCA_011959805.1 Lachnospiraceae bacterium | reverse complement strand
AACCAGTTGACAGACGGCCTTGAAAAGATGCTAAGACCGCTAAATAAAATAAAAGTTCCTGTACATGAGATTGCGATGATGATGTCGATTGCGCTCCGTTTTATACCAATTTTAATGGAAGAGACCGATAAGATTATGAAAGCGCAGCTTGCAAGATGTGCAGATTTTGAGAGTGGAAATTTAATCAAAAAGGCAAAGAGCCTTGTACCGCTTCTAGTGCCACTTTTTATATCGGCATTTCGGCGTGCAAATGATTTGGCAATGGCGATGGAAGCACGTTGTTACAGAGGAGGAGAACATCGTACAAAGATGAAACCATTACATTATCATAAAAGGGATTATATTGCTTATCTAATTGTGGTTTGTTATCTTTTAGCTGGAATTGCCGCCGGGAATCTAATACCAGTATTATTCAATCGTATTATTTTCTAATATAATTATATTGAAATACCTGTCATTGCGCGTAATTTTATGAAAAGCATGACAGAAAGATAAAAGATTAGGAGGCGATGTCATGAAAAGGGTAATGATAACGGTAGCTTATGATGGCACCAATTATCATGGATGGCAGCTTCAGCCAAATGTCTTGACAATCGAGTCGGTACTCAATGAAGTATTGAGTACCCTTTTACAAGAAGAAATTAAGGTGATCGGCGCGTCGAGAACAGACACTGGTGTACATGCACTTGGAAATATTGCGGTGTTTGATACACAGGCAAGAATGCCGGCAGAGAAAATTTCGTATGCGTTAAATCAAAGACTTCCGCAAGACATTCGGATTCAGGCATCAAGAGAAGTTCCACTAGAGTTTCATCCTAGACGACACAAGAGTAAAAAAACTTATGAGTATAGAATATGGAATAGCGAGTTTCCAATGCCAATATATAGATTGTATTCACATTTTACTTATGTGCCTTTGGATGAGAGATCAATGCAATCCGCAGCGAACTATTTAATAGGAGAACATGACTTTAAGAGTTTTTGTAGCGTGGGTACGACGGTGGAGTCTACAGTAAGGACAATCTATAATATTACTGTGCAAAAATCTGGTGATATGATTACAATAAGGGTGACTGGTTCAGGTTTTTTATATAACATGGTTCGGATTATAGCGGGCACATTGATTGAAGTAGGAAAAGGAAATTTGACTCCTGAAAAAATGGTAGGTATTCTAAAATCGTGCGACCGCGCAATGGCGGGACCGACAGCGCCAGCATGTGGATTAACATTGGCCAAATATGAATTTTTAGAGGAGTATTAATTATAGAGTGTATTATTTTGAAGGTTTGACGCAAGATGATACACTGATTATTATTTACACAGGACTTAGCATTTACTACTAACTGTATTTTTGCAAGCTATGAGAAAAACATGTTGTCTGAATGTGAGAATCCATTTACAACGCAAATTTTATGTAGACT
>BLMC01000362.1 GCA_011959805.1 Lachnospiraceae bacterium | reverse complement strand
AGTATGAAAATATATGCTTTGTATCATATTTATGATGACATAGTGGAGGAAATTACTTATAAACAAATAAAAAGAATAGGTTATTTTAAAACAAAAGAGGAATGCAGGGATATAATTAAAATTTTTAAAACATATGTTGGATTCAGAGATTATCCTGAATCATGTTTTAAGATATTTGAGTATGAAGTAGGAAAAGAGTATTGGAGAAAAGAGTTTCTGCCATAAAGATTGAAAGAAAATTCGCGTTGTAAAATGATAAAGTTTCTTTCATGTCTTGTTTGTGTCTTGAGCAAAATGAAAGGAATGATAAAATTTATGAGAATATATATGCTGGAATACTATAAAGAGATAGATCATGGTGATTTTGAGACAGAAGAATATAATCTGATTGGTTTATATCTTTCAGAAGAGGAGGCGCAGAAAGCAAAAAAGAGGGTTGCGTTAGAAATGAGTATTGATGAGGAGCTACTCTGCGTTAGTTCAACTGAAATTGGAAAATTACAATGGGAAGGGGGATTTGTAAGTTCTGATGATATATATCAGGACTCTATAACATTGACAGCCTGTTTTAATAAATGGCTGGGTATTGATAAAAGTCCTGAAGAATCATGGGAAGATGACGAATATTATAATGCATTATGCGAGGTTGAAGAAGTGGCATATAAAATAAAGGATATAAGGGAACTTGCAGAATACATTCGGCAGGTTTGGATTAGACGATTTGGTGATAAGGATAGAAACTTAGAGGATTACATGCAAATAGCGGATAATATTATATCAACTATGAATGAGTGAACTTAAAAGGAATAGATAAAATTAGTATCTTAGACATATCTAAAATGATAATATAGTGATTGAATTTGAGAGTGCAATAGATTACAAAGTAGGAGAGCATGTTTTCGTTATCGGTTCGTTGGAATTGAGAGAAATGGAAGATTAATAGTCTAAAAAAACGAAACGATATTATTTTTTGTACAATAATATTGCACTACCAGAATGGTAAAAGGAACAGTAAGTATGATTTCAATATGAAAATTTGTGTATTATAAAGGTGATTGTATATGTATTTTGAGAATGTACTTAACAGAATCAATCATATTAATTGGGAGAAGTTTGGGAAGCCAGATGCAGAACTAACAGAAGTGGAATATTTAGGATATGAGTATTTGCGTAGAATGGCTGCGTTTTACAGTCAACAGTCAGTTCCTCCCATATTGCCATTAGTTACGAATATTGCTGAGATATTAGGTGATACAGAAGATTTTAGTTTGGACTGTTGTAAGGTGGAAGTACCAGAAAGAGTAAAAAATCAATGGATACCAAAATGTACTTTAGAATTTTATTTGCAGTTAGCAAGGTTTTCAGATAAAAACCCTAATGCTGTACAATATATATCTGTCTATGATCCACTAATTCAACTTTTAG
>BLMC01000361.1 GCA_011959805.1 Lachnospiraceae bacterium | reverse complement strand
CACTTATTCAAGTGCGAAGTTTGAGTATATAATAAATTCCTATTTAAAAATGTAATAAAAAATAATCTATTGGTGTGTCAGATTAAAATGTGTAAATTGTTTTCGGAAAACTGTCATTTAAAACTGTCTAGAAGCTATCCTTAAATCCTCGAAATCCTGTCAAGGTAAGCCTTTCAGTCTTCCGAGGATTTGATATAATCCCTAATAACAGTTTTAAGGAAATACACAATTTATTTAACACTCTCTATCTTTTTTTATAAATTTATTGAATTAGATTACCATTTACATCCAATTTTCCATCCCTTCCTGGAATACCTCCTCCCCAATTATTACGTCCTCCATGACCATTTTCGTCGTTATAAATGTTAGGATTACTATTATGATCATTCCAATCACAAAGTTGCAAGTCAAATGTCCCATTGTCTCTAAAACTATTAGGATCATGATGCCATACTAACCCTGCCTCTTTAAGCCTGACACCCATATCTCCTCTTTTACTCCATTCTATTAATCCTGGATATCTTGTAAACATTTTCTTACGAAATGCATAATTTTCTTGAAGTTCTTTTTGGAGTGCTTTATTAGCATCCCTAAATTGTACAGAGTCACTACTAAACCGCTTTGTTGGATCTAAGTGATGTGTATAAAAAACATGATATTGACCATTTTCTCTCTTTCTGGTTCCATGATGGTTATCATTATCCACAGGAGGTAGGTTTATGCTAACTTGTCCATCTACTCCATTTCTAGCAAGCTCTAATGCCTCAGATGCAGAAATATTTGGATTCGCTGCTCGTATTCGTTTATATCTGTCGGCTACAGTATCACCCGTAATCTGATTTTGTGGTTTTATATTTTTGGATTGTGAACTTTTTGTTGGATCATGTACGATTTTACCATTCTTCGCATGCCACCTTCCCATTCCATCCTTTGTATATTTCCCCGTAGAATCTGTATAAGTTGTTCTACCCTTATCATCTGTTCCCCAAACAATTTCCTTTTCTAATCCATTTAAATCTCTATATAATAATGGTGAATTACTACAATACGCATACAGATTTAGTCCATCTCCACGATAGGTATCTTCTTGGGTAAACCGTCCTATTACTGGATTATAGAATCTTGCTCTTAAATAATACTGTTGCGTAATTGGGTCATACTGCTGTCCATTAAATCGGAAACGGTTCTCTACTATCTCCTCACAGGTGGTTGCATTTCCCCATACATCATACGCATAGTGATTTCGTACTTGGTCTTTTTCTACCACATGAGTGATACTACCCATTTCATCGGATGCATAATGGTAGTAGGTTCTTGCACTTTCTGCGTCCGATGCTACCAGGTCATATCCTCTTATATAACGGATTATATTACTGTCTTTTTCTTCTCCAACAATCTCATCTCCACGAAAGATAAACTGTACTAGCTTTCCAT
>BLMC01000360.1 GCA_011959805.1 Lachnospiraceae bacterium | reverse complement strand
TCAAGAAACCACTTGTAGGAATCTTTTTGGACTTCGATCAAGTTTGGCATACTCAGAACCTCTTCCTGCCGCTGATAACTCATACGCATTGTCTTACCGGAGACTACTGGACGTATTCTGTTCTTTTCCATGACATTTCACCCCGTTCTTCATGATATACATCTATTAATAATTGTAACAGTTGAACCATTTTATAGGCGCAATTTTTCATAATAGTGCACCCTACATACTACCACAAGTTTTTTTTGAAGTCAATGAAAAAATTCAAAAATCAAATGAAATTAACTGAAAAACCAAAAGGCCGGGATTTTATCCCGACCTGTTGTAACCAGTTGGCCAAAATTACTTTAATGTAACCTTTGCACCTTCTGCTTCAAGCTTTGTCTTAAGCTCTTCAGCCTCAGCCTTTGTTGCTGCTTCTTTCAGTATCTTAGGAGCGTTGTCAACAAGATCCTTTGCTTCCTTTAAGCCAAGTCCTGTCGCTTCACGAACAACCTTAATTACCTTAACTTTGTTTGGACCAATCTCTGTAAGCTCTACATCAAAGTCATCCTTCTCTTCCTGCTGCGGTGCGCCATCTCCTGTTGCTGCAACGACAACGCCTGCTGCTGCAGATACACCGAACTCTTCCTCACATGCCTTTACCAAATCATTTAATTCCAATACTGTAAGCTCTTTGATCGCTTCAATAAATTCTGCTGTTGTTAACTTTGCCATTATTGTTTCCCTCCATAAAATTTTTCTTTATCTTAAATACTACTCAGCTGCAGGTGCCTCTGCCACTTCAACTGCTGGTTCCTCCGCGGATGCTTCCTCGGTCTTAGGAGCGGGTTCACAGGCATCTGGACCACCTTTTTCCGCAATCTGATTTAGCACACGTGCCAAATTTGTAATCGGAGACTGGATACTTCCAAGGAACTTGGAAATCAGCTCGTCTCTTGAAGGAATATTTGCGATTTCCGCCATTCCATTCGCATCGTAAAGAACGCCCTCTACAACACCAGCCTTCAATTCAATCGCCGGACAATCTTTAGAAAACTTTTTCAAGATTCTTGCTGGTGCTGTCGCATCATCCTTGCTGGTTGCAATCGCATTGGTTCCAACAAGACTATCTGTCAGCCCTTCAAACGCAGTGCCTTTGAACGCACGTGTCATCAGAGTATTCTTGTACACCTTGTACGTAACACCAGCCTCACGAAGCTGCTTGCGCAATTGTGTATCTTGTGCGACAGTGATACCACTATACTTGACAATCACAACGGTAGCTGCATCTTTGACTGTAGCTGCGATTTCATCAACGATTGGCTGTTTTAATTCAATCTTTGCCATTTTCTTACCTCCTTTTAGATTTAATAGTCTCCAGAACCTTCCTTGCATCTGCTTTGCGGCAGATTTTATGGTATATGCATACAAATTAATATACGCGCCATAAATG
>BLMC01000359.1 GCA_011959805.1 Lachnospiraceae bacterium | reverse complement strand
TAATCACAAGAAAAGAGGTACTCATTATGTCACAGAACTACACTCCCGAATTTAAAAAGAAGATTGTCCGCCTTCATGAGCAAGAGGGACGAACCTACAAAAGCATCACCGCAGAGTATGGCGTATCCAAAGCCAGCATCTCCAAGTGGTGCAGCGAATTCAGCAAAGAATGCCAGACAGACCCTAAAGCCAAGGAAGACTATGACTCCATGAAGGAGAATCTCCGGTTAAAATTGGAGAATGAAGAATTACGGAAGGAGATTGCATTCTTAAAAAAAGCGGCGGCATTCTTTGCAAAGGAAATCGATTAGAGGCTTATCGATTTCTTGACGGTCATCAGAAAGAATTCGGCGTCCGCTGGCTGCTGAGGCGGCTGGCGATCTGTCCGAATGCCTACTATAACTACCGGAAACACCGGAAGGCGGATTATTATGCTCAAAAAGCAGAGGTTCAGGAGCAGATCCGCAGCATCTATCACAGCCATAATGGAGTGGACGGCTACCGCAGCATGACCGCTTATCTGAAACGTGCAGGACACAGCTACAGCGCTACAACCATCCATAAATACATGAATGCGCAGATGGGTCTGCACTCCATCGTTCGCCCCAAAAAAACGGGAACAAAGCCGGGTAAGCCCCATAAAGTATTCGAGAATACGCTAAAGCAGGATTTCCATGCGGACAGGCCGAATCGGAAATGGTGTACAGATTTTACATATCTGTTCCTGAAAAATGGAGATGTGCGCTATAACTGTACCATCATAGACCTCCATGACAGGAGCGTGGTGGCGAGCATAACGGACCGCCATATCACCAGCGAACTTGCGATCCGTACGCTGCAGAAAGCATTGGAATCCCAACGTCCGGCAGACGGCAGTTTGATCCTGCACAGCGACCAGGGAAGCCAATATACGTCAAAAGCCTTCATAAAGTTTTGCGAATCTGCCCATGTAACCCAGAGCATGAGCAAAGCCGGATATCCATACGACAATGCACCGATGGAAAGGTACTTCAACACTCTGAAGAACGAATGTACAAATCTGTACGAATTTCGGACGGAGGGGGAATTATACCAGACCGTGGAGGAATTCGCCTATGTTACCTACAACCATGTGCGCCCACACAGCTATAACGGTTACCGCACACCATATCAGGTGAGGACGGCAGCATAAAGAGCGGCGGGAGCAAGCTTTCTAATTGGATTGCTTGACCACCTCCGATGCCCCCAGACAACAATCCAATAATTTTTTAGCCACAAATGTTACAAAAACGCTTGACCACTACAATCATAGACATATCCTGCGCCATCATCAGTTGCCTTATTATACTGTTCTGGCTGAATTCTCTGGATAATATTTCCATTGGCATCATACTGAATGCGTTCTATTCCTCCATCTGGGTAGTGGATTCGGATTCGTCTGTCCTCTGTATCATACTCATAACAGATTCCCTCCC
>BLMC01000358.1 GCA_011959805.1 Lachnospiraceae bacterium | reverse complement strand
GTATGCCTGCTGAGGGAGATGAAGTGCGTGTATTTTTTCCATCAGGCAATGAAAAGGACGCCTTTGCTGCCAGTTCCGTCGCAAAAAATGTGCGGGAAAATGTAAAGGATAAATGTTGGAGTGGTTTAAATGGCAAACAGATTCTAATGACGCCAGAAGGGCTTGCCATTATCTGCAAAGAAGGGAAGATTTATCTAAAACTTACCGATGAAAAGGGGATAGAGATTGTATCTGATTTGGATATCAATATTACTTCTGGAACAAGGGTGAATATTCAGGGAGGAAAAGAGGTCAAGATTATCGCTAAGAATGAAGTTATGGTGGGGACGGCATCTTCTTATATGGATATCCGAAATGAAGGGATAACAGTAAGCTCAGATAACATCATACTAAATTGACAAAAAATACTGTGAAAATAAATTTTTCATAGATTTTGGTAAGAATGGGGGAATTATATGGAGCGGACAGAATGGGAAAAACAATACAGGGAGCAGTGTTCTCTCCCTATATTTAAAGAATATGTGGAGAATGTCATGCAAGGTATAACCGATCATGCGGCAGAGATTGATAAGAAGTTAAATGGTTGCGTGGAATCTTTTTTATCGGGCTTAGTATTCTTACAGGAAAATAAGAAATTGGAAGCAATTCAGACAATCTGTATCTCGTTTCCGTACACTTCGCTTGTCTGTAAGGCGCCCTGCCTGCGTTTTGAGGTCTATCCAGATGTACCGTTTTTGGAAGATGCATTAGTCATTAGAGAATTTTCAACACCGTGGTTCTTTCCAGATTGGGAACAGCTTTTATGTAGACTTCGTGAAGAAGCAGGAAAACAGGGAATGAATGCAGTGGTACGTATGCCATACATTAGGAGTCATATCTTAGGGAAGGCGCGGTATCTCTTGCATATTTGGTCAGGTCTTGTGAAGTATTATCTTTATGGAATAGAGAAAAAAGAAGTGTTTCAGAATTTAAAGAAAGCAAAGGATTTTACCATTTCTTTTGGAGAGTATATGGACTGGCAGCGTCCGATATGGATATCCAGAGAAGAGACGGATATCTTTTTCTGTGAGGAAGGAACAGACCTTAGATTTTGTCAGTTTCATAATGTGTGGTATGAGGATAAGGTGTTTGATTCCTTGGTTTTAGAGGACTGTAGATTTTATACTTGTACCTTTTATCAGTGCAAATTTGTAACAACAAACTTGCAGGAGGCGTTTTTTGTAGGCTGTACATTTGAAGCGTGCAGTTTTCAGGAAACAAATCTTGTAGGAACTAGGTTTGATGGCTGTAAGTTTGAGCATGTTGAAATGGAAGGTATTCGTACCTACTTTTTACAGGGAGAGTCTAATATAGTTCCAGCTCTATGTGGAAACGCGGAGTTTACAGGTTGCTTTTTAACCTGTGTGAATATAAAAAATAGTGACCTCTCAGCCAGTTATCTTTGTGACTGTCGAAT
>BLMC01000357.1 GCA_011959805.1 Lachnospiraceae bacterium | reverse complement strand
GGAAATTGGCGATCCGCAGTGGATCATGCGTCCTCCACCTATATAAATACCTACATGGGTGACAGGGTTTGCTGTAGAATAGGTTCCAGTGAAAAACACCAGATCCCCCGGCTGCATCTTAGCCCGTGTAATTGGCGTACATAGATTATATAGTCCTTGCGCCGTCTGCCTGCCGACATTCCCCACGCCGGAATGATTAATTACCCATGAAACATATCCAGAACAGTCAAACGTGGAAGGAGAAGAACCGCCCCATACATACGGATACCCCAGATATTTTTCTGCTTCCATAAGCATCACTTCAAAGCTGCCATCCCCCATCGCATCACCGGGATTTTCAGAAAAGTCCGGGCTTCCTGCCGCACCTCCACTCGGAAGATAGCCACCGCCCCCATTATCTACATAAAAATACGGATTTAAGTATTCACCATTATGGGTAATTTCTAAATGTAAATGCGCACCTGTACTGTTTCCGGTGCTTCCCACCGCAGCAATGATGTCCCCACGTTTTACTTCCTGTCCAGCGCTTACAAAAAGGGAAGAACAATGTGCATACCTTGACTGGTATCCGTCCTCTCCTTCAATTGCCACACAAAGACCATATCCCCCAGCATCTCCTGCGGATACTACCCGCCCGTCCTGTACCGCTAAAATCGGTGTCCCTTCCGCTGTGCCAATGTCAACGCCACGATGCAGATTTTTTTCACCAGAAATCGGGTGTATCCGGTATCCATAAGGGCTTGTGACATAGGAAATCCATGCAAAATTAAATGGGTTTCCGTAACACTGACGATTTCCACAGGTTTGCATATACACTCCATAACGATCAGATGGATCACCGGCGGGAAGGCTTGCGGCAATGATTCCAGATAGCGGGTTTACTGAAAGTGTTGTTTTTAGGACATTCCATTCGTATTCGTGTTCCACTCCTTCCTCATCTGTGTAAGTGCGCGTTTCTACGATTTCCTCCCATGTAAGCTGGTACTGCAAGTCAAACAGGCGCAAGATCTCCGCTTCTACCTGTGTATAAGTAAAATTATCATACACCGCAGACAGATAACCCATCAGTTCATACGGGTTGTGTCCAATCTCCCCGATAGAATATCGATATTCATCATATCCTGGATAATCAGTTTCCGTATTGTTGATCGTTATCTGCAAATTCGTTTCCAGCTCAGTATAAAATAATTCACTACAGTTAATTTCCGTATCTTCCGCTACGTAGCAAGTGGAAACAATCGCAGACTGAATCCCTGTAAGCATTGCGGAACAGGAAGAAAACAAGGAACCAAACATAGGAAGAAGCAGCACTCCAACCGCCACAATGCCAAATGCTGTTTTCCTTGTTGCCACAGCCTGCACCAGCGCACGCATTTTTTGCCCAATGGCAATCAGCACATTTGTTGTATGCTGCGCGCCTTTTGCCGCTTCCTTTGCCGCAGCCGCATAACCGCGTTTCAATTT
>BLMC01000356.1 GCA_011959805.1 Lachnospiraceae bacterium | reverse complement strand
GTTTACCACTTCACCATGAATTCCGTGCCGTCATCATTGGGCTGGAGTCCACTGGCTTTTATGGCGTCCATATCGCCAACTACCTGGCCACCTCCGAAAAGCTCGCCCCTTTTTCCACAAAGGGTCTACTGCCTCAACCCCAATGAGGTAAAGCAGTATAAGAAATCCTTTAACTCCCTTGACAAAAACGCGGCATTGATTCCTTTGTCATTGCTGATTTTGCAAGGGTAGGGCGCATCCATACCGAACTCTGGCGGGGCGCACAGTACCTCGCCCTCCAGAGACTTACACGGCACAGGCTCCATATCACGAAATGCATCGCCAGGGAGAAGACTTACATGCTCAACAACATCTTCCTTAAGTTCAGCGAGTTTGCCATGCTGAACAAGGGCGAGCATCCATTCTCCGACAAGTATGGTACCACGGCACAAGCCATCCTAACGGACTACCTCTCCACTGAGGACATCATGGACGCATCCGTCGATGACCTGGTCGCTTTCATCAGTTCCAGGAACCGCGGGCGGATCGCTGACCCGGAGCAGACCTCCTACCTGCTCCAGAAAGCCACACAGGACTCCTATCGGCTGGACAAGTGCCTTTACGAACCGCTCACCGTCTCGATTGCCTGTTCTTTTAACTGCATCAGTGCCTTTGAAAAGGAGCTGAAAGCTATAAACGCCGCAATCCAGAGAGCCGTATTGGGACTCAACCCTACGGAGTACCAGATACTCACCTCCGTGCCCAACATCGGCCCGGTCTATGCCAGCGGCATACTTGCTGAGCTTGGCACCATCAAGTGCTTCAAGAGCCATGATTCCCTTTCCAAATACTGCGGCATCGTCTGGAAAGAAAACCAGTCCGGCGAGTTCGAGGCGAAAGATACGCCCATGAACAAAGCCGGCAACCGCTACCTGCGGTATTACATGGTCGATGCCGCCAGGAGCGTAATACAGCACTGCCCAGAATACAAGGCCTTTTATGACAAGAAATTTGCTGAGGTGAGAACCCATCAGCACAAACGAGCACTCGCGTTGACTTCCCGTAAACTGATATGTATGCTTTTGGGACTGTTGGCCAATGGCAAACTCTACTCTATGGAAAAGAGTAGGTAATCCATAATAGATGTCGAATTTACGTTCTTTCTGGGCCATAGGTCTGTTAAAGTTACCCTTCTACCAGAAAATCTTTTTATTTTCCTCTTGACATTTCATCAAATTGCTTAATACACATTAAATCTTAAACTCATTGTATTCCACGGAGAATTTGCCGAAGTGGAATTTGCCGTGAATGTTCCAGCTTCATATTCATTTCCTTCATATGTCCAAAGGCAATAATATCCATCTATGATATTGTCACTATCAAGGAATATTGGTTCAGTCGCCGTCAATGTCATTCTCATGCCATTAAAATATGTGAATCTGCTTTTAGCATACCCCACTTCTGCCGTTATTGCCTGAAACCATA
>BLMC01000355.1 GCA_011959805.1 Lachnospiraceae bacterium | reverse complement strand
GGCACTTATTCAAGTGCGAAGTTTGAGTAATTAATTAAAAACGCCAGAAAAAGGAATTACAACCTTTTTCGGAACTAGAAGCACAGTGACGATTCGATTAAAAAATTAGTCAAACAACAACCATTTTCAACAATTGAATCAAATAATTTGAATAATAAAGCATTGTAAGAAAACGACTTTGCTCCACCTGTTGTATTACCCACACATTTAAGTGCATCACATCAAACATTCCAACCAAAAGAAAACCAAACCAAACCAAAAAAATTGCTTCTATAAATCCTAATATTGCACCGGCTAGCCTGTCCACTAACTTCCCAACTGGTATTGCTCGAACAAGACGAAACGTGTCTGTCAGAAACCTTATAATTTTGTGTATCATTCGGATTGCAAGAAGTAAAAGTAATGCCATAATCACTTTTATATAGCTTTTTTGAATAAAACTCCCAATACCTTTTGCCAAAACTATTAATACAAGTATTCCCAAAACACAAGATATAATACGAATCACACTTTCTAAAAGACCTCTTTTCCACCCCCATGTTGTTCCTGCGCCAAGCACAATCATAATAATGACAAATAAAATATTAATCTCCAATCTTGTTTCCTCCGATATAACAATATAGTCTCTCGGAATCGTTCTTCCCCAGTTTTTGCGACTACTTTTTATTACAAATAGGCGAATTTAGTTCTATGTCCGTAAAACTGACTTGTACGCCGCAGAATATCACTAGCATTCTTGAATAAAAATGTACAATTTAGCATACACCCATATAGTACAAATTAAGTCGCAAACACAAGTCCAGTAAACTCCCAAGAGACTATCAATACAATAACAGTGCAAAGATTCCAAACTTATTGAAGCTCTATTGTCTGTATTGCATTTTCTGTAACCAGTGTGTACTTTTCTATATTTCCTCCTGGAACAAAACAGGTCACTTTATCTTTAAATATTCCTTGATATTTGAGTCTGCTACTCCAGTCGTAGATTAGACATTCACTGTCATTATATATGATAATTCCAGAGGAATCAAATAAAATATCTTGATATTCCATATCAAATGCAATTTCACTGACTTTCTTTCCCTTGGTATCATAAATTTCTATTCGGTAGGTAGTTCCTGCTGCTGTATTATAAAACACAAGTCCTACATGATTCTCGTCACAAAATACACTCTGTATTTCCTCAGAAATCATGCTTTCTAACATACTTTCCGGCTTTTGTTTTCCCTGAAAAAATATCCAGCGATTATCGGCTGCCGCAAACACTGTATCATTGGACATAAAATGTACAATTGGTATCACTGCCTCAGAATATTTATATCCACTTACAAGATTATCTGTATAACTTTGTCCTACTGCCGAAAAATTGTAAAATCCAATATTAGAAACTAACTTTCCTTGCTCTGCCTTAATATATGAAACTGCTACAAGTCTACCATCACTCGAAATATCAACTGCAAGTGGAT
>BLMC01000354.1 GCA_011959805.1 Lachnospiraceae bacterium | reverse complement strand
CCTACACGATAAGGCACAATCCAATTTCCTGTAAGCTGTTGCCCATTTCGATGATCAATCTGATATTTGCCCTGACTCTCTCCATTTACAAAGAGTTCAACTTTCGGGGCATTTGAGCATACACGAACATCTACCTCTTGCCCTTCATTGAAATCCCAATAAGGAAATACATGCACCATTGGCGCTGTGTGCACATCTGTCCACTCCGCCTGATAGAGATAGTAGGAATCTTTCGGAAAACCTGCTGTGTCAATCTGTCCAAAATAAGAATTTTTAGTATGATATGGTGTTGGCTCACCAATATAGTCAAAACCCGTCCACAAAAACTGACCGCACGAAAAATCACAATCGCGCTCTGCTATAATACAACTTTCGGAAGACTTTGCTCCCCAACTTGTCGTAGAATTTCCAAGTGATGAGCACTGCAAGTCCTCCTCCGCAAGCAAAGACCTTCTATAAGGAAAATGATATATGCCTCTACTCTGGACTGTCGAGGAAGTCTCACTGCCATAAATCACCCAATCTGGGTGTTCTTTATGATGTGGTTTATAATATTTTTCCGAATAATTATAGCCTACAGTTTCTATAATATCTGCACATTTTTGTGCATTTTCCCAAGGCATATAATTGGACCCAATTGTCACTGGCGCATGACTTTTTGGATCATGCTTTCGGACTTCCAAAAGCAGTGTACGTGCAATCCGCTGACCGCTTTCGTCCACATGCGTATCATAAATTTCATTTCCAATACTCCACATAATTACACAAGGGTGATTTCTGTCACGCCGAATCCAACTTGACACATCTTTTGGATACCACTCCTTAAAGAATCGCCCATAATCATAATCTGTCTTTGTGTGTTCCCACATGTCAAACGCCTCTGACACAATCAATATCCCCATTTCATCTGCAAGTTCCATTAAATCAGCAGCGGGCATATTATGAGACAACCGAACCGCATTGACTCCCATCTTTTGGAGCATCACAAATTTACGACGCATCGCCGTTTTGTTAAAAGCCGCTCCAAGACAACCCAAATCATGATGTTCACAGACTCCGTTAAGCTTCACATGCCTTCCATTCAGGAAAAATCCAGTATTGGAATAAAATGCTGTCTCGCGAAATCCAAACCAGACCTCCTCCTTTTGCAAAAGTGTCTCTCCTCTCCAAAGATCAACTTTTAAACAGTACCGTCTGGGCGCACAAATGTCCCACAACTGCGGATTGCAAAGTGAAGCTTTTACTGTATGTATTATCATATCCTGTTGCGGAAAAAGAAAATCTCTACTACTCCACACAACACTCTTTTTGTCATCAAATAACGTATATGCAAGTTCTATTTCTTCTTTGCATATAACCTCCGTATCTATCTCTAATGACCACTTGTCCTCCTGTATTTTATTCGTTGTCACATAGATTCCATTTTTAGGAATATTTGTTTCCCAAACTCTTCTAAGTCTAACATCTCGATAAATC
>BLMC01000353.1 GCA_011959805.1 Lachnospiraceae bacterium | reverse complement strand
ATTTGGAAAGGACTTCAAGACTGCTATCAGGATTTGGTAAAATCTGTTCAAGAAAAGTATGGAATACCAATAAAGACACTTGGTTCTCTTGGCTTTAGCGCTATGATGCATGGATATATGGCATTTGATAAAGATGGGGAGCTTCTGGTACCTTTTCGGACATGGAGAAATACGATTACGCAGGAGGCGAGCGAGAAACTTACAAAGCTTTTTGACTACCATATTCCACAGAGATGGAGCATTGCACATTTGTATCAGGCAATCCTCAACGGTGAAGAACATGTTGGAAAGGTGGATTTTTTTACAACACTTGCAGGTTATATTCACTGGAAATTAAGCGGTGAGAAGGTGCTTGGCGTCGGTGAAGCTTCTGGTATGTTTCCGATTGATATTGATAAAAAAAGTTTTAACGAGCGAATGATTGGGCAGTTTGATACGCTTGTTGCAGAGAAAGAGTTCTCGTGGAAGCTTGCGGATATTATGCCTAAGGTATTTGTTTCAGGAGATAGGGCAGGTACATTGACAGAGGTTGGCGCGAGGCTTCTTGATGTGACAGGTACTCTTCAGGCAGGGGTTCCAATGTGTCCTCCCGAAGGAGATGCTGGTACTGGTATGGTGGCGACAAATAGCGTTGCGCAGCGTACAGGCAATATTTCAGCGGGTACTTCTGTGTTTGCAATGGCTGTTCTTGAAAAGGATTTGTCAAAGTCTTATGATGAGCTTGACCTAGTGACAACGCCAGATGGAAGTCTTGTAGCGATGGTTCACTGCAATAATTGCACATCGGACCTGAATGCATGGGTAAATTTATTTAAAGAATTTCAGGAGTCAATGGGGCAGAAAGTAGACAGGAATGAGCTTTATGGAACTCTTTACAGAAAGGCGCTGGAAGGGGATGCTGACTGTGGTGGTCTCCTTGCGTATGGTTATTTTTCAGGAGAACATGTGACAGGTTTTGAGGAAGGTAGACCACTTTTTGTGCGGACACCAAATGCGAAGTTCACATTGGCAAATTTTATGCGCGTCAATCTGTTTACAGCGCTTGGCGCAATTAAGATTGGTATGGATATTTTATTTAAACAGGAAAATGTAACGCTCGATGAGCTTCTAGGACATGGCGGACTGTTTAAGACAGAAGGTGTCGGACAGAAAGTTGTGGCGGCAGCAGTCAATGTTCCAGTGTCCGTCATGAAGACAGCAGGTGAAGGCGGTGCGTGGGGCATCGCTGTGCTTGCAAACTACATGATGAAGAAAGGTGCCGACGAGTCTCTTAGCGACTATTTGAACAATAAAGTATTCGCGGGTGAGGAGTCTGTGCGCGTGGAGCCAGATGCTACTGATGTGGCAGGCTTTGAGGCATTTATTGAGCGCTATAAGAAGGGGCTTGCGATTGAACGTGCAGCGGTGGATAATCTGTAGGGTAACATCATAGTGAAACTATGAGAGGAAAATGTAGTGTGAAATTAAAATTTCACACCTC
>BLMC01000352.1 GCA_011959805.1 Lachnospiraceae bacterium | reverse complement strand
TCTATGGAAATCTGCTAAGAGAAGAACTGCCAAATGGACTTGTAACCGAGTTTGCATATGACAAGGAAAATAACCTAATCCGTCAGTGATCTGACCCCAAAAAGTTAGACAAAAATTTATGGTTATGCAACTGATAAGGATTGGAGCCTGTATTGCACAGGACTCAGTCCTTTTAGTTTTGCCTTAATCCGTTTGTTATTATAATAGTCAATATATCTCTCCAGTTCAACTCGAAATTCCTCCATAGAATCAAATTCCCGCAAATATAAAAGCTCCGATTTTAACAAACCAAAGAAGTTTTCCATGATGGAATTATCAAGACAATTCCCTTTTCTCGACATGCTCTGCCGGATTCCCTTATCTTTTAAGCGTTTCTGGTAGGTCTTATGTTGGTACTGCCATCCCTGATCCGAATGGAAAATAAGGTTTGTATTATCAGGAATCTTTACAAAAGCATTATCAAGCATTCTCAAAACCTGCCCCAGGACTGGTCTGTCGCTTATTTCATAGCTGATGATTTCCCCGTTATACATATCTAAAATCGGTGATAAATACAGTTTCGTTCCAAAACAGGGCGAACTCTGTGATATCTGTCGTCCACTTCTGATTCGGTGCTGTAGTGTTGAAATCCCTTTTCAGTATATTAGGCGCAATCTTTCCAACTTCTCCCTTGTAGGAACGATATTTTTTAATTCTTACCATGCATTTCAGATGCAGGGTCTTCATCAGTCTCTGAACTGTTTTATGATTGACCTGATATCCACGGTTATGCAGTTCCATTGTGATACGGTGATATCCATATCGCCCCTGGTTTTCATGGTAGATAGCCGTGATGTTTTCCTTAACAACGGCGTATTTATCCGACTTCTGCATCTGTTTTACATGATAATAATAGGTGCTCCGCGGCATTTCTGCCAGTTTCAGTAATGCTGTCAGTTTATATTTCTGCCTTAATTCCGTAATGACAGCTACTTCGTCGGATTCTCTGATCTTTCCGCTTTTGAATTAAGGCATTTAATTTTTTTAGGTATTCATTTTCCATGCGAAGGCGTTGCACTTCGGCAAGCAGGTCTTCGTTTGTTTCTATGTTTGTTTTCGGTTTTTGTGGGCGTTTTGTCCCCATTTTTGATGTCCTGCCTCTCTGTTCTTTAAACAGGGCCTCCTTTCCTTGTTCATAGTAGATGCGTTCCCATTGGGAAACAGTCCTGAAGGAAGGAATATTGAAATGGGCTGCCGTCTTACGGAAGGATGCACCTGTATTATACATATATTCTACAACAGAGACTTTAAATTCGCCAGTATAAGTTCCGTGTGTAGTGCTTAATCCTTCCACGCCATGTTCCTGATAGGCATCCCTCCACTTTTGAATATCACCATAGCCGACATGATATTCCTGTGCCAGTTTTTTAATTCCAATATCTCCTTTGAGATACCGTTCCACAATTTCCAGCTTGAGTTCTGCGGAATATATTTTTCTTCCAGACATAGAA
>BLMC01000351.1 GCA_011959805.1 Lachnospiraceae bacterium | reverse complement strand
AGTCCGATAAATATTGGGGAAAATAAAGTGGAAAATTTATACATAGAGTTAATAAAACAAGTTGAAGAAAAAGGAGACTTGTCACCTTATGGCAGAGAAAGACTTTGGAAAGCGTTTGAAGAAGAGACAGACTTTGCGACTGCAAAGACAAAGAGACTTGTATTAGAACTAGGTAGTCTGCAGAAGGTGATTGATGGTTGGAAAAAAGAGGTACCAATCTCTAAAAAACTGCAGAAATTATATAAGAAAGTAGTTAATGCTATACAAGAAGACAGCCAGGAATTAGATCAGATTTTATCTCAATTTTATGAAGAATGCGATATAAAATTAGATGATGATAGAAACTTTTACGAATATTATTTAAAACAATCTATAAGATATTTGATGTATATTGTAAGGGATATTCCTATAGAAAGTCTAAATGATATAACAGCAAGAAATTATGATATTGATAGTGATGAGTGGGATAGCGCTTTCTGTGCATGTTTTATGTATGCCTATAATAAGCTGACAGTATCGGATAATGAAAGCAAAAGGAAAGAGCGGGAATTTTGGGATTGGTATATTAGAGAGGTGGCAAAACTGCAGGGTATTACAATCCAGGTTACGATGAAAATACCAAAAGAATTATTAGAAGAAAAGGATATTGTGATTCAAACAAAAGAGGATTTTGTGAAATTTATTAGTTATGGATTCAATGGGAAAACTAAATGGCTGGGAGATAGAATTTCGAGTGAAACAAAATACTTATTATTGTGATAATCCAAAGTGTCAAACAGAATGGTTTTTTGGCAGAGATAAAGTTTTGTATGTAGAGAGACATACTCATTTTGCTAAGATCAAAAAAATGTCTGGTATGCCGAAAAAGATTTGTGCTTTGTTTGGAATAGAATAAAGCAATCTTGGCGTTGTTATTTAAAAATTTTTCTGTGAGATATAGTGTTGATAATTTTTTATTTGTTTGAGTTAGCTTTCCATCTTTTGATAAATAGGGTCTTTTGTAATTATAAAAAAATATACCTTAAGAAAGAAGTGCATATTAAAATGAAAATCTGGAAATTACGGCTTGACGCAGGAAAACGAGAAGATAGCCAGCAATATCAGTTAGTAAATGATGATAATCATTTCCTAGAAGATTTTGATACAATGATTAATTCCTTAGAGAGACAACTATGGAAATTGAGGGAATTAGAGGTACATGTTATTAGTGGAAGAAAGGAATTTGATATTTCTTATTTATGGAATGGAACTTCACTTTTTTTGTTGAATGAGAGAGCAAAAAATATTCTGGAACCTGTATTGTCAGAATATGTGGAATTTTTACCTGTTATTTATAAAAAACCATTATATTTGATGCATGTTTTACGTGTGGCAGATGCCTTAAATTTGGATAATGCTATAAGAAGCAAGAAAGCTTCTTATAGTCGGATTTATGGCGCATAGGATGCGCCTTTTATCAGAAATAAAGAGCAATTTCTGATAAGTTATATTATA
>BLMC01000350.1 GCA_011959805.1 Lachnospiraceae bacterium | reverse complement strand
TTCAACTCTGTCTGCATCTCCTTTTAATAAATATATCTCATTAAACTTGGTTGTCTCAGCTACACGATCAATTTCGGTCAAGAGCTGTGTAACCTCGTCCTGAATGGTCTGACGATCTGAAAGAGAATTGGTGCCGTTAGCTGCCTTTACTGCAAGTTCATTCATTCTCTGTAACATATCATGCACTTCTGTTAAAGCGCCTTCTGCTGTCTGTACTGCACTGATACCATCTTCAGCATTGGTAGAAGCCTGAGTAAGACCTCTAATCTGCTTTCTCATTTTTTCTGATATGGAAAGTCCTGCTGCATCATCTGCTGCTCTATTGATTCTATATCCTGAAGAAAGCTTCTCTGAAGATTTCGATAAACCGCTATTTGTGATTCCTAACATTCTATTTGCGTTCATTGCTCTAAGATTGTGCTGTACTACCATAATATTACCTCCTTGTAATTGCCGCATGCGACTCCTCACTTGCGGTTGTCAAAGGCGACTCCCTTCGCCTGTTTTTGTTCCATTTTTAACCCTATTTAGTTTTATTTTATATTCCCCGGAAATTGCTTTAAATTCCATTTCGGCATCAACCTAAAGTTTTTACCGGTTCCATATTGTGAATAAGTTATCATTCTATTCCCTATTCACATAATATATATCGGAAAATTTTCTCAGGACTTTATAGTTGTCAGACAACTTTTTGTATTTTTTTAATTTAGTATTCAATTAATAAAATTATCTTTATTTCTATCTATGGCTTAATACCATCTTGATATCATACTTATTCTATTTAAAACTGTATCAGAAAAAAGCTACTTTTACTCCTTATTGCGTACCGATTAACTATGTTGACAATCTTCCTTTGGATATGTGTGTATTATCAAGCAGAAAAGATTGATCACTTTCTATTTAATGTGTGTTCTGTATGCCATTGATATACTTCCCCTATATAACACTGTGTAATCGAGTAGAGAAGGTTTTTCTTCCCCTACTCGTGCACTAAACATCCGTCAGCTTGTGCTGAATTTTTCCTTTGGACGTTTGTGTGCATAAAAAAATAGCGGAAGGTTTTTCCACTACTTTTTTTGATTCCTATTGATTGAGTTTTTTATTGCGCGCTTCAATGCACTCTTCATATTTTTCTCGAAATGCCCAAACCATCTCTGCATTTCCCATCTCGTTATAAATATTAATAATATATCGATAGCATTGGAGTAAATCATCTCCCAATGTATCCGCATCAGGAAGAATTGAAGTTTGAATAAACAGTACAAGTGCCTTTAATTTATTTCCATTATTATATAATACCTGTGCATGCGTATACGTAAATTTAGCAGTTCGACATTGTTTTGCATATTGTTCCATAAGTGCCAGTGCTTCCTTACTACGCTGTGTCAATGTATAAAGCCCTGCCAACATTTGGATTGAAATCTCCACATATGCATATTCTACATTATTATTTAATGCCAAAGCTCTCTCATATAAATCGATTGCCTTCTCAATATTCCCAAGCACACGC
>BLMC01000349.1 GCA_011959805.1 Lachnospiraceae bacterium | reverse complement strand
CCTGTTCAAATGCATGACGGAGCAGATATTTCCCTTTTCCATAAGTATTCAGTTTTAATTTCGGATCTACTGCCATAACATATTTTACAAAATCCAGATCACCAAACGGAACTCTTGCTTCCAGTGAGTTTACAGAGATACAGCGATCCGCACGGAGAACATCATACATATGAAGTTCACGGATTCGTTTCTGTGATTCCTCTTGAAAGGCTCTCGCATCCGGTGCAAAGTCCGTATATTTATAACCAAACAATTCATCAGAGATTTCACCGGTCAAAAGGACACGGATATCGGTCTTTTCATGGATTGCCTTACACACCAGATACATACCCATGGATGCACGGATTGTAGTAATATCATAGGTTCCCAACAACTGAATGACTGTTTCCAGTGAAGAAAGTACTTCATCCGATGTCATATAAACCTCTGTATGATCACTTCCAATATAATCTGCCACCTGTCTTGCATATTTTAAGTCAATGGCATCTTCACTCATGCCAATCGCAAAGGTCTTAATTGGTTCGTTACTTTTCATTGCTGCAATAGCGCACACCAAAGAAGAATCCAATCCGCCGGAAAGCAGGAAGCCTACTTTTGCATCAGCTACAAGACGTTTTTCCACGCCGGCCACAAGCTTATCACGAATACCCTTGCAGACTGTTTCCAAATCATCATGACAAACCGTATCTACTTTAGCAATGTCACAGTAACAGATAAACTGACCGCCCTTATAGTAATGTCCCGGCGGAAACGGCATGATCTTTTCCGTGAGTCCTGTCAGATTTTTCGCTTCACTGGCAAATATCACAGCGCCTTCTTTGTCATATCCATAATATAATGGACGGATTCCTATCGGATCTCTTGCAGCGATAAATTCTCTTGCTTTCCCATCATAAATGATACAGGCAAACTCTGCATCAATCATGCCAAACATGTCTGTACCGTATTCCTGATATAACGGTAAAAGTATCTCACAGTCCGATTCACTTTCAAACGTATAGTTCACTGACAGTTCTTCTTTCAGCTTCTCAAATCCATAAATTTCTCCATTGCAGACCACATAACTGTTCCCATACTTAAATGGCTGCATACCGGATGGAGTCAATCCCATGATCGATAATCTGTGGAATCCAAGAAGGCCATCGCCTGTTTCAACCACCCGGCTGTCATCCGGACCTCTTGATATGGTCTTCTCAAATCCTTCCATAAAAACATCAAAAGCAGCACTGCAGCTGCAATAACCCATAATAGAACACATATAAATCCATCTCCGTAAATCTTAGTAATTCAGCATTCTATAGGGCAAGTGCTGTGCTCGCGGTGCCACCTATCTTTTATCTCATTTCCAAACCTTTTCATGGTTCTGCCATTAACGCCTGACCAACGTCGCACCTACTAAGGAAAATCTGTTCGGATTGCAGCTTAAAAAGTGTTATTCATACAGGCTCTGCCGGGTGGCTCTCACTGTTCCACCCTCTCTGTAAGTGATCGCCTGTACTACTTCTCTTTTCTCAA
>BLMC01000348.1 GCA_011959805.1 Lachnospiraceae bacterium | reverse complement strand
TGAATGGGCATGGCTGAACTGTTACATTTGCTGTATAAATTTTTTGTAAGCGCTTTCATTTTTCTGGAAAATAAGGTATGATGATATAAAAAAGCTAACATCAGAAAAATAATTTATGGAGGGAAAAAGAATGAACATTTTAGTAATTAATTGCGGCAGTTCTTCACTGAAATATCAATTGATTGACAGCGATACGGAGGCTGTACTTGCAAAAGGACTCTGCGAGCGCATTGGGATTGATGGAAGTGTACTCACCCACACGCCAGCAGGGAAAGAAAAGGTAAAAATCGAGACGCCAATGCCAAATCATACAGTGGCAGTTAAGCTTGTGATTGATGCACTCACTGATGCAAATCATGGGGTGGTTAAGTCGCTAGATGAAATTAATGCGGTTGGCCATCGCGTTGTACATGGTGGGGAAAAGTTCGCTTCTTCTGTGATTATCGACGGTGAGGTTTTGGCCACAATCGAGGAATGCAATGATCTTGCGCCACTTCATAACCCAGCAAATTTAATTGGAATTAATTCTTGCAAAGAAATTATGCCCAATGTGCCGATGGTGGCAGTGTTCGACACAGCATTTCATCAGACAATGCCTGAGAAGGCTTATCTATATGGACTTCCATATGCATATTATGAAAAATATAAAGTGCGCCGCTATGGTTTTCATGGAACCAGTCATGATTATGTATCTGCAAAGGCAGCAGAGATACTTGGCAAGACCCGCGAAGAACTCAAAATTATTGTCTGCCATCTAGGAAATGGCGGTTCTGTATCAGCTGTAGCTTATGGAAAGTGTGTTGATACCTCTATGGGACTTACCCCACTGGAAGGTATTATTATGGGAACGCGATCCGGTAGTATTGACCCAGCAATCTGTGATTTTATTTGCCAGAAAGAAAATATTACACCAGCGGAGATGAATACCATTCTCAACAAAAAGTCAGGTGTGCTTGGCATGTCAAACGTTTCTTCGGATTTTCGAGATATTGAGGCAGCAGCAAACAATGACAATAAACTTGCTAAGATCGCTTTGGAAGCTTTTTATTACAGTGTGGCAAAGTATATCGGTGCGTATGTAGCTGCTATGAATGGTGTAGATGCGATTGCATTTACGGCGGGAGTAGGCGAAAATAATATATTAGGACGCGCTGAGATTGCAAAGTATTTGGGATATCTTGGGGCAGAAATGGACCCTGAAAGAAATAATGTTAGAGGAGAAGATAGAGTAATCTCTACCGATGCAAGTAAAGTTGCGCTTTTGTGTGTACCGACGAACGAAGAACTTGCAATTGCAAGACAGACAGCAGCACTTGTATCTGTTATCTCTTAATACTTCCTAAAATATTTTACTTTTGAGTAAATAATAAGCTTGCAATATTGCAGGCTTATTGTTATAATTACAATAGCAATGAGTTTAATACGCAGAATTGGTTATGCAATCTGTATACAATTAGTGATATATTTTGTGCGTATTGTAGAAATGTGTATGCAGCTTGACGAACAATAGATATTGTATGAGATAG
>BLMC01000347.1 GCA_011959805.1 Lachnospiraceae bacterium | reverse complement strand
GGGGGCAAAATACCTTTTGACCCCAACATCATTTGTATAAATATAAGCTATTTGACTCTGGGATAGTATATAAAATGATTCTGTGCAATGTCATATTTCCAAAGATAGTTTGGTTTCTTATTTAGATACATACTTCTAAAACTAATTAGAAAATCTCCCATTAATAATATAAAAAAGCCAACTGCTAAAATCTGTAGTGTGGTTTTGGGCAGTTGTTGTACTTTGTTTAAAATGGGTTCCATTAAATATTCCATAAAAAATTCTATAATACCTGCAAATCCAATGCTTGTAGGAAGCGAAGTATATTTTGTAAGATGGAAAGGCAGTTTTTCGTAATTCCAATATGTAATCTCACAAAAATATTCTACTGTTTTGCCAAGAAGAATTTCTCCAATGCTTACAAGAATTATCATCAGAATAAAATATCCTAGATAGGCAGTATATTTATTTGTAGGTTTTCGTTTTAACCATTTCTTAGGTGTTCCAAAAGTTAAATAGATGCCTACGACTGCCAAACCATATCCAAGTAGAAACGGCAGATACATATTTCTGTTGTTGATATATTGCTGTGTGACTGCAAGCCATATATTTTCGACACAATATCCTAAAAAAGAAATAATGGTGATGGTCAACAGATATGCTGTGGTTGTATATTTCATAAATTCACCTCCAGATGTAAGTTTATTTAATGCATAATTCTACCACAAACAATGTAAACATACCATTAAAAATCTCTTAAGAAATAGTAATCGTTTAGGCTGCGATATACCTATATTGATTGAGATTGTACTTCTGCTGAGACAAAATTGTATTTATGTGCTTAGTTTAGAAGTGAATGCCTTCTTCTGCTGCAAGAAAATTATAGTGTTCTGTAATTGCAAGAATACCTTCTTCTGCTGCCCGCAATGTAAAACAAGACAAGATTTGCGCATGATATGACAAAAGTTGTTCCCAAGCTTTAGAAGATAGTTGTGCCTGTTGTGTCTGTATAGTATGCTCAAATAATTGGGATAATGTTTCGTTTAATAAGATAAACATGCGATTTCCAGAAAATTGAATTAATGTGTCATGAAAATGTTTATCTAGTTTTGCGCGCTCGTCCAAACTGCTATTTTTCAGTGCATCAAAACAGTGGGAAAGCTCGCGAATTTGCGTGTCTTGGATTTGGTTTATGGCAAGTAGATAAGCGCTGATTTCAATGCTACGTCGGAGTTGACTGATTTCTTGGTTATTGCATTCGTTCATAAAAAGAAGCAGTGAAATAGTGCTGCCAAGGCTTTGGCTAATATGATTGACAAGGAAACTTCCTTGCCCGTGTCGGCTCTCGACAATTCCCATATTTTCCAGACTGCGAAGCGCCTCCCGAATAGAATTTCTGCTTAGTTTAAGGGTGGTTGCTAGTTGCCGCTCTGAAGGCAGTTTCCCGCCAAAAGAAATTTTACCTTGTTGAACAAGTGTTTGAATATATTCTATTACGAAATGGTATGCTTTTGTTTCATTCATTGACGTAAGCCTCCACGTGCAGTCATTTGTGTG
>BLMC01000346.1 GCA_011959805.1 Lachnospiraceae bacterium | reverse complement strand
CAATATTAAGGGATGTGTTGCGCTTTTGATCACAGGTTATTTTTGAAAGCTGTTCGCAAAATGTACTGTATTCCATGCGAGACACTGTCTACCGGAAACTTCTTCAAGAAGACTTTAACTTTTATAATAAGAAGCGAACCGGTGATCTTTTGAGCAGGCAGACTGGTGATATGGATGCGATACGACACTTTATCGCTTTCGCAATCTACCAAGTATATGAAAATGTCTTCCTATTTTTCTTCGCACTTATTATGATTTTTACAGTTAGTTGGCGGCTGGCACTCTGTATGTGTATTGTGTTACCCTTCGCGTTGTTCGTGACTTTGAGCCAAACAAAAAGTGGACGTCCCCGCTTCCAAAGAATTCGGGAACAGTTCTCGTCACTCAACACCTTTGTGCAAGAAAATGTCAGTGGAAATCGGGTCGTAAAGGCATTTTCCAAAGAAGACTATGAAATCGGAAAATTTAATAAAGAAAATGATGGCTATCGAGATGCGGAACTTGCCGCCGCAGAAATTTGGACAAAATATGTACCACAGTTTGAATTTCTCTCCAATATGCTCACAGTAATTCTTATGCTAGTTGGAAGTATTATGGTAATTCAAGAAAGTATGACACTGGGAAACTATGTTACAATAAATGGTTATCTTTGGATGTTGATGAATCCACTCCGCCAAATTGGATGGCGTATCAATGACATTCAACGGTTTACCACTTCCGTAGAAAAAATTTATGCTACCTACAGTGAAGAACCCATAGTTAAACATCCCAAAAAGGCAATTTCCTGTCAAAGGCTTCGCGGTGATGTCGAGTTTAAAAACGTATCTTACAGTGCGGATGACGAAGATATTATTCACAATGTCAGCTTTAAGGTAAAAAGTGGACAGACTGTGGGAATTCTTGGCTCAACAGGCTCTGGCAAATCCACAATCATGAACCTTATTTGCCGATTCTATGATGTCACAGACGGTGAAGTGCTAGTAGATGGCAAAAATGTAAAAACACTCGACCTTTACAATCTCCGCCAAAATATTGGTATGGCAATGCAAGATGTCTTCCTCTTCTCAGATACCGTTGAGGGTAATATCGCCTACAGTCGACCAGACTGCCCTTTTGAAGCAGTACAAAAAGCTGCTATTATGGCAGATGCAGACAACTTTATCCGCGAGATGCCCGATGGATATGACACGATTGTAGGCGAACGTGGCGTAGGACTTTCTGGCGGTCAAAAACAACGCATCTCACTGGCAAGAGCACTATTAAAAGAACCTTCTATATTAATATTGGACGATACTACTTCTGCTGTGGATATGGAAACAGAAAGCTATATCCAGCAACAGTTAAATAATATTGATCATGCATGCACAATCTTTGTGGTTGCTTATCGTATTTCTTCCATCAAGGATTCAGACCTTATCTTGGTATTAAATGACGGAAAAATTGTAGAGCAAGGGACGCATGATGAACTGCTTGCACAGAACGGCTACTATGCAACTGTATTTCGCCACCAATATGGCGAATTTGAAAAATACATCGAGGAAATCAATCAAAACGAAATC
>BLMC01000345.1 GCA_011959805.1 Lachnospiraceae bacterium | reverse complement strand
CATTGGACACATTTTATTTTTTACATTATAATGATATAAAACTCAAAAAATTTTAGCACACCATGCAGATACGAGAGAAAAACCATCTGGAAAAATATCAAAATAAACTATATTGAGAAAGGATGTGACTTCCATGGCTGACCGTGTCACCATTCAGGATATCGCGGATGAACTGGGCGTCTCGCGCAACACTGTATCCAAAGCAATCAACAATACAGGGCTACTCGCTGACGCCACCAGAGAACGCGTTTTGAAAAAGGCGATCGAAATGGGATATAAACAATTCTCCTATATAAATATCTATGGTTCCGGCAAGTCCGAGACCGACCTTGCTTCCGAGACAAACAAACGGGAGATTTCGCTGTTTACGTCCAATTTTATAGGAACCTCCCACTTTGCCTCCACCATGCTGGACAAATTTCAGCGGGAGCTTTCCAACATGGGTTACAGTTTCACCATGCACAGGCTTCAGGAACATGAGATCGAAAGCCTGTCCCTTCCCGGCTCTTACAATGAAGAACGAACTGCAGGAATCATCTGCATTGAAATGTTTCACAAGGACTATTGCCATATGCTCTGCGGACTCGACATTCCTACACTATTTGTTGATTCACCAGTAGCGGATCTTGATAAACCGATTAAATCGGACTGCCTCTACATGGATAACCAGACAGACATAGGCTGCTTTGTGCGCGAGATGATCCGCAGGGGTAAGAAACGAATCGGATTTATCGGCGACATCTCGCACTGCCAGTCTTTTCATGAGCGCTTTCTGGGATACCGGAATGCCATGTATCTGTCCGGGCTCTCCTGTCCTGTGGAATACTGCATCACCAAAAACAAAACAGGCGTAAAGGTTCCCGGATATAATCCATACCGCGAATATCTAATGGAGGAGATTCAGAAACGAAAAGAACTGCCAGACGTGTTCATCTGTGCAAACGACTTTATCGCCGTGGACACTATGTCTGTGTTCAAACAGCTGGGAATCCGTGTACCGCAGGATATTTATCTATGCGGGTTTGACGATTCCCCGGAATCGCACGTAACCTCGCCCACACTGACCACGATCCATATCCACAGCCAGATTATGGGATTCTCCGCGGTGCACCTGCTCATGTCGCGAATCAAGGAACCATCGCTGAACTTCCGCAAGATTTACACAGAAACCAGTCTGATTTACAGAGAATCAACCGGGGATTAAAATTTTATAGTTTCATATACTTCAACATTGACATCTCCCACACAACTCATAAGCACCAGATTTACAAAAACGATTTTTCTTAGGAATACTGCAGACTTACCACACAGGATATGAGTTTTCAGGCTCATATCCTTTTTATAACTTTCGTCTTCCTGGCTGGAGAAGCATATTACTGGTGTTAGTATATAAGTGTGGACAGGAAAAGTCGAACAATCTATACTATCAAGTGAAAGAATAAAGGAGATGAAGGGCATGGCCAAAAACCAAAAATCTTATACCCCGGAATTTAAACAGCAGATCGTGGATCTGTACAATTCTGGAGGAACTTCGTATCCACAACTGGAACGTGAATATGGCGTAAATCGAAGCACT
>BLMC01000344.1 GCA_011959805.1 Lachnospiraceae bacterium | reverse complement strand
AATCCGGTTTATTATGTTGATCCAAGTGGGCATCTTTGTGGAAGACGTGCCAGTATCTTAATGGATAAGGTGCTTAGTGGAAAAGCGCTTACCAGAAAAGAAAGACGACAGTTATCAGCAAGATTACAAGATGAGGCTCTAAATGGAACCATCAGTGATAAGGGGCGCAATGTTGCGCGGCAGATGGGGATAGATATAGAGAGAATTGCTAATAACAGTTCTGGTTTACGTATTCCACAGGGAATGACTGAAGAAGAGTTTAGGGATTTTTCAGCGAATATAATTCGTTTTGTTCAGGACAATAATTTGCCCGAGGGTGAATTATTAATTCATGGAAGTAGAGCAAAAGGAACAGCCTCTGAGACAAGTGATATAGATATTATGCTAAGGGTCGATCAAAATACATTTGATATATGGGCAGAACAGAGGCTAAGTACGATTTGGGAGGGAACGAAATTGTATAAGAGTATTGTAAAAGCAAGAAAGAAACAAAAATTAAGTAAATTTGATATTAGTAAAGACTTTTCAACGAATTTATTTAATAATTTTATCCCATTATCTCCAATAAAAGATATTGATTTTTCTATAATTGTAAAAGGATCTCCATTTGATCAAGGACCATATATAGATATTAAATAGCTTATCATAATATGACACCACTTTACAATTTTTTCATAAGCTATAAATGAGTAAATTTAAATTTTGCACAAATTTGTCTGTCATATAATGACATTTTTGAAGTTTTATATTTGCCTTGTTCGTGAGTGATATACAAAATGCAAAATCTTTTGTGCAATTTTCTGGATTTGCTCAATTATAGTTATGAGTTTTGTTTAAGCATATATAATATTGCCGCTTCTAATGATACTGGATTTTTGATTTTGATAGGTGTAAATGTTGTAGAATACAATATTTGATATGTAAAATTACAACGTCTGTTTCTAACTTGATAAGGTCTTCGAAATATTCAAGTTTGATTTTACATGTTGTGATTTCGAGAGCTATAGCTAAAACTATCTTATAATTGTAAACACTACAGACCATGAAGAAAGACATTATGTATTGAAGTTTTAAGATAATCGTTAATATGAGATGTACCAAGATAGATTTTCATATCGGCTTCTATGGTAATTATGTTATAAGAGATAAAAACTATTTAAATATAGTATATTAAAAAAATTAAGTAATAAGAAGGAGATTGATGATGCAAGATATTTCACTATCATTTTTTATCGCTGTAAATTCTGATAAAGAAACTATCATTAAAATATTAAAAGCCCAAGAAGACATTTTGTTGTCACTGTTTGGACATAATCGAATAATAATAGGTAAAAATAATGTTGAAATAAAACGCAATGAAGATTATGATAAGAAATTATCATTGACTGATGAAGACGCATTTCTATATTATGAAAGTAATATGTATTTTTACCCATATGATGATACATTAATGCTTGACGAACAGATTCAGTTAGCAAAAAAAATTTGCAAAGTATTTGTGGAATCTGGTATTTCCTCAGAGATCGTTGCAGAATTTGAAAAGTGGTTGTAAAGAAAAATATTATAACAAATATATAATATCCGTGAAGTGTGGGATAATGAT
>BLMC01000343.1 GCA_011959805.1 Lachnospiraceae bacterium | reverse complement strand
AATATACCTATAATGCGCTTGACTTGATTGAGAAAGTAACAGATAATGGTATTATTATAGCAGAATACAGTTACTATCCAGATAGCACCACAAGAAACCTAAAGAATGGAAATCTGTATACAGAATACACTTTTGATGCAGACAAAAATTTAACAGGTTTAAAGACATGTCTAGGAACAAAAGTGCTGACAGACAATTACTATACTTATATCCTACGCAGCCTGTACAGGTTATTTCCATATATAAATTTTTTAATTTTATTAGTAATCCATTTTGATGAAAAAAGTCTGGATAATTAAATTATGGAGAGAGGAGATATTTATGAATAATAAAATGGACAGGAACGAATTGATCGAGTTAGTCAAAAAAATTTTGGATTGTGAAGGAACAGAAGAAGAAGTTGATGAAATGATATCTAAATTGGAACAGAATGTTATTGATCCAGACATTTCAGATTACATTTATTATGATGATTTGACTCCAGAACAAATTGTTGATAAGGCATTAGCTTATAAGCCGATTCTTTTATAGTACAATGCCAGTAATATCTCATACTTCGTAGTCTAAAAAATACAACAAGCACTGTTGTAATACCATTTCTTTATAATATATTCTTGTTATGATGCCTCCAACATACTAAAACGCTCGCGCCATAGAGTTGAAAGAGTTTCTATAAATGTACAAGACCAGTCCGTTAATCTGCTTATCTAAAGCGTCAAAGTATTGTTTTACGCTTTGAAGCATGATATCCAGAATGAGGATGATTTCATAATCTATTCTCTCGTTTATGATGTCACGCTGTATGCCATAAAATAATTCTTCTAAACTTTTGTTATCCGTATTTTGGAATCGTTCTACAGCAAGTATCATGTACTAGATTGTTACAATCACTATATGTTACGTAATCGCATTATAGCTTGTACTGTGGCATTCGGTACGCAGCTTCAGATAACTTTTTGACATTTTAAAATATGTTTCTATCGACCAGCGCATTGTATACACACGAAGGATTGTCTCCTCGTCAAGTTCCATGTCAGTGCACACGAATATGTAGATAAAGTAAGAGGAGGAAATGCAGACCTTACTGTTATAGGGCGAGCAATTTGCAAAAAATGTCAAGATTACAACATACGAACTATGGTTTTAGTGTTAGATGTAGTAGATTTGACAGTTAATGATTAAATTAAAAATACTACATCTGTATTTGAGAGAATAAAAAATGAATTTTATTGTAAAAATAGAGGTGGAATTTTTTGGAAGAAGGGGAAAGTAAGTAAATATAATCCTAAATATTCATGTAAAAATAAATAAGCTAAATATAATATTAATTTACAACTTTTTATGAGTCTTGTTCGGGTATGGATAATATTGTTCAATATCTTAAAAATACTAGGTTTTTTGATTTAATAAATGCAAATTTTGAAGCTCTTTAATCTCAAAATATTTTGAATGAACAAACTATTAAAAAGTTATAAACTGATGAATATCTATTTAAATCTTTATAGTGGTTTTAATCATTTTATATAAATATAGCTGAGACTAATAATAGAACGGAGGTTAAAATGGAATTTATAAGAAAAAATGGTTTTGTGTTAGATTATTTGGAA
>BLMC01000342.1 GCA_011959805.1 Lachnospiraceae bacterium | reverse complement strand
TCTGGTCTGTCACCTGCTCCAAATAGCCTTCTGGTGTATAGGTATAATGCACTGTACCATGATTGGGATATTCTACTTCTGTCAACAAATCGCCTTCATAACGATAGCAGGTTTTACGTCCTATTGTATCCTCAATCTCCGATATCTTACTGTCTGTATAGCGAAATTTTAATGACTGCCCACTTGGAAATGCCATCTCTAATAAGGTCTTTCCTGCATAACGCAACCATATACTGTTGCCATTACGGTCTGTAATCCGGGACAACTGCCCTTCATGACTGTAATGATACGCTTTGCGCTCTTTTAGAATGGTAAGGCAGTATCCGTCCCTATTTTCCTCTAACCATACAGATTTGTCTCCATTGTGGTCATTTTCCCATACATCGTCTTTCTTTGTAAAGCGCTCCAAATGCATATCAGGTAAGATTGCAGTTGCCTTTTTTTCCTTTACATAAAGCCAGCTTCCTACATTAAGATACCATCTGCTTCCCAACAGTCCACCTTTGTTTTCATGGATAGACTGATAAGTGCGATACAGAGAAAATGTCTCCACAGTATCCTGAACCACCATATCTGTCTGAACCATTTTTTGGCTTCCTGTAACCACATTAATTGGGTCATTACAAGTATGTTCATTATCTTTCTTATTTTTGTTGGCGTCGGCTTCCTCAATCTCCACCTTTTTCTTTTCTGATTCTTCCGCCGCCTTCTTGCTTCCTTTTGGTTTGTTTAGTCCCAATTCTCGTTTCAGTCCCTTTACAGACTGGGCACAGGTATTAAAGTTGCTTACAAGAGAATTAATTAACTCTAAGTCCTCTTGACTTGTTAGATCAATCCCACCATTCCAAAGCTTATCCCAAAGTGCTTTGGCATCAGAAGCAGACATTAAAGCTGCATTCAGTCCTACTGCACCCATCTTTAGGATTGTCAGTGCCTTAATCACTTTTTTTGCAGTCTGGGAAAAATCATTGATTTTATCAACAGCACGCATTACTAATCCACCACCTGGACAGATCATTCCTGCGATTCCTGACAGTGCACCATAATAATCTCCTCTTAACAAGGAAATTCCTGCGTTAATCGCTCCACAGACAATGTTGCAGCCTGGAATTAGTCCAATCAAATCAATACCAGTCTGCACAACGTCCATAATGGTATCCATAAAGCTTTTCTGGCTCTCTGATACCACTTCATAATCACTGGAACGCTTTAATCCCAATGCCCAGAAATCTGGTCCTTGGAATACTACTGTTTCTCCAGAAAACTGTACAGAGGACTTTTGTGTCTGTAAAATACAGGACTCTAAGCCAATAATCATTACTTGGTGTTCATCAATCTTCTCGAATTTCACTACTGGTTCTGGTGGTGCCTCTTGGTCGCCTCCTGGTGACAGCATAGAACCGATTGTTGATACGATCTGAAATGGAGAGGTAATCTCACCCACAAATCCTTCCCACATATGGGAGGCTAGATTTTTGGTTAAGTCCCATGCTGCATTGTAAGAAGTATTTCCACCATCTGCCGCATACTTTGCCGCCCCTGCTGACTGGTCTTTGTCAAACTGCTCCATCTTTGTCTTTCGTTCACTATCAAACCACTCTGTTAAGTTCT
>BLMC01000341.1 GCA_011959805.1 Lachnospiraceae bacterium | reverse complement strand
CATAAATCTGTAATTCGGGAGATGAAATAATACTTTTGGGTGGAGGTTCGATACCCTCTGGAATAAAGATTGCTTCATAAAGAAAATTATCCAGTAACGGATATTCCTGTTTTTGTATTTCTCGTATCGTATACTCCATAGCTTACCTCTCAATTCTGTATTCTCCATATATTCTAGCATAATTCAGATAATACAGCAACAAAAACTTATCAGAAATGCTAAATTTAATAAAAAAGATAAGTTTAACAAATAGGCTATTGACAATAACAGAAATGTTAAGTATAATTCAAATACAGAGCTTAACAAAAACGCTAAACAAAAAGGAGGATATTGAATGAGGAATGAACTATTTGTAACTGCCGGGGAGGTAGCGCAGGAGTTGGGCGTTTCCAAACCATTTGCTTACAAATTAGTACGACAGATGAATGAGGAACTGGAAGAGAAAGGTTTTATCACAATCGCCGGACGTGTCAGCAGAAAATATTATGAAGAAAAATTCTACGGCATGGCGCAGGCGGCGAACTAAGGAGGGCGAACTATGGCGGCATATAAAGATGAACAGCGTGGAACATGGTATGTATCGTTCCATTATTATGACTGGACGGGGAAGAACTGTCGGAAAGTCAAGAGAGGTTTTAAAACCAAAAGAGAAGCTACGGAGTGGGAACATCATTTCCGCATGAAAGAAGCGGCTGACTTGGATATGACTTTCGGGGAATTTGTGCAGGCGTATACAAGAGATATGAAGCCGAAGCTGAAGCACAACACTTGGCTGACAAAGGAGCATATCTTACGCACAAAATTGCTACCGTACTTTGAGAACAAGAAAATGTGCGATATTCGTGCAAAAGATATTATCCAGTGGCAGAATGAGCAGATTTCCTATCGTGATGAAAAAGGGAAGCCCTATGCGCCGACTTATCTGAAAACTCTGCAATCCGAATTGAGCGCATTATTTAATCATGCGGTGCGGTTCTACGAATTAAAGAGCAATCCCGTTGTCAAAGCCGGACCGCTTGGGAAAGGGAAAGCAGAGGAAATGCTTTTTTGGACGAAAGAGGAATATCTGAAATTCATTGAAGCAGTAAAAGACAAGCCATATTCCTATCAAGCATTTCAAATTTTATACTGGTGTGGCTTGCGTGTTGGCGAACTTTTAGCACTCACACCGCAGGATATAGATTTTGATAACAAGGTCATTCGGATAACAAAATCTTATCAGCGGTTAGAGGGAAAAGATGTGATAACAGACCCCAAAACACCGAAAAGCAAGCGAAATGTCAGTATGCCGGATTTTTTGTGTGAGGAATTAAAAGAGTATATCGGCAGGCTGTACGGGTTTCTCCCGACTGACCGTATCTTTCATCTGACAAAAAGTTTCCTGCACCATGAAATGACGAGAGGGGCAGGAAAAGCAGGGGTAAAGCGCATTAGAATCCACGATTTAAGGCATTCGCACGTTTCGTTGTTAATCAGCATGGGATTTTCAGCGGTATCAATCGGGAACAGGGTAGGGCATGAAAGCGTGGATATTACGTTTCGATACGCCCATATGTTCCCGACAGAACAGATACAAATGGCAGAGTTGCTGAACGCAGAGTTTAAGGAGGGTACAAA
>BLMC01000340.1 GCA_011959805.1 Lachnospiraceae bacterium | reverse complement strand
GGAGTTAGTGTGAAAAATAAATTTTTCACACGGCGAATTTGTGCTTACGCCCAAATTCGCAGATTTTTGTAAGAATGGGGGATTTTTATGAAATTATCAAATGGAACAGAGGTTATTATTAAGCCTTATCGTGAAGAAGATGCGGAAGAGATTGTAAATCTAATTCTCAGAAATTTTAGAGAAGTCAATGTAAAAGATTACGGGGAAAAAGCTATAGATGCACTCTCTGCTACACATGATGTAAATTGGTTTAAAGGTGTAGCAGAATACGCACATGTGTATGTGTTTTGGAATGAAAATAAAATTTTGGGTGTTGGTTCTATATCAAGTTTTTGGGGAAGTCTTACAGAAAGTATATTGCTCACCATTTTTGTGCTGCCGGAATTTCATGGGCAGGGGATTGGCAGTGATATCATTGATACCCTTGAATCCGATGAATTATTTTTAAGAGCAGAAAGAATAGAAATTCCCGCATCTATTACTGCGGTAGAATTTTATCGGAAAAAGGGATATGAATATAAAAATGGAATAAAGAAGCTGGATGATGAGCAGCATTACCGGTTGGAGAAATTCAGAAAGATTGGTTAAGAGGAATGATGATAATGACAATTAGGACAATGAATACTGAAGATTTTGAAAAAGTATATGATTTGTGGATACATACGGAAGGCATGGGATTGAATACAACAGATGATTCAAAGGATGGAATCGTCAAATATTTATTGCGAAATCCTAATACATGTTTTGTTGCCAAAGATAACGGAAAACTTATAGGTGTTATTATCAGTGGACATGACGGGCGCAGAGGTTTTATCTATCACACTAACTCCCATCTCCCCGCTTTTGCGGGCGTACAAATTAGGATGGTGAAATCTTTAATTTCACACTACGGTCAAGAAAGAATATAGGGGACAGGGAATTGGGAAAAAGTTAGTCGATTCAGCAATGAAGGCTTTGGAAGCAGAGGGTATACACAAAGTGGCATTTGAGAAAAATATATCAGGCAATGCTTTTTGGGAAAAGGTCGGATTTACTGTAAGGGATGACTTGGTTTGTAGAAATAAAAATATACATCAGCTGAAAAGGGTTGATTTCATTTAATACGGAGGTTTTATATGAAAATAACATTATCAAGGGCAACTATTGACAACGTACAAGAAATACATGCTATGCAGGTTGAAGCTTTCAAAGAATTATTGGAAAAATATCAGGATTTTGACACCAATCCCGGAAATGAAAGCATGGAAAAAGTAGAAGCACGCTTGAAACAGGACTTTACATTTTACTATTTTATCTGTATTGGACAGAAGAAAGTAGGAGCGATTCGTATTGTTAACTTAAAGGAAAATGGAAAAAACAAAAGAATTTCCCCAATATTTATATTGCCGGAATTTCAAGGGAAAGGCATTGCACAGAAAGCAATCCAGCTGTGTGAAGAAATACATGGAGACGAAAATTGGGAGCTGGACACAATTTTGCAGGAATCTAAAAACTGTTATCTGTATGAAAAAATGGGGTATTGCCAGACGGGAAAAACAGAAGTCATTAACGAAAGACTTACATTAGTATTTTATGAAAAGAAGAAGGCGGACATAGTGTGAAAAATCGTTCTAAGGCAGC
>BLMC01000339.1 GCA_011959805.1 Lachnospiraceae bacterium | reverse complement strand
AATATAATTTGTAATTTTCTATTATTAAAATCCTATGTAGGATTATAATAAACAAGTGTACTAGATTTTCTCCTGACATATTCATGATATTGCTAGATTTTATTCACTTTTCTACTTTATTTTCTAACATACTGCACAAAATTACTATATGCTATATAACCGTTTTCCGAGCAATTTTAAACATTGGAAACGATACCAATTTATGTTATAAAGAAAACCATACCTCTTATTCTTGTTGCAAATCATTCCGTAAGCTATTTTTAGTAATAAATCTGTTTATGAATGATTAAATCTGCTGCAACTTTATCGTAATTTAATATTATCAATTGTGCACTTTATTTTCAATGGGAAATATTGACGATAAATTATATTTTGATTTGTGAATTGCGCACATATTTTTTTTCGTTTTTTTTCGTAATGTAAATATTCTATAAAAAGTACAATTCAGAATACAAATAATTTATTAAACATTACTATTAAGTAAAAATGGTTCTTTTTCTCCTACTCGCGCGCCGGGCACAGACTGTTTTTGCTGCATGGCTTCTCTCCACATCCGTACGCAAAAAAGATGAGTGCACACAGACACTCATCTCAAAAGATTTCACATTTTATATGTATATTATATATTTTTAAATAGATGTACTTCTACTTTCAGTTCGTCAGAGATTGCTTTATTGTTCTCTGCGCGCTCTCGAATACCAGCCAGCGACTCTACAAGGTGCGATGTATTATTTGCAACAATCGTAACTCCTTGCGCATTCTCCTCAACAGCAGTGTTGATACCATCAATACCACTTGTAATCTGAGAAATAGTCTCCTCAAGGTTTTGTGATTTGTGATTAAAATCGCCAAGCATACCGTCAATACTATCTGCGTCATCATGGTATTGACTTGCAATATCAACAAATTTATCATAGTCAACCAAAACCGCTGTATCAATAAAATTAAGCATTTCATTGGCATCTCGCGCTAGTTCCTCTACCGCCTGTGTCACCGCCACACTAATGTGTTGAATATTATTTGCTGTGTCACGGCTGTTGTCCGCAAGTACACGAATTTCATCTGCGACAACAGAAAATCCTTTTCCTGCATCTCCTGCACGTGCTGCTTCAATCGAAGCATTCAATGCCAACAAGTTCGTCTGGCTAGAAATACTCAAAATCTCGCTGGTAAGACTGTTAATCTTCTCCACACTACGACTATTTTCAATTGCAATTTCCAGAAGTTCTCTGTTTGAAGTCATCATTCCAACAGTATTTTTCTTACTATTCACCGCCTCTGTGCGGAAACTCTGTGCTTTATTTCTAATCTCACTCACTAACCCAGAACCTTCTTGCGCTCGACCACGCATATCCTTTGCAAGTTCCAATACGTTCTGCGACCCCTGTGTAATCTGGTCAAGCGTTGAAGAAATTTCTTCCATGCTTGCCGACATTTCTTCCATAGTAGCAGACACATCGCTCGCGCTTGACTCAGATTGCTTAATATTTTGATTGATATCTCCAACATGTGCATCCATATTGTCAGAACTGTGCTGAATCTTTTTCATAACCATCTGTAACTGATCAATAAAATTATTCACCCCGCCGACTAACTGGCCAACCTCGTCTTGTGTTTTTACACGAATACGCTGT
>BLMC01000338.1 GCA_011959805.1 Lachnospiraceae bacterium | reverse complement strand
AATATTTTGTAATATTTACCGGGCGGACTGACAGTTTACAAATAGGAAAAAAAGGTATATAATCGTAGAGGTTTCGCAGAGGATTTTTTGGATAAATTACAATTGAATAATAGATAATATTTAGATAGAAGACAAAGCAATTTGATTGAAAAAAATCAAGCCAATGTATCTGTGCATGGACCTGTACAGAGAAAATAAGCCACTAGGACAGTGCACAGGTCGCGCGACGGGGGAGGGAAAGTAATTTTCCGGCTCGATTGCAAAAAAAGGTCGCAGTTACAGGAAAATATGAGGTGAACGATGGAACAGTACGCAATTAAGGGGGGGAATCCTCTAGTTGGTGAAGTTGAAATCGGCGGCGCGAAGAACGCGGCTTTGGGAGTGCTGGCAGCAGCAATTATGACAGATGATATGACAGTGATTGAGAATATACCAGATGTAAGGGATATCAATGTTCTGCTTCAAGCGATGGAAAGCATTGGTGTTATTGTATATCGCATAGACAGACATACCGTGAGGATTAATGCCTCCATGATTTCCGGGCTTGTGATAGAGGATGATTATATTAAAAAAATTAGAGCATCGTACTATCTGCTTGGCGCACTACTTGGAAAGTACAAACATGCCGAGGTAGCGTTGCCGGGCGGCTGTAATATTGGAAGCCGCAAGATAGATTTGCATATCAAAGGATTTAAGGCACTGGGAGCCAGTGTAAAAATAGAACATGGATTGATTATCGCGGATGCACAACATTTAAAAGGAGCACATATCTATCTGGATACAGTGTCTGTGGGGGCTACTATTAATATTATGTTGGCGGCAGTGTTAGCGGAGGGAAAGACCGTGATTGAAAATGCTGCAAAGGAACCACATGTTGTAGATGTTGCAAACTTTCTAAACTCTATGGGGGCCAATATTAAAGGTGCAGGAACAGATGTGGTTAAAGTATCCGGGGTGAAAAAGTTACATAGCTCCGAATATTCCATTATACCAGACCAGATTGAAGCGGGGACTTTTATGTTTGCGGCAGCGATTACAAAAGGGGATGTCACTGTCAAAAATGTCATTCCCAAACACTTGGAATCTACAACAGCAAAGTTGATGGAGATGGGATGTCAGGTGGAGGAGTCTGATGACGCGGTGCGAGTCGTAGCGTCAAAACGACTGGAAAATACACATGTAAAGACCTTGCCTTACCCGGGATTTCCAACTGACATGCAACCGCAAATTTCTGTTTCGCTTGCGCTTGCGCGAGGAACCAGTATTGTCACCGAAAGTATTTTTGACAATCGGTTTAAGTATGTGGATGAGTTGGCAAAAATGGGGTCCAATATTAAAGTGGAGGGAAATACAGCTATTATAGAGGGCGTAGAGCATTTTACAAGTGCCAATTTGACTGCGCCTGATCTTCGAGCAGGAGCAGCGTTGGTATTGGCTTGTTTGACAGCGGAAGGATTTAGCATTGTTGATGATATCAAGTATATTGAGCGTGGCTATGAAGATTTTGAAGTGAAACTTCAGAATATTGGCGCGCAGATTGAAAAAGTAGAGTCAGAAAAGGAACTACAGAAGTTTAAATTAAAAGTAGGATAGGAATTTGTAACAGTTCAGCCTGAATACGTAGTGGCTGAGATG
>BLMC01000337.1 GCA_011959805.1 Lachnospiraceae bacterium | reverse complement strand
GAATACCGATGACATTCTTGAAATAAACTTGTGAAATACAGCGTAACACCGGCGTTAACGGTAGGATGAGTAAAATCAGGGTGGTAACGCCGTATGAAGGCCCCTAGGGGAAACGTGCAGTGTTGCTGCCTTGTTTTTTGATTAAAAAATTAGAGAGGATGAGAAAAGATGGCAAATGACAAGAAATTAGTGGAAGCGATTACTTCTATGGAGGAAGACTTTGCGCAGTGGTACACAGATGTGGTGAAGAAAGCTGAGCTGTGTGATTATTCTAGCGTGAAGGGGTGTATGATTGTTAAACCTGCCGGCTACGCGATTTGGGAGCAGATTCAGCGACAACTCGACGCGGCATTTAAGAAGACTGGTGTGGAGAATGTGTATATGCCAATGTTTATACCAGAAAGTCTTCTGGAGAAGGAGAAAGACCATGTTGAAGGGTTTGCACCAGAAGTTGCGTGGGTGACACACGGCGGACTTGAGCCATTGCAAGAAAGACTTTGTGTGCGGCCAACTTCAGAGACATTGTTCTGTGATTTTTATAAGAATGAGATACAATCCTACAGGGATTTACCAAAGGTTTATAATCAGTGGTGTTCTGTGGTGCGCTGGGAAAAGACAACACGCCCATTCTTGAGAAGCCGTGAGTTTTTGTGGCAGGAGGGGCATACTGCACATGCGACGGCAGACGAGGCGGAGGAGCGAACAATTCAAATGTTGAATGTGTACGCAGATTTTGTGCGGGACGTGCTCGCAATTCCTGTTGTAAAAGGGCAGAAAACAGACAAGGAAAAATTTGCTGGAGCAGAAGCGACCTATACAATCGAAGCGCTAATGCATGATGGTAAGGCATTGCAGTCTGGTACAAGTCACAATTTTGGAGATGGTTTTGCAAAAGCGTTTGCAATTCAATTTACGGATAAGGACAATACGTTAAAGTATTGCCATCAGACTTCATGGGGGTTATCTACACGAATTATCGGCGCGGTGATTATGGTACACGGTGATGACTCAGGATTAAAATTGCCGCCGAAAGTGGCGCCAACACAGATTATGATTATTCCTATTCAACAGAAGAAGGAGGGGGTGCTTGACAAGGCATATGAACTTAGAGAACGTCTTTTGGAAAAAGGTTTTCGCGTAAAAGTGGACGATTCTGACAAGAGCCCAGGTTGGAAATTTAGCGAGTGCGAGATGCGTGGTGTGCCATTTAGAATTGAAGTTGGACCAAAGGATATCGAGAACAATAAATGCGTCTTTGTACGGCGCGATACAAGAGAAAAAATTGTGATTTGTCTGGATGAGGTTGAAGTTAAGGCAACAGAACTTCTTGATACAATTCAGAAAGATATGTATGAGGCAGCAAAGAAACATTTAGAGACGCATATTTACAATGCTGTGTCTTGGGAAGAATTTTGTGATACGATCAACAATAAACCAGGATTTGTCAAAGCAATGTGGTGTGGCGAGCGTACTTGTGAGGACAAAATTAAGGATGCGCTGGCAGCGACAAGTCGTTGTATGCCATTTGAGCAGGAGCAGTTGAGTGATACGTGTGTGTGCTGTGGAAGACCAGCCAAGAAAATGGTATATTGGGGAAGAGCATACTAATTAATAGTTGACGCTTATTTTTGCAATTTGCTGGTAAC
>BLMC01000336.1 GCA_011959805.1 Lachnospiraceae bacterium | reverse complement strand
ATATGGGCGTTGTAGCTGATAGAACCATAACTCATGGCAGAGAATATGACAGGCATGGAAAGCTCCAGCTGCGGCGGCAGTTTGCAGTCTAATTTTCCGTCCTCTGTACGACTCACTGTTCGAGGCTTCTTTCCGAGGTAAACTCTGGTTTCCATCGGTTCCCGCAAGGGATCAATGGAAGGGTTTGTTACCTGTGATGCATTGATCAGGATGTTATCCTAGTATACAGGCAGTGGTTTGGGATTACCCATGGAAGATAAAAGAACGCCGCCGCTGTTTGCCTGTTTATAAATCTCTTTTATCGTATCGTTTGACCAATTTGCGTTTTCACGCAGGGTACAGTCACTTTTTACAATTTTTAATGCCCTGGTCGGACAAAGAGAAACACATCGCTGGCAGTTGACACATTTCGATTCATCGCACTTCATAATCTTATGTTCTTCGTCGTAACTATGTACTTCATTGGCACATTGCCGTTCACATACCCGACAGGCAATGCATCTGTTTTCATTTCTGATTACTTCAAATTCCGGATAGATAAATTTTACGCTCATGAAAATGCACCTTCCTTTACTTTTACAATAACTGGTTCACCACCGGCAGGAGACCATATGTTTTCGGCATTTGGCTCCATGGTTCGGATGGCAGCCTCTTCACTGGCAATAAATACCTTGTCGTCTTTTTCCCCGACGACCATAGAACGCAGCTTCAACCGGTCGTTCAGCGCCATCAGTCCGCCATCAAATCCTAGAACGATAGAGAAAGGACCAGTCACAAGCAGACTTGGGAACATGGTTCTGAGATAGGTGTGTTTTTTCTGGTCTTCCAAATCTGTTTTTGCTGCAATGGTACTCCAGAATGGAGCAGCAATGACACTTGCAGTTTCACCAAGGGTAAGTCCCTGTACACGGAGCAGATAGTCCATGATATAAGTAATGACTTCGGTATCGGTCTGGAGCGTACATTTGTAGCCAAACATTTCGATAAATCGGCGGTTCGCATCATAAGAGGAAATTTCACCATTATGTACGATAGAATAGTCAAGCAGCGTAAACGGATGTGCGCCGCCTCACCATCCGGGGGTGTTTGTTGGATAGCGTCCGTGGGCAGTCCAGGAGTATCCTTTATATTCTTCCAGTTTATAAAAAATACCCACATCTTCCGGAAAACCTACCGCTTTGAAGGTTCCCATGTTTTTTCCACTGGAGAAAACATAAGCACCGGACATTTCAGCGTTGATCTTCATAACTGTTCTGGCAACAAATTCTTTTTCATCCAGCTGCAAAGAAAGCAAAACGGATTTTAGCGGAGCAATAAAGTATCTCCATATAATCGGTTCATCTGTAATAGCCGGAATCCTGCGGGTCGGAATCCTTTCGGATTGGATGATCTCAAACCGTTCTTTTAAGAAAGCTTCACATTCCTTTCTTGTGTCGCGGGTATCAAAGAACATATGGAATGCATAAAACTCTTTATATTCAGGATAAATGCCATAACCTGCAAAGCCACCGCCTAATCCGTTGGAACGGTCATGCATGGGTTTCATGGAATCTGTGATCAGTTCACCGGACATTTTATTTCCTTCTTTGGAAATGACAGCTGAGATTGCGCATCCGGAAGGGATTCTCACTTGACCTTCGATTTTCAT
>BLMC01000335.1 GCA_011959805.1 Lachnospiraceae bacterium | reverse complement strand
CGGGATTTGCATAGACGTTTATTTGTGACTGATTTTTTGCAAAGTACAGATATGTGGGACGAAAGAACGATTGAACTTGTCTGGAAAGAACTGACGCAGATCGCATTGATGGAACAGGAAGAGGTTGCTGCGAGGGCTGCTAAAGCGTTGTTGAAATTAAAGTCGCCGGCAACTCGATTGTGTATTGCTGAGGAAATATTTATTCTGGCGGAAAATGAGTTACAGAAGAAGAAACCGGATTTTGTACTTTTTGGGTTAGGGTGTACATTATTAAGGCAAATTGGGTGTAAAGAATCATTCGAGAGATTTTGTACACAGTATAAAAATCAGATTTATCTTGGGACTGGTTTGGAAGAGTTTGATTTGGAGGAAATGGCCCAGAGTATGAATTATTTGGAGAAATAATATGCGAGAACTCCGAGAATCTATTATTATGAAATGGAGGTAATATATTGGCAAAGTATATTATGGCACTGGATGCAGGGACTACCAGCAACAGATGTATTTTATTTAATGAAAAAGGTGAAATCCGCAGTATGGCACAACGGGAATTTACACAGTATTTTCCAAAGCCTGGATGGGTGGAACATGATGCGGACGAAATCTGGGCAAGTCAGCTTGGTGTTGCAGTCGAGGCGATGAATATGATTGGTGCGTCCGCAAAAGATATTGCGGCTATTGGTATTACGAATCAGCGTGAGACAGCTATTGTTTGGGACAGGCATACAGGAGTTCCAGTATATCATGCGATTGTATGGCAATGTCGACGAACGGCAGAGGAATGTGACGCACTAAAAGAAAGAGGACTTACAGAAATTTTTAAACAAAAGACAGGGCTTGTTATTGATGCCTATTTTTCAGCCACGAAAATAAAATGGATTTTGGATCATGTACTAGATGCAAGGCAAAGAGCCAATCAAGGGGATTTACTGTTTGGCACTGTGGAGACTTGGTTAATCTGGAAATTGACAAAAGGTGCTGTTCATGTCACAGATTATTCTAATGCATCACGCACAATGCTCTTTAATATCAATACATTGGAGTGGGATGAGGAAATTTTAAAAGTGCTTCAGATTCCCAAATGTATGCTTCCAGAGGTAAAACTGTCAAGTTGTGTTTATGGGGAGGCAGACTCCTCTTTTCTTGGGGGAAAGATACCGATTGCAGGAGCAGCAGGAGACCAGCAGGCAGCTTTGTTTGGCCAGACTTGTTTTCATGCTGGGGAGGCCAAGAATACTTATGGAACTGGCTGTTTTCTGCTTATGAATACAGGAGAAAAGCCAGTATTTTCTGAGAATGGGCTGGTGACAACTATTGCTTGGGGATTGGATGGCAAAGTGAACTATGCACTTGAGGGTTCTATCTTTGTAGCAGGTGCTGCCATACAATGGCTGCGGGATGAGCTAAGAATTATTGATTCCTCGGAGGATTCAGAATATATGGCGCAAAAAGTGGCAGATACAAATGGCTGTTATGTTGTCCCCGCATTTACAGGTCTTGGTGCACCATACTGGGATCAGTATGCAAGAGGCACAATTGTTGGTATTACGCGCGGAGTAAACAAATGCCATATTATTCGTGCCACTCTCGACTCCATTGCATATCAGGTAAATGATGTTTTGGCATCAATGGAGGCAGATGCAAAACTTAC
>BLMC01000334.1 GCA_011959805.1 Lachnospiraceae bacterium | reverse complement strand
GTACCCAGAGGGTCGATATTTTCAATAAAACAGACAGTAATCATGTTTCCGTCGGCGTCACGCACAATTTCTAGTTCTAATTCTTCCCAGCCAAGGATAGATTCCTCAACGAGAACTTGACCGACTAGGCTTGCTTGAAGACCACGTGCACAGACAGTCTTTAATTCTTCTCTGTTGTATACAAGTCCGCCGCCTGCACCGCCCATAGTGTAGGCGGGGCGCAATACAACAGGATATCCAAGTTTGTCCGCGATGGCAAGCGCTTCCTCAACGCTGTAAGAAACTTCGCTTTTTGCCATTTCAACACCAATAGCATCCATTGATTTTTTAAACTCGATACGGTCTTCGCCGCGCTCGATAGCATCAACTTGCACGCCAATGACTTGCACATTGTATTTGTCAAGAATCCCTTCTTTTGCAAGCTCTGAACATAAGTTTAGACCTGATTGTCCTCCGAGATTAGGAAGGAGTGCGTCGGGACGTTCCTTTGCAATGATTTGCTCCAGACGACGAACGTTTAAAGGTTCAATGTAAGTTACATCTGCGATTTCTGGGTCTGTCATAATGGTTGCTGGATTTGAATTTACCAGAACAATCTCATATCCGAGTTTACGCAGCGCCTTGCATGCCTGTGTTCCAGAGTAGTCAAACTCACATGCCTGTCCAATAATGATTGGACCGGAGCCGATGATCAGAACTTTGTTGATATCATTTCTTTTTGGCATAAATATCTCCTTTATTTTTTATATATGAGTTTTTATTTTAGCCGGAGAAAACGCTCACTACTATCAGCGGTAAGTAAAATACAATTTTGTCTCAGTGGGAGTACAATCTCCGATTGAGATAAGTCTCCAGCAGGATTGTAGGTGTACGAATTTGTCCTATATCAGTAGAACCGCGGCAAAAATGCCATCGGTATTCTCATAAAATTTATACGAGTGCATATCCAGCTTCAAAAGCGGCCTTGTTAAGTTCGATAGTTTTGGGCGGAACTGTACTTTCAATGACTTCAAGCCATTGTTTTTTGTCAAAGTCCATGCGCTTTGCAGCAACACCGATAATAATTGTATTAAATATTTTAGCATTTCCAAGTTTTTTTGCTTCAGCCATTGCATCAACAGCAACTACATTATGTTCTTTTGTTAAATTTTCAATAATATTTTCAGGATATTGTGCGGCGCCTGTCACAACGGTAATCGGGTCAATTCGCTGATCGTTGACAATAATAACGCCGTCTTTTTTCAAAAAATGGGCATAACGCAATGCTTCAAGTCGTTCAAAGGCAATCAATACATCTGCCTGTCCTTCTTCTACAATGGGTTCTGCCACAGCATCGCCATAACGAACAAACGTAACAACACTTCCCCCGCGCTGTGCCATTCCATGTACCTCAGAGAGTTTGACATCATAGCCGGCTTTTGTGATAATTCCGCCAAGAATGCGGCTTGTAAGCAGTGTACCTTGACCGCCTACACCGACGATCATAATATTCTTTGTAGTCATAAAAACCTCCATTCATTTTATAGCCTCTCAGAATCTTTCTTGCACTTACTTTTTGAAAGATTTTCCGTTATATGTACACGTACATAAATTTAATTAATGTGTGTTCTGTGCACTTCTCATAGATTTGTGCATCTTACCAAAAATCTTTTCGT
>BLMC01000333.1 GCA_011959805.1 Lachnospiraceae bacterium | reverse complement strand
TGTTATAATATAACTTATCAGAAATTGCTCTTTATTTCTGATAAAAGGCGTATCCTATGCACCGTAAATCCGACTATAAAAAACTATAGTATTATCTAAATCTAAGGCATCTACCACACATAAAACATGCATGAAATATAAGTGAGTCATCATGAAATAACAACTAGTTTTTGCATACGCGTAAATTTATAGTTAGTGAAATTTCGGCTTAAGTTGACGACATTGGGTCCCAAATTCCCCTTTTTCTCATTCATGGTGGTCACAAGCATCGCAGGCATGGGAGGTTATTTGGGAAGTCCTAACCAAATTGCAAAAAAAACTAATACTATTCCAATTAAAATAATAATTATATTCCAAAGTCTGCTTTTTTTGTTTTTAATGCCAGAAAATCCTAAAACAATTAAAAATATTCCTATAATCGCGGATAAAACCATTACAATAAATCCCATTTTTACATCCTCCGTTCAAGTTGAATTATCTTTTCATGACGATTAGCCACTTCTAAATCATGTGTAACAGTAATAATAGTTGTGTTAAATTCTTGGTTCATTTTAAAGAGCAAAGCTATAATTCTTTCTTTGTTGTCACCATCCAAAGATGCTGTTGGTTCATCACATAAAATGAGCTGAGGTTTCATAATTACTGCCCTAGCAAAAACAACTCTGGATTTTTCTCCACCTGAACATTCAAGTGGCTTCTTTTTTAATATTGGTTCAATCCCAATTACATTAACGATACTCTCGAAATCCTCTAATTTGCGATTTTTATCAGATTTCGCATATAGTAAAGGTAATTTGATGTTCTCCTCAATAGTCAAAGAATTAATCAACGCTGACTCTTGAAGAACAAAACCAATCTTTTGATTTCGCCATTCTGCTAATTGGCTTAAATTCAGATCATTGGTTCTTGATCCAAAAAGTGTATAAGAACCGTTATAATTCCTATCTAGTAATCCAAGGATATTTAACAAAGTAGATTTTCCTACTCCAGATTTTCCTACAATAGCAATTCTTTCACCACAATTTACTTCAAGTTTGAAGTCATTTAAAATTGAAAGGCGTGACCTTTTATAGCGGTCTTGGTAAGAAGGGTTACTCCGTTTCTGGAGTATTTGAAAGATACCCAGCTATAACCTGAACCATTGTAATTCCATGCAGCTCCATCGTATTTCACTTGGAGAACTTCTACGCTAGAAGCACCGTTTAGACTGTTTCCGAACGTTGCTGCGTATGCAACACTTGCAAATCCTAACGTAAGAGTAAAGGCAAGGAGTAATGCAGCGATTTTTTACTAATCTTTGATTTAATTTTCATATTATCGCCTCCGTAATTACAGTTATAACCCCCAATTGCAAAAATTATTATTATCCAAAACTGTTTATATTGCAGTACCCCTTGCAGAAAGTGATCTGTTTTTGCAGAAAATGACCATCAAACCCAAAAATCCCCTTGAATCAAACCCAGGTTCAATTCAAGAGGACTTTTCCCTATCGGCTTTTTTCGCTCTTTCCAAGCACATTCTTTGTCGCTTTATCCGTTGTCATTGCTTTGGTGTTAGTATATAACATAGGTCCAGTTTATCTTGCCCTACTCACCGCGCGACTCGTGCGCCGCCTTAACGGCTTATTTCCTCTGCACGGGTCTGTGCATAAAAAAAC
>BLMC01000332.1 GCA_011959805.1 Lachnospiraceae bacterium | reverse complement strand
ATTAAGAATAGGCAGACTTCAAAAAAACAAAATATATAGTGGAGAAATTATATGATAATGGACAGAATTTTGATATAAAAGAATATGTTTAGAAGTCCTGAAAAATGAAGGCGAAGGAGAAAAGCTATGGCAAATATTATGAATGGAAGATACGTATTAGCAGAACCAAGCAGTGGTTTGACTGTATTTAGTCTTGATGGTGGGGAACTTAACATGTTTGGGAGCTGTACCAAGATAAAGGCAACACATTGCACCAGTTACCCACAGATTGATGATGAACCAGTTGAATTAGTGACAAAGAGCAGTATGAAGGAAAAACTGCTTACAGGTATAGCAATCGCTGCAGTTCTTGCAGGTGTGGCGATTGCAGTTGCAGTAACAGGTGGTGCAGCACTAGCACCCTTAGCTTGTGCGTTAGGAGGCGCAGCGATAGGAGTAAGTGTTGTTACTGTAGGAACAGTAGCCAGTGATTCGGAAACAGGCTATAACAGAAGCTGGGAAGAATATCTGGAAGATTTAATGATAGGTGGTTGCATTGGATTTGCGGCAGGTGCTTCAGTATATAATATAATAGCGGCTGAAGTATCTATGTCTTTGGCAGATGCTGTGTTTATTAAAAAAATAATTCCACCTATAATAATAGAAAGCAGTATTATTGCTGGAATAAGCGGGTGTGGACAAAAAGATAAAGAAATACCAGTAATAGATTTTACTGATCTGACAGGTTCAGCCGATAAAGAGCAAGATGAGGAGGGACTTTATTTGGAACAAACTAATGAAAGTGATTCGATAGATGAAAGTGATATTACAGAAGATGGCTTGATGGAAGATGAGACAGAATCAAGTTTAACAGAAAATCCAGATTATATAGTTGAATTAGAGGAAGATCAAAGACGCTTATTAGTATTTCCAAAAACAGGAGAAGAGATTACTGTTTCAAGAGGAGTAGATGCAAGTCCAAGGTATCAGCAGGCGAAGGTTGCCGCTGAGGATTCTTGGTCTAGAGAATATTCTATTAAGGGATGTGAAGAAAATTTTCCGAATGAATTATGTTTAAGAAGGTTAAAGTATGCAGTTAAGAATTATAAGTGTAATGAAACAGAAGAGGATCTGCTAATATTTCATCTAGGGGGAAAATATCAAGATGTATTTGCAGGTGCAATGGTTAATGGGTATGCTGATATAGGAGATATTGTTGAAGTGACATTAGATGATGGAAACTTTTTTAATTTTTTGATTCTTGATGTCAAGTATACGAATCACACAAAAGCACAGTTAGCTGAAAAACAGTGTCAGTGTGAGTGGGGACATGGATATATGCTAAGTGAGACAACTGTTCAGTTGAATCCATGTGAGTTTATAACTGCTGGGAACTATATAGTAGATAATGCGAAAAATGCACCTAGTGGTGGTTTTCTTGTTGGTCGCAGAGCGGTACAGGCTGAAATAGTTGCGCATATTGAAATAAAGGATTATTAACAAAGAATTATAAATGGTGTTAGTCAACATGCGTGTTGGAGTAATTTGAAAGAGCTTTAAATATAGTATGTTCATATAACAAAAACTTAATGACCAATACAGTTATGACCAAATACATTATATAAAGTGTTTCAAAAACAATCCAAGGAGACTTATCAATGAAAAGAAAATTATATTTATTGTGT
>BLMC01000331.1 GCA_011959805.1 Lachnospiraceae bacterium | reverse complement strand
AAAATAGATACTCCATATGCTCTTACAACAGTCATAGGCGTCTTGAAAATCAATGCGTATGCGGCCGTTGTAAACTCTCTTGGCAGCAGGCTATATCCCTGAAAGCGGATTGCTTGCTCTGACGAGAAAGAACCAGATATCAGCATAATAAATGGAAGCAAACACACCAAGGTAACAATCGCTATCACAGCATAGCAAATTATGTAAAACACTTTTGTCGATGTGCTCATTTTAATTTTGGTTGATGTAGTATTTTCTTGCATCACAAATCCCTCCTTCTTTCTTAGAATAGTGCATAATCTTCATCAATCCTCTTTACAACTGCATTCACAACAATGATAATAATGAAGCAGAGCGTTGACTGGTAGAATGATGCCGCCGCAGTCATACCAATATTGGAATTTTGCAACAGGGAACGGAACACATAAGTGTCAATTACATCTGTGGCATTATAAAGTTGCCCGTTATTTCCGACAATCTGATAAAACATCTCGAAATCACCGCGAAGAATACGACCTACCTGCAAAAGCAGCATTGTGATAATTGTCGGTTTAATACTAGGAAGGGTAATTGCTCGAATTCTCTGAAATATTGTTGCGCCATCTATGGATGCTGCCTCATAAATTTCTGCATCCACCCCTGTAATTGCTGCGATATAAATAACAGAGTTATATCCGCACCATTTCCAAGAGTTAAACACACAAATAATAATTGGCCATGCCCCCGGCTTATCATACATGTTGACTGGATCAAGTCCCATAGAAGAAAGCATACCGTTTAACAGACCTGTTTCGTAGTTAAAGATATTGTAGACAAACACACCAACAATAACCCACGAAATAAAATATGGTAGAAAAATAATAGACTGTGACAGTTTCTTGAAAATCTTTCCATTCATCTCTGTGATGAAAATAGCAATCAATACTGCCAAAAGTTGTGAAGTAATCAGGTTGAGCAAATTATAGAGAATGGTATTTCTAGTAATTAGCCACCCCGTACCCGATGAAAACAGATACGAAAAGTTTGCGAAACCATTCCAATCACTGCCAAATACACCCATATCATATCGGTAATTTTTGAATGCCAGCACTAAGCCAGTCATTGGTAAATATTGCATCACCAGCACTAGAATCACTGCTGGCGCCGCCATGACAAACAGCGCTTTGTTCCGTTTTACTTCCTCAATAAAATCTTTCATGTTCTGATTTCCTCCTTCATAATTTTTTATAAATACAACTTATTTTATTTACAGTCTCTAAACCAAGTTGGAAAAATCTGCTTTCCCTATCCCTGCACTGGCCTCGCTCATAAATCATTTTTTCTTGCATGACCATCTGTGTGATAAAAAGCAATTTATATAGAATTTACTCTTTTATTGTCTGTAGCTGTGTTGACTGTAAATGTAAAATTGTTATAATCAAATTATAATTAATTTATTGTTTAATTTGAACATAATAAAACTATGAAATTAAGGAAAATATTACGTTGTTTTTACTTTTTGTCTAGTTTATTATTATATAAGACAAATATATTATAATATATAACCAATCCTTTCTAAGACTTCCCGAAAGTCAATGTACATTGTGTATATCAAGGAAGTAGGAAAAACGCTTTTATTTGTCGCGCCGCTGACAACTTTCACTTGGGTGCCCGTGTGCAATCGAGTAGG
>BLMC01000330.1 GCA_011959805.1 Lachnospiraceae bacterium | reverse complement strand
TACAGCAGAACAAAAAATACAGGCTTGTGAAGACTATCTTTCTGGAGCTCGCTCAATAAGCCAAATATGTATCGATTTAGGGATGTCTTCTAAAAATGGAATGACTATCTATAAATGGCTGGACAAGTATAAGATATGGGGAAGCGATGCTTTCATATCCTTGCCCAAAAATAAATCCTACACAAAAGAGTTTAAGATGCAGGCTGTTGAAGAATACATTTCTGGTATGTCATCTGTCCGTGAAATAGTTGCGAAATATAACATCGGTTCAAAATCTATGTTAGAGAGATGGATTTTATTATATAATGCCAATAGAGAACTTAAGGATTACAACCCTAAACAGGAGATCTATATGGCAGGTGCAAGAAGAAAAACAACGATTGAAGAACGCAGGGAAATCGTTAAATATTGTATTGAACATAATCGTAACTACAAAGAAACTGCAGGCATCTACGATGTTTCATACAGCCAGGTTTATTCATGGGTAAAAAAGTATGATGCTAACGGCGAAGAAGCATTGACTGATAAACGGGGATGCCATAAAACAGATGATGAAGTTGATGAATTAGAGCTTCTCCGTCGGGAAAATGCCCGTTTAAAGAAAAAGCTTGAAGAGAAGGATATGTTAACTGAATTATTAAAAAAAGTGCAGGAATTCGAAAGGATGTGATGCTTGGAAAACTGCGCTATGCTTCAAAATACATGGCAGTAAAGTTTTTCAGTAAAACGAAAAAATGGAGCATTAACTGGATGTGCAAACAACTCGAAATTTCAAGAGCCGCTTACTATAAATGGCTGCATTGGGAAATTCCGAAGTGTGCGTTGAAAAATGTAGAGCTTGCAGAACTTATCAAAGAATACAATGAACGATTTAACCACATTTTAGGCTATCGGAGAATGACATCATGGATAAATCATTTTAACCATACAGATTATAGCCATAAGCGAGTCCACAGGATTATGAAAAAGTTAGGAATTCATGCCGTAATCAGAAAAAAGAAGAAAAAATATACATTGTCTACGCCTGAGATTACTGCTGAGAACAAACTAAAGCGTGAATTTACGGCAAGTAAGCTGAATGAAAAATGGGTGACGGATGTGACAGAATTCAAGGTGCCGCAGGAAAATAAGAAACTGTATCTGAGTGCGATCCTTGATTTATATGACCGATATCCAGTTGCATATGTTATTGGAGCCAGAAATGACAATCGGCTTGTATTGAAAACATTTGATAAGGCGATGGAGGCAAACCCAAATGCAAAACCGCTGTTTCATAGTGACCGAGGTTTTCAATATACAGGCAAAGTATTTCAAGGAAAGCTGAAAGAGCATGAAATGGAACAGTCCATGTCACGTGTTGGCCACTGCATTGATAATGGTCCAGTAGAGGGATTTTGGGGGATCATAAAATCGGAAATGTATCAAATGTACAAAATCACGGACGAAGCATCACTCAGGTTTGCAATAAGCGATTACATTCGGTTTTACAGCGAGGAAAGGCCACAAGACAGATATCACTGTAAAACACCATCGGAAGTACGAAGGGAAGCTTTTTCTGTGGATCTTCCAGCAGAGTATCCAATCCCTGTAAACAAACGAATTCAAAAGTACAAAGAAAAATGGTGTGTATAGAAAAACGACCACACATTACAGGTGGTCGTTCATCAACG
>BLMC01000329.1 GCA_011959805.1 Lachnospiraceae bacterium | reverse complement strand
TTTCCTTTTGATTTGCTGTCCACAAACACTGTAAAGCCAGACCTACATTCATTATACAGCGGAGTTTTCTATTTTTGTACTCTACTTACCACATCTAGCATTTGTTAGGAACTATAAAAAATAATATGACAATATTGCACAGGATATATCTTCGAGAGTGCAGGTCAAAAAATGTAGGCATAGTGGGCTATGTCGAGGCTTTTTGACCTATGCAGTCGGAGATATAGACTAGCAAGATTTTTAAATAATTTCTTTACAGTTTCTTAGTATCTTCAGCTCTGCTGGGGGATTTATACCGTTTCATTAATAAGCACTTCTCATAAATTTCCAATAATGCAAAATTGATATTACTCATCACTTTCCTCTAAATCTAGTTCATTCCAGTCATCGTAGTTAACATCAATCCCTTCGTATCTCAAAAAATATTGTAAAGATATTCCTGTTTTATCATTAATTTCTTTTTCCCATACGGTATCACATTCTTCACAGATAATAATACTTTTTTCATTTCTCTTAATTTTTGCCTTTCGTACTGCACCTTGTCCACAATATGGGCAAATTTCATAATGAATCATTTAATCACCTCTTAGTATAATATCTATATAGCCCCAAAATTACTTATTAATAAGAAAGTATTAAGAAATAACTTTTACAATACTTTACAACTTTTTAATGATTTGACTCCCTGAATTAATATGCTTTAATGGATCTTACTATTTTTCTGGTTTTAGAGGCTTAATTTCAAAATACCAAATAATATTTTAGTGACAAATTTTAACTTCTTTAAGCATCAAATATTATATTCTATAGCAAAATTTGTGCCCTATAAATCAGAAAAATAGTATTTTCAAAAACTCGGATAAAATATTATCTATCCATAAAAGGTTGTAAAGTGGTATTACATGATGCTAGGGTCAAAAGGATATTTTTGAAAAATGAGTTGTGCAAGTTCAACTAAAAATAACCATTGAAAGTGCTGATTGGAATAGATTTTTAATTCATTTGTTATGCAATTTCACAACAACTATTCTTTGAATTGACCTTTTGACCCCCAGCATCATTACATTAACCTAACTATTCGCATTTATTGCTTGGTTCAGATTGTTTACTTTTGTACAATTTTCATATTTGCTCAATTATAGAAATGTATTGAAATTAGAGAACAGGATAAGAACTAATAATTTCAGATGTATATCCTCTTGTTAAGATTCTAATTGAAGTTTCTCCGTTTGTTCCTACTACTCTTCCCATATTAATATTATAAACCACGTTACCATTTCCTTCTAATGTTCCTGTTCCTCTATTACTACTAACCCATGCTTCATCTATAAGTCCTATTACACTTCCTCTGTCAACATTGAAAATTGTATGCTTAGGTTTAGAATTATCTGGTGCTGTATGGGCTAATACATGCTTAACTCGATTTCCATGTTTAGAACCTTGACCATAAATTAGACCTGCATTGCTTGTCCATGTCCCATTTCCATTATAATGTAATGAATTGGCTTTCTGTTTCTTAACAATGTTCGATGCTTCCGCCATCATACGTAGCTTTAATTCAGGACTTTTGGCTAAATCTACATCTGTTAATCCACGTTCCTTCATGAGATCTCGAAATACTTTTTCTTTTTTCTCACACCAATATCCACTTGGATCAACATAATACACTGGATTAT
>BLMC01000328.1 GCA_011959805.1 Lachnospiraceae bacterium | reverse complement strand
CAAAGCCTTCTGCTACCAATCAGAGTGGTGGAATTATCCAGAAAGAAGCTCCTATTGATATTTCAAACGTAATGTATCTTCACAAAGGCAAGGCTACAAGAGTTGGCTTTAAGATGGATGGGGAGAAGAAAGTACGTTTCGCAAAGACAACAGGCGAAGTGATTGATTAATTCAGGAAAGGAGGACCAGACTGGTGAGTAGACTGAAAGAGACATATAAAAACGAGATCGTAGATGCTATGATCAAGAAGTTTGGATATAAGAATGTCATGGAAGTTCCCAAGCTTGACAAGATTGTGGTCAACATGGGAGTTGGTGAGGCGAAAGATAACGCAAAGGCGCTGGAATCCGCTGTGAAGGACATGGAGATCATCACAGGACAGAAAGCTGTTACAACAAAGGCAAAGAAAGCGATTGCTAACTTCAAGATTCGTGAGGGAATGGCAATTGGATGTAAGGTGACACTTCGCGGCGAGAAGATGTATGAGTTCCTAGATCGCTTAGTAAACCTTGCACTTCCTCGTGTGCGTGATTTTAGAGGTGTCAACCCGAATGGTTTTGATGGCAGAGGAAATTATGCACTTGGTATTAAGGAACAGATTATCTTCCCTGAGATTGAGTATGATAAGGTTGATAAAGTAAGAGGTATGGATATCGTTTTTGTAACAACTGCAAAGAGTGACGAGGAAGCACGTGAACTGTTAGCACAGTTCAACATGCCGTTCGCGAAATAATAAGGAGGTAAATTCTCATGGCTAAAACAGCAATGAAAATCAAGCAGCAGCGCAAACCGAAGTTTTCGACACAGGAATACAGTCGTTGCAGAATCTGTGGCCGTCCACACGCATACTTAAGAAAGTATGGAATTTGCAGAATATGCTTCCGCGAGTTGGCATACAAGGGTCAGATTCCCGGTGTGAAGAAGGCAAGCTGGTAAAAACGAAGTTTCGTTTATATATAATAAGGAGGAAACTGAAATGACAATGAATGATCCTATTGCAGATATGCTCACAAGAATTCGCAATGCGAATACAGCAAAGCATGATACAGTAGATGTTCCTTCATCAAAGATGAAACTGGCGATTGCACAGATACTTCTGGATGAGGGTTATATAAAGGCGTTTGACGTTGTGGAAGATGGTTCGTTCAAGACGATTCATATCACATTAAAGTATGGCGCAGACAAGAATGAGAAGATTATCACAGGCTTAAAGAGAATTTCTAAGCCAGGTCTTCGTATTTATGCAGGGAAAGATGAGTTGCCTAAGGTGCTCGGTGGACTTGGTATTGCAATTATTTCTACCAATCAGGGAGTGATTACAGATAAGGAGGCAAGGCGCCTTCAGGTTGGCGGTGAAGTGCTGGCGTTTATCTGGTAATAATAATCAGAAGATATTTTAAGGCAGCAAAAATGTTGTCTAAGAAAAGTGAAGTTTTGTCGAGTTGAATTTTAAATAAAATTAGGAGGTACGGGCATGTCACGTATAGGAAGAATGCCAATCGCGATTCCTGCAGGTGTTACTGTGGAAGTTGCAGAAAATAATAAAGTGACTGTAAAAGGTCCTAAGGGAACACTTGAGAGAGTGCTTCCAGTTGAGATGAATATCAAAGTAGAAGGTGCAGAAGTAACAGTTGCAAGACCAAATGACCTTAAGAAAATGAAATCTTTACATGGTCTT
>BLMC01000327.1 GCA_011959805.1 Lachnospiraceae bacterium | reverse complement strand
GTCAATTTGCTAATTTGATGATTTTGCGACACCCCCTTTGCTACGGAATATATTCTAATAAATCTGCAATGGAGCAATTTAAAGTACAATATATTCGTACAAGCACTTCCATATCCAGCCGTGTAATGGTATTATTGATATATCAGTTGAGAGCGTTGAATTTCTGCTTTTTGGCAGAATTTGTTTTTATTTAAACCAGACTCTTTGAGTAGCTGTCCTAAGTGAATCTTAATACTTCCATTTTGGCTCAATTATGTACCTCCTGTCGAATAGTGTTATAATAAGTAAACACAAACTGTTTGACTAATTAAGTATACATTAGTTAAAATTAACATATTAGTTATAGAAAATTACGGATAAGAAGCTATACCACAAGAAAGGAAAGAGGCGAATGAGCAAGAGAGCTGCTAAAGATGCAATTAAGAAAATTGCTAAACGAGAAGGAAAAAGCGAAAGTAAAATCAGAGAGAAAATGGAGGAAGCTATTATGATTGGTTTCTTGAACAAGGAAACAAGATATAAGTGGGATAGCCTGTTTGGCTCAGGGCGTTTGTCAAGCCCGGAGGAATTTATTACTGCTTTATCATTGAAGGTTGTGAAAAGATAGGTAGAGAAATAATTAGCATAGTAATTTTAAAGAGAGCAGTTTTATCATGTGAGTGGTAAAACTGTTTTTATGTCCGTTTCCTGCAATAAATGTCCACTTTCTGCAAGGGTAATTGAAATTTTACTTTTTTTTGCTATAATCACTTTCGTAATAAGTTTTTTTGTATAAAATGGTATTTTGCAAAAGGGTGAAAAGGAATGTATACAATTTATTTGACTACACGTTGCAATTACAAATGTACATACTGTTATGAAGATTTTAAGAGTGAAAACGAGTTTACAAAGTATCAGCTCATAAAAACAATAGATTATATTTTTGAAACAGATAAAAGCAATAAGATATCTATATGTTTTATGGGAGGAGAACCTCTGTTAAAAAAAGATTTGATTATACAGGCGCTTGATTACATTCACGAACATTATAGTGATCGTCAATGTGTTTATTATATTACTACAAATGCCTCGTTGCTGGATAATGATACAATAGCACTCTTTAAATGCTATCATTTTCATGTACGGTTAAGTTTTGATGGAACTAAATATGTTCATAACTTAAACAGAAAAAGTAAAAATGGAACGGATTATTATAATGATATTATTGGGAAAATTAATAAACTTACTAGAGAGAATATTGTGTTTTCTGTAAGGGCAACAATAGCTCAAAATACCATTCAATATATATATGAGAATGTAAAATACTTTCATAGTATGGGGATTAATGATATCAGTATGATTCCAGATATAAATATGGAATTAAATCAGCAAGAAAAGGATGAGTTTGTAAGACAAATTGAATTGCTTAGGAATTATTATATAGAAGAGCTGGTGGTGGGAAGAAAATTTGGCATTGATTTATTTGATGGTCATTTTTTGCAGTTTATTATACATGGAAATAATAGATTTGAAATGTGTAACGCTGGTGTAGGTGCATTTTCAATAATGTCAAACGGAAAGATATATCCGTGTGGATATGTTATGAATGAAGAAGATTTTGAAATAGGCAATTTGGATGATGGGGTAGATACAAATAAGTCAATTAAGTTGCTATATGAAAGATATGAGCGAAAAGATGA
>BLMC01000326.1 GCA_011959805.1 Lachnospiraceae bacterium | reverse complement strand
GTGAAATTTTAATTTCACACTATCCACATCAAATAAACAGAATTTTATCCACAAATAAATATATTTATACGCAATCTGTTCGGTTAGATGACGCGCACTGTATGACGATTTACATGGCAACATATGTTTATAGCAACAGGAAGTCCGGCAATATGTGTCGGATAAGTATCAATATTGACGGCAAGCGCAGTCGTTGTACCGCCAAGACCACCGGGACCAATGCCAGTATGATTTATTTTTTGCAAAAGTTCTTCCTCCATCTCCTTAACATATGGTATGTCTGAATGTTGGTCCACAGGTCTAGTAAGTGCCTTCTTTGCCATAAGTGCACACTTTTCAAAAGTTCCCCCAATGCCAACACCAACGACCATTGGCGGACAAGCGTTTGGACCTGCATCCTTTACGGCTGTCAAAATAGCATTTTTTACACCCTCAATACCATCAGCCGGCTTTAACATAAAAACACGACTCATGTTCTCACTGCCAAAGCCTTTGGGAGCAACTGTAATTTTGACTTTATCGCCTGGCTTAATCTCATAATGAATTACAGCAGGTGTATTGTCTTTGGTATTTTCACGTATTAGCGGGTCTTTCACAACAGATTTGCGGAGATATCCTTCAATATAACCTTGCCGAACCCCTTCATTGATAGCATCCTCCAAACTTCCACCTTCAAAATACACATCCTGTCCAATTTCTAGGAAAATAACTGCCATACCAGTATCTTGACAAATTGGAATCATATCCTCTTTTGCAATCTTAAGATTGTCTTGAAGCTGATTTAAAATCTGTTTTCCAAGTGGACTTTTTTCTGTGTCAATACTTTCTTTCAAGGCATTGTCCATATCTGATGTGAGGCCATGATTGGCTTCAATACACATTTCTTTTATGTTTTGTGTGATTTTTGATAGATTAATTCTCCTCATTTTGATTTCCTTTCTATGACATCTCTTTCCAAAATTATTTAACGGTACAGTTGAATCCTCAAAAGATGCTTCAATTTACTTTTTTATCCACAAAAATTGTTCTATTGTGTTTTATATTTGTTGATATCCCCATTTTTACGCATAAATAAGTGGATTTCTAATCAGATTGCATCCTTACTGGTGGATAACTATGATTGAAATATAATATCTGCAAACTCTGCATTAGAAGCAACGGCCAAATCCTGTGGAGAAAGCTCTAATTGCATACCAAGTTTTCCACCGCTTACAATAATTTTATCAAAATTTATAGCACTGTAATCAATGCGTGTAACATATTGTTTTTTCATACCGATTGCAGTACAGCCACCTCTAATGTATCCTGTGACTGCATTGATATCCTTGACATGCAACATTGCAACAGATTTCTCTTTGACAGATTTTGCTGCTTTCTTCATATCAAGTTCCGCTGCAATTGGAATCACAAATACATAATAATTTTTACTGTTTCCCTGTGTCACTAAGGTTTTATATACTTTTTCGTGCGAAAGATTTAGCATATCCGCAATCTGTATCGCATCTATAAATTCATCACATTCATAGGTATATGTTTTATATGGTATCTTTTTGGTGTCTAATATGCGCATCGCGTTTGTCTTGTTAATCGCTTTGTCCTCTTTTTGTTTTGCCATTTTTTACTCCTTTTAAAAATATTTAATAACATACGAACTCCCATCTGCCCGCTTTGGCGGGCACTCAAAT
>BLMC01000325.1 GCA_011959805.1 Lachnospiraceae bacterium | reverse complement strand
GGAGAGGAATATGACAGACAAAGAGAATTTTAAAGAGCAGATTTCGCCGTTTGTATGGGTTGAGAACAAAGAAAGTGTCTCTGTAGTGCTTGGTGCAGGCGAGTATTTGCAGGAAGTATTTGATGCGCAGGACTTTGAAGGAAGTGGTTATGATTGGGAGGGATTGGCAAAGGTTTTTCTGGATGAGAAATGTTCGGACTTAAGCGAGAAGATTCATTTTGATTCTGAGGCAGATATGTTTTGTGTTTTTGCTGAGGATAGCAAGGCATTGCAGGATTTTATTTGTTCTTTTAAAGTTGCTTGTGAGGATAGACCTTTTATTCAGGATTTGCTAAGTCGTGCAGAACCTGATTAAAGTAAAATAGGAATAGAAAAGGAGAAAAAGTATGGCAAACAGATTTGTATTGAACGAGACATCATATCATGGAGCAGGTGCGGTCAAAGAGATTGTACCTGAAGCCAAGGCAAGAGGATTTCAGAAGGCATTTGTATGTTCTGACCCAGATTTAGTAAAGTTTGGTGTGACAAAAAAAGTGCTTGATATTCTGGAAGGAGAGGGAATGGCTTACGAATTATATTCTGAGATTAAGCCAAATCCAACCGTGGAGAATGTACAGACAGGTGTGGCCGCATATAAGAAATCTGGTGCAGATTATCTAATTGCAATCGGTGGTGGCTCATCGATGGACACAGCAAAAGCAATTGGCATTATCATTAATAATCCTGAATTTGAGGATGTTGTCAGCCTCGAGGGTGTAGCACCTACCAAGAATAAGTCAGTGCCTATTTTTGCAGTGCCAACCACGGCAGGAACGGCAGCGGAAGTTACGATTAACTATGTTATTACAGATGCGTCAAAGAACCGCAAGATGGTCTGTGTGGACCCAAAAGATATTCCGGTAGTAGCATTTGTGGACCCAGAGATGATGGCGACAATGCCAAAGGGATTGACAGCAGCAACCGGTATGGATGCGCTTACACATGCCATTGAAGGCTATATCACGGCTGGTGCATGGGAATTGTCGGATATGTTCCATTTGAAGGCAATTGAAATTATTTCGCGTTCTTTAAGAGGTGCTGTTGACAATACCCCTGAAGGACGAACCGATATGGCACTTGGCCAATATGTTGCGGGAATGGGTTTCTCCAATGTCGGACTTGGGATTGTACATTCTATGGCGCATCCGCTTGGCGCGCTGTATGATACCCCACATGGTGTGGCGAACGCAATTATTTTGCCGACTGTGATGGAATACAATGCGGAGGCTACAGGTGAGAAGTACCGTGAGATTGCAAGAGCAATGGGCGTACAAGGCGTGGATAGTATGTCGCAGGAAGATTATCGCAAGGCGGCGATTGATGCGGTAAAGAAGCTGTCGCAGGATGTTGGAATTCCGACAGATTTAAAAGAGATTGTCAAAAGAGAGGATATTCCATTCCTTGCGCAGTCTGCATATGACGATGCATGCAGACCCGGAAACCCTAAAGAGACCAGCGTGGAAGATATCACCAAATTGTATGAGTCATTAATTTAAACCGAGTACGAAAGGTTATTTTCCTACTTGTCGCGCCGCCGATGCGCTATATAATGATATATTTTTGCATCGGCGTGCGCATAAGTTTTATCTTAATAGAGCTGACGCACATACCAAATATGTTAAAATAATTTGTATGATACCAGGGTCAAAAGGTCA
>BLMC01000324.1 GCA_011959805.1 Lachnospiraceae bacterium | reverse complement strand
GAGGCTTTTAATGATGGCCTGCTTGATATTAAGAAAGTGCCAACGATTGCTAAGATTCAGGCAGAGATGGCAGAGATTCAGGAATCAATAGCGATTGAGAAGACAGAAGCAAGATTCGCGTATCTTGAACAGAAGTATGCGGGAATGGAATTAACGCCGGATAGTCTTGTAATGTTATCAGAAGAAATTGATAAACAGTCGATAGAGGCTGCAGAGGCTTATCAGGAATGGTATGAGAATTCATATTCTGTATATTCGACGGCTCATAAAGGTGGAGGGATTACTGATGATGAGTATAATGAACGTGTCGAAAATCTGAATAAAGAGCTTGCAAATAAAAAAGCAGAAAGTTTGTTAAGAGGCAAAGAATTTTTACTTAGTACAATTAGTAAAGCTTATGAAGACGAGATTGGACAGTATAATAAAGCAGTAGCCGATTCAATTGCATATTACAGTGATGATGTATATAGTGAGAGATGGGAGTCAGCTCCAGTAGTTATGTGGGATTCCATGCTGCAGGATATCATTAAAGAGGGACCAGACAAGACAAGTAAGGCGGCTGTCAGAAGTCTGGTAGAAACGATGTCTGGAAGTATGGATGTGGTGTATGGCTTAATAGATAATTGGGACAGTTTAACACCAGAAATGCAGTTGTCTGCTCAGAATGTGCTTGGACAATATGAGACTTTACAGGGTATGTCTGTCGATAAAATATCTCGTAAAGGAAACGGTCTGGAAGGTTTATATCGGAATGTGGCAAATGAGGTTTATAATTCAGAAGATTCTACCAATATTGGAGGATATGTAAATCGAGTTTATGAAGATTTGACCGGATATGCCAAAACAGCATCAATAACAAGTATTGAGAGTAGTCTTGAATCATCAAAAACAGAATCTATACAACCAGCAATAGATGGATTGTATGCGTATTCTCAGGAATATCTTGACCAGGTATTCTCGCAGGAATTATCCGCTTCGGCTTCAGTAAATTTATCCATGAATCCATCGTTTAATGTGACAGGGCGTGCCGGTTGGTATTTAGATAACATGCCAGTTCTGCATAACGCGAAGGGTGGAATCTATAATAGTCCAATACTGACCACGTTTGCAGAGGAGGGACCGGAAGCGGCGGTGCCACTTGATGGCTCGCTTCGTGCAAAGCAGTTGTGGATGCAGGCGGGTCAAATTTTAGGCATATTGCCAAATGGCACAAGAGATCAGGAGCTTTTAAATGGTATCAGTGCTATGAATAGAGAGGATAGCGGAAAGAGTATGCAAGTTATATATAATCCGAACATCGTTATTCAAGGGGCAGCATTTAAAGAGGAAGTTCAGAGTGCGTTGGCGCTTAGTATTGATGAGTTAAGAGAAATGCTAATGGAAATTCAGCGAGAGGATGCAAGAGTATCTTTTCGATAGAGGGCTGTGATAGATGGGTGGTTATTATTATATTACCAGACAAGGTGATATGTGGGATTATATTGCATGGGTAGTGTATAAAAATGAAAAGATGGTAGAAGTACTGCTCAATGCAGCAGAGAACAGAGAGTATATGAGTGATTATATTTTTTCGGCGGGAGTGAAAATATGGTGTCCTGATGTTGCGGAACAAGCAGCATTAAGAGACCGACCGTCATGGAGGGATAGTTAAAATGGATACAATGAAGTCAAAACTTGTAATTGAATACAACAATGTAGATG
>BLMC01000323.1 GCA_011959805.1 Lachnospiraceae bacterium | reverse complement strand
AAAATACTGAGTATCAGAAATTTGTTGAAGAAAATAACTGGTGGCTTGCAGACTACGCTTTATTTATGGCAGTAAAAGAGCGTTTTGAAGGAAATCCTTGGACAGAATGGGCAGAAGATATTCGTCTGCGCTGGGCAAACGCTATGGATTATTACCGCAGAGAACTATACTTTGATATTGAATTTCAACAATACTTGCAATTCCAGTTTTTCCGTCAGTGGAAAAAGCTGCGGGAATACGCCAATGACAAAGGCATTCAAATTGTGGGGGATATTCCTATCTATGTAGCAATGGACAGCGCTGATGCATGGGCGCATCCTGAACTTTTCCAGTTAGATGAGGAAAATGTACCGACTGCTGTCGCCGGCTGCCCTCCTGATGGATTTTCGGCGGACGGTCAACTTTGGGGAAATCCGCTCTATCGCTGGGAATATCATAAACAGACAGGATATGACTGGTGGATTACGCGACTTTGGTTTTGTTTCCAGATGTATGATGTTGTGCGAATTGACCATTTTCGTGGCTTTGATGAATATTACTCTATTCCTTATGGAGAGGAAACCGCAGTGAATGGACATTGGGAGAAAGGACCTGGAATTGAACTGTTCCGCACAATGGAACGACGCCTTGGCAAACATGAAGTTATCGCGGAAGATTTAGGTTATGTGACAGATTCTGTTCGGCAATTGGTTCGCGACAGCGGCTTCCCAGGAATGAAAGTTTTGGAATTTGCATTTGACTCAAGAGATTCTGGTTCTGCCAGCGACTATTTCCCACATAATTTTATAGAAAACAGTGTTGCCTACACAGGAACGCACGATAATGAAACGCTTGTAGGTTGGTTCCACAGTATTCCCAAAAAAGATTTGCAGATGGTACGCGATTATCTGTGTGACCAATATACACCAGAAAAGCAACTTTATAAACCGCTTATTTCTCTGGTGATGCGCAGTATTTCTAAAACTTGTGTTATTCCAATCCAGGATTATTTAGGATATGATAATAGTTGTCGCATCAACAAACCATCTACGCTTGGAACAAACTGGCGCTGGCGGATTCAGAAAAAAGAACTTAGCAGTGCACTACAAAAAGAAATCTTGGCAGTGACAAAACGCTATGGACGTATGAATTGGAATTAGTTCAAGAATATTCTTGTTGCGGCGTGCGAGTCAGCTCTACCGACATAGAACCAATTCGCACGTCTGTAATCAGATTAATTTTTGCGGAGGTATGATTATGCATGACAGAAAATTATATTCAGTAAAAACATTTTTTCTGATATCCGGCTTCATACTTCTGCTGCCCTTTGCAACATTAAGTGTATATTTCGCTTTACATACCATTCGGAGTTCAGCAGAAATGGTTGCATCCGCAAACCGAAATGCACTCTATCTCTATCAGCAAGAGCTTTCATCCAACTTGGAACAGCTAGAACTGTTAATTGCCCAGAGCTGGGCACAAGACTGGGATTATAAGAGGCTGCGATTTCAGCAGGAAGCAATTGATATCCACGAAAGCACACGAGAAATTTTGGAATCCTACAAGACAATCCAGTCTGTCTACTCTTGTGTAGGTTCTATGGCTATTTACTCGAAGGCAAATGACTTATGTAGGTGTGTATATTATAATAACTATTCCCATGACTTACGGGAGGATATCAAAAAATATGTGACAGACATTGATTTTTCTAAAGATTCTAGGACATGGTACAC
>BLMC01000322.1 GCA_011959805.1 Lachnospiraceae bacterium | reverse complement strand
GTCAGTGACAGCACAGGAACATATCGAAATGACATTGAAAAATCAAGCTGGTGGAGAGTATATGGAAGCGAAGCGTATATTATTAACGCTTTTCGGTATGCGAACAGATATGCGCCGGAGGAATTGGAGCTTTACTATAATGATTACAACGAATGCAACAATCCAAAAGTTGAAGGGATATTAAAGCTGTTGCAGGAGGTAAAAAGTCATGAGAAAGACGGAACACTTCCTACCAGAATTTCTGGTATGGGTATGCAGGCACATTATAATATGTCCTCGCCCACAGTCAGTCAGATCAGAGAAGCAGCTGTGGCATATGGAAAAATAGTCGGGAAAATACAACTGACAGAACTTGACATCAAAGCAAGTGATAATTTTGACGGAACGGTGGCCACGCTTACAGATGAGTATACAAGAGAGGCATATCGCTATAAAGAGATATATAATGTGCTCAAGGAAGTTGATGCGATGGATGATATTGATGTCAACAACATTACCATATGGGGTGTCATTGATGGCAATTCGTGGTTACAGTCGGAAAACAGTGTAGGTGGTGCTTCTGATGGAAGCAAACGGCAGGTTCCATTACTTTTTGATGATGATTACAAGGCAAAGCCGGCATTTTATGCGTTTACAGATCCAGAGCGGTTGGATCCATATATTCAGAATATTACGATAGTACAGTCAGTGGAAGGGGAGAACAGGTACGCAAAAGGTATTGAATATGCTATAAATGGTATTGATGCATCAGTGATTCCAGTATGGGATGAAGATGGACTGTATCTGAAAGTATCAGTATCTGATAAAAGTAGTGATAAATCTGACGGGGTATCAGTTTATGTGGATTGGGAAAAATCCATGTGTGATGGCGCAAATACAACATGTGTGTCACAATCTCGGACTGATGCAGATGCGAATGCAAATGGATATACAGTTGAAATTGAACTAAAAAAAGAGCTTGCGTCAGCGCAGGAGATTGCAATAGATGTTGTGGTGACAGATGCAGATAATAAGTATGCATTGAATGATACCAAGCTGATGCATGACAGCAGTAGTAAGTATTTTGCTGCAGCTGTTACAAAACCTTATATTACGATAGCAAATGTGGCAGATACAGAGGTACAGATAGATGGTGAAATGGATGCCGTATGGGAATCTGCGGAGATAATTCCGCTCACAATTACGTCAGGCAGTCCTAAAGCGTCAACATCAATGAGGGCATTATGGGATAATGAGTATCTGTATATACTGGCTGTAGTGACAGATGCAGCGTTAGATAAAAGTTCGACACAGGCACATGAACAGGATTCTGTTGAAGTGTTTATTGATGAAAATAATCATAAAAGTGATAGTTATGAAGAGGATGATAAGCAGTATCGAATAAATTATGATAATGAACAGACATTTAACGGGGTGGACTGTACCGCAGATCATGTAAAATCATTTACGAAAATTACAGAAGAAGGATACATTGTAGAAGCAGCATATCAATGGACAGAGATTACTCCAAAAGCAGGTATGGAGATAGGCTTGGAACTGCAGATAAATGATTGTGAACAAGGCGGGCGTATCGGGACAGTAAGCTGGTATGACGAATCCGGACAGGGCTGGTCATCGCCAGGAGTGTTTGGAAGAGCCTTATTAGGTGAAGACATAGTAACAACTGTTGCTCAATAAGGCTATAACGATTATTTTGGAAAAGGGGTGATAAATCAAAACAATATATTGTA
>BLMC01000321.1 GCA_011959805.1 Lachnospiraceae bacterium | reverse complement strand
ATTCAAGCGGAAATTTTCTAATAGCTTTTTATAAGAGAACATGATACAAAACAAGCTTGCTATTCCCAAAAACTGTATGATAAGCATTTGGTAATGGTTTGCGCCTATGATTTTTCTGCTGCTGTTCGTGATAATTGTATTGCCATAAATTGTGGAATTGATATATTCTCCAATTAAAAATATCATCAATGTAGGTGTCAAAAACATGAGCGTATATTGACTATTTATTGTTTCATCATACGAAAAAAATCTGTCTGCTATATAGTAACAGATAATCGCCGTGGGTAACGCCAAATATCCTAACAGCATGAATATAATGCCTGTCAATTTGAGATTGGCTGTTATGGTTAATGGATATAAAATAGACAGAATAGAATTAAAAATTCCAAACATAAATTGCATGATTTCAACTGTGATAACTGCATATAAAACAACAGATATATTATGGATTTTACATAGAAACAATCCGCTTACAGAAAGTAACAGGACATACAGTACAAATTCCACTATATTCCGTGCTTTAATCGTTTGAATGATCACAGTACCTAATATTGCAAACGGTAAATAGCCTATTGGTTTTACCTTCTTTTTCAAAAATTTTGTGTAAAAATGAAAGCCAATAAATATTTGAACACCTGTCATAATATAATGGTTGAAAAAATCTAAATAATCCATATTTTATATCCTTCCGTCTTTCATATACTGTAGAATGACATTTGAAAAGTCTTTACTCCGTAAACGTGATACAGGTATTTCTTTACCGTCCTCCATGAATACTGCTCCATTTTTATAGCTTCTCACATATTTCAGATTGATTAAAAAACTTCTATGGCATTTATAAAAGCATGAGGACAATCTCTTTTCTAAATCCTCTATTTTTTCATAATACTCAATCACTTCTGACGATAATAAATGCAAATATATTTTTCTGTCAATTACCTCACAAAAAACTATATCGTCAAGGCGAATCAGTCTGCTTTCATATCCAATACGGATAAGCAAGTTTTTATCCCCTGTTTTTTTCAAACAATCTAACAAACGACACATAGTTTTCAAGAAGTAATCTTCTTGAACTGGTTTCAACAGATAGTCAAAAGCCTCTACCTCAAAGGCCTGAAATACCATTTCTTTCAAAATAGTAATAAAAATCAAAAAGCCCTTAAAATCTGACTGACGCAGCTTTTTTGCCGTTTCCATTCCATTTAACTTTTTCATTTGAATATCAAGGAAAAGAATATCTACATGATTTTCATACTGTAATAATTCTTCTCCGCTTGCAAATAGCATAATTATTATATCAATGTTGTTTTTTGCAAAAAAATCTTTGACTAAATTTTCTAGCGTTTCCAACATATATTGGTCATCGTCACAAATTGCAATATAAAGCATAGAATCACCTCATTTTCCAAATATATTATTTTACTACTCATTCGATACACATACAATAAAAATGCCGTGTCATGCTTTTAGAGTGATGTCAAATGATATATTTAAAAAATGTATGAATGAAAAGGATTCTGTGGCCAGTTACGCACATTTCCACAATACTTGTCTTTTGGTCTTTGGTTTGGAATAGTGTGGTGATGGCGGTCTATCTCTTGTACTTGGTTGCTCGCTTCTTTACTGTACATAAGCATTTTCACCTGGATTATCATTTCGGTAGCCTTCCAGAAGATTAATCACGCCCCCTACGCCCACACCTGCGCCGATTAATGAAACAAGCCCGAACTAACG
>BLMC01000320.1 GCA_011959805.1 Lachnospiraceae bacterium | reverse complement strand
CATTGATCATTATGTTCTTGGGATAAATCATAATGATCAATTAAATATTTTCCTAAGTTAGCACTTGCTTTTTGTGCACCTCTAAAGTTTAAATGAGGACCTCCGTCGTAACTATCTGTTTTATAATCAATATCCAAGTTTGTTTCATATAATAAATCATAATAAGCAATATTATATTCATCACATAATGCTTGTACCTTATTATATCGTTCCTTTGTCCAAGCAGAACTATGCCATTGTGGTGCTCCTACTGTCGGTATTTTAACAGTCAATAATTGTATATTATTATCAGTACATAATTCTTTTATTTTGTTGAACCACTCTATATTTGAAAGAGATATATTTGTATTGTATAGGACACTCTCCTCATTCCATTCATTGAATTCTCCACCATTATATTCATATACTATTTTCCTATTATTTTTTATTAATCCATTAGTAATAGTATTCATAGTTTCTATTGATGTATCACCATTTGATACTATCGAAGTTATATTTCCTCCTTTTCCATAATATAATTTATTGTTATTTAGCTTGAAATCTTGCCAAGATAATTCTTTCCATCTTGTATGATACTCTAATAACGGAAAAAGAAGTTGCGTAATTGTCTCTCTGGCTTCATCATATTTATCCAAATATTCTTGTGCAAGTAATATCTTATTCTTACTTAATGGCATATCATCCAATGAATGTTGCCATCTCCATAACTCTGGAGTATTTGAATCTTTGTAAAAAAGATTAGAAATATCCCAAATTAATACTTTTGGTGTTTGCGTTTTTAAAACTTCTTGTAATATATAATAAGTTACTTCAATAGGTTGTACAGATGTAGCAAAATTATATGTTTTTAACCCATATTTTTCGTAAAGTTCCATTGGAAGTATTGCTCTACCTGGATGGCTTGTACCACAAATAATAACATCAATACTCTCTTTTTTTTCATTGTAAAAATATTTTAGTTTGCCACCATCATATTCAACAACATACGGAAAGCGTTTAGGCACAAATACATTTTGTAAGATAATAAAAAGAAAGATTCCAATTAATATGAAAATCAAAATCCTGATTTTTATTCGAAAATATTTAGATAGTGTCTCCTTTTTGGTATGTTGTATCATTTATTTTCCTCACTTTTTAATAATTTACACCAGTTTACAACTTTTTGTCATTTTTAAATCCCGACAAAATATAACACTTAATTATTTTAATCGGAGAATATGATTTTTTTACGGTTTCAAGTTTTACACGAATCTACCAAATATTATACTAGCTTGAATTTGCTGTCCAATACTATATCGGATTTCCTGCACACTTACAGAATGGTGGCCTCAGTGGAACATCATTTATAACAACATAATCATACTGCAGATATTTTGTAATAAATTCTTCCACTATGCCAACTATATTATCTGCCTCATTGTATACAGTTATAATAATTAGTAGTTGCTACCTAGTCATAATTTTTTTATCCGCTATTCTTCTGTATCTTCCCCTACAATTTTACCAATCTGCTTATTTATTTTATTATTATTTATCTGCATCAACGTAATCATAAACAATAAGGGTAAAGAAAGTATCAAATAAAAACTATATCTATATATAAAAGATGCTGGTGACGCAACCATCAGTGTTGCCCAATTCAACAATATTGGCATAAACACAAGACAAACCCTATATTTCTTATATATGAACAACTCTATTATGCACCAAACACATAGCCACAGCATAATGCCTGC
>BLMC01000319.1 GCA_011959805.1 Lachnospiraceae bacterium | reverse complement strand
AAACGAAGAATACCAGTTAGGAGACGGAACTGTCCGTAAATGGGTGCGGGCATTCTGCGAAGAATGCGAAACAGACTCAGACTTAAACGAGACGAAAAATCTTTATGAGGAAAACCGCAGACTGCGCAGAGAACTAGAGAAACAGAAAAAAGAAATTGAACTCTTAAAATGGGTATCTGCCCTAATGCTTATTATAATTCCAGAAAGGACACAAAAACGGGATATAGAGAACAAAAAGAACAGTTAAAAGATAAGATTCTCCAAATATATCATGAATACTCTGGAAATCCAGGATACCGAATGATGAGGATTTATTTGCTGCGGGAAAAAATAAGCCTAAATCATACAACAATATTAAAATACATGCAGGAATTGGGTATCTGATCTATGGTGACGCCCAAAAAGCCAGCATATAAAAAAGGAAGACTGCCATAAAAAATTTGAGAATCAATGAAACAGGGAATTTCATGTAGAAAAACCAAATGAAAAATGGTGTACAGATTTTACCTATATTTTTATGGAGGATGGAAGAAAGCGTTATAACTGCAGCATTATTGACCTGTATGACAGATCCGTGGTGGCAACGTTAAACAGCAGCCATATCGATGCAGAGCTGGCTGTGTAGATGCTAAAGATAGGCTTGGAAAAAATCATCATCCCAAAGGCCTGATGCATAGTGATCAGGGCTCGCAGTATAAACGGATACATATTTTAAGGTTAGGCATACCGCAAAACCTTGAAAATAAAGGAAAGTTAAAGCAGTTAGTAGATAAATCGGAATTTTTAGACCTGATTTTCTCCAAGCTTTAACACTTCGCTTTTATGCTCCAAAATCAAATCATACATCCACTTATAGATATATCCCTCATTATCGCTTATCCATTCGTCTACTCTTTCCGTTTCATCGAACCATTCCTCTGGGTAATCAGAGCCTTTTTGATACTTTTTATTTGCGTAGTCGTGTATGCCACACGCATAAATATCTGCCATTTCATCTTCGCCATTTGCTTTCAAGAAAGACATCACCCTTTCAAATTTTCCCTTTTGAAACGCTCCGCTCTCGTAATACTGCCATACCCCGCACCGGACACTCATTCCCTGCCAGTTATTAATTTCCATATACATAAAAACAATATCTGGAATGTCTGTAAATGGTGTATACTTGAACTGATTATAAAACAGCATAAAAAATTCACCATCATACTTCCAAAAGTTTTCATGTCCTGATGATTCAGCAGAAACAATCAACTTATTTATAGCGTTATAAATCATGTCATACCTCCGTGAAATTCCGATTTATCGGTTTGTACTAGGGGAAATTATACCATACCCAATTACGAAAAGCAAATTTGACGGAATGACCCACGACTACACTCATAAGGGCGGCGTAGTCCACAAAAGGGAAAGCGGCAATCTTGCCGCTGACCAAATACCCACCGTCCATTTAGGCGTTGCCGCTTCCGCTATGGAGAAGCGCGACATTCGCACCGAGCGCGGCGACCTCAACCGCAAAATCGAAGTTACAAACCAGAAGTTGCGGCAGTTAAAGGCGCGTATCTCCAAACTGCAAAACTGGTTAAAGGAAGAAGCAGAGAACACCGAGCCGCCCACCCTTGCCGACTATATTCAAGGCATTTTGTCACGCAAGGCACAGGCAGAAATATCGGGATATTCCCAATCTCTCCATAACCTCAAGGACGCGGCGAAAATGCTGAATTTCCTGTAAGCCAACAATATC
>BLMC01000318.1 GCA_011959805.1 Lachnospiraceae bacterium | reverse complement strand
ACCGTATCCGGCGGTGGGGACAAGGACTGAGCCGCCATTGCCCGTTACAGAGGGGAGGATATCCATGAGTAGTATTAAAAAAGCATTTGAAAACGGAAAGGCGTTTATTGCCTTTATCACCTGCGGCGATCCTGACCTTGAAACCACAGCCGTGGCAGTAAAAGCCGCCGTGGAAAACGGCGCCGATCTTATTGAGCTTGGTATCCCGTTTTCCGATCCAACCGCAGAGGGTCCTGTCATTCAGGGGGCAAACATCCGAGCACTAAGCGGTGGCGTTACGACAGATAAAATTTTCGCCTTTGTGAGAGAGCTTCGCCGTGACGTAAAAGTGCCGATGGTCTTTATGACCTATGCCAATGTGCTGTTTTCCTACGGTGCGGAGAAATTCATTTCCACCTGTCGGGATATTGAAATTGACGGACTTATCCTGCCTGATCTGCCATTCGAGGAAAAGCAGGAATTTCTGCCGCTCTGCCACAAATACGGTGTCGATCTGGTATCGCTGATTGCACCCACATCCGAAAACCGCATTGCAATGATTGCAAAAGAAGCAGAAGGCTTTCTTTATATTGTTTCAAGCCTGGGCGTTACGGGAACAAGGAATGAAATCAAAACAGACCTTGCTTCGATTATGAAGGTGGTAAGAGAAAATACCGATGTGCCTTGTGCTATCGGTTTCGGCATTTCCACTCCGGAGCAGGCAAAGAAAATGGCGGATATATCCGACGGTGCTATCGTCGGCTCGGCTATTATCAAATTACTTGAAAAATACGGCAAGGATGCGCCGAGATATATTGGTGAGTATGTAAAATCAATAAAGGATGGTATAAAATGATAAAAGCGTCAGCGGCGACAGAAAGTACGCACATTTCTCTGTCGCCGCTGTCTATTAAGCGTAAATTAAATGGGCATTTACCGTTTCTGTGGCTCTACTACATATTCGGGCAGATTTCTTTTTTGGCAAAATTTCAAATAAATACCTGTCTGCCCAATTCTCAAATATAACTCCATTTTTCTTTAAAGTATAATATGTTTCCATATTCTGTACCTCGCATTCATTGAACTACATTGATTATGGCAAAGCACTTTTCCTTACAGAACAAAGAAAAGCAGCTAAAATAGTGCAGATTGAAATGATAAAAGATTGATTTCACTGCGTTAATCAGTCCACGTCCTTATTCATATGTGTATCTGCCAATAACTTTTGTATCAATGATGACAGTGCCGGAACATTGTCGGATATTATTTTGAGTTGCTGTCCACCGCAATCTGAAAGCTGCGAAACTGCAATAATCCCATATTGTTTAAATAACTGAACAGATTTATATTGGGGTAAAATTTCAAACAGATACTGGTCATTCCAGCCGCAAAGTATCACTCCATTTTTCCTTCGTACACGGTATGTTTTTATGGTAAGGCAGTAATCCTGCCCGCATACATTATACAACTCATAGGCAGATTTATTTCTGTTTTGTTTCCCTTATTTTTGCCCTTATGAGGGTTCGTAACATGAGGGAAAAGGATATAACACAAGGGAAAACTTAAGGGCAAACTTACTTGCTATAAATTTAGCGTTTTCAAGGGTTTGCGGACTTTTTGAAGATAAGATATAATAGCTATTAAATACTATAAAAAGTGTCTTATCAGAATTGGGATTTGTCTATGGGAGGGAAACTTTGAAGAAACATATTATTATTGCAGGTGTGCCACGGTCAGGAAAAAGCACAATTTCTCAAAAAA
>BLMC01000317.1 GCA_011959805.1 Lachnospiraceae bacterium | reverse complement strand
GGCTTATATCGGTTAGGGCAGGACGAGAATGGCAATCTCAAGGTTTTATTTGATGACCCTAAGAAAACGGGTGGTACAGATGAAAAAGGACAGCCGAAAACAAATCCCAATAGTCCTGAAAAATCAGCAGAAAAGTGTACTACAAATACTAATAAAGTAGACCGGGAAATAGAGAAATTGAAAGAGAAAAAGCAGCAGTTGGAAGAGCAGATACAGTTGGTTTACGGAAATGAAAAGAAAGTCCAGGAGTTGGAAAGAAAATTAGCTCAAATAGAGAGTGAGTTAAGCCAGAAAGATAATGATACATACCGAAGGCAGAATGCAGATATTTCATAACAGAAAGGCTTTTGGCAATGCATTAAAATATTGATACTTGCTATAAACTGTAAAATGTTGTATTTTTTCCACGGCATTTATACCGTTGATCTCCACCAAGGATAATGACGGAAAGGTTATGCTCACTGCACAGTTCGTCATGAAGCGTTTTGTCAAGTGTTTTTTGAGTTATTGACAGAAAACTTTTCAGCGGGGCGCAGGGGTGTAAAATCCTGGTCTCGTTTTCGGCTGCGAAATGACAACGGCAAAAATCCAGACGGTCAAGGGGTTAAGAGTGGAGATTTTTTTGCGCTTTTTGCGAAAAAATACTATTCGTCCCTTGACCGTCTGGATAGGTGGAACGGGCGTAGAACAGGAATTGCTTTTCGTAATTGGCTATGGTATAATTTCTACCAATACAGACAAATCGGGATTTGAGGAGAATTGTAACTATGATAGAGTTGAATACATTCAAAAAATTATTGGAAGAAAATGAAGAATGTTTGCCATTGCTAACGCTTGATGAATTTTTCAATGGAAATACAGAGGAAGATTCTATTGCTCCGAACCAATGGGAATTTGGGCGACCGACGCTTTCTGAAATATGGGATATGCTACAAAAGATTGAGTTAATGTCTAACATAGCGTGGGTGCGTGTTACTCTGCACGATGATACAGAAATCGTAGAAAACAATGGGGCAGAAGAATTAGTTCTTGCAGGAGATACAATCGTGATTTGCACAACTATTTTACCTACGGAATTAGAAAAATTAGTAAATTGCGAATGGCTATGCTCTGACGGAGTAATTACAATAAAGGCATCTGAATTAAATACTTATTCGTGTGTACCACCAATTCCAGAAAACTTTAATTGTTTGGAAATCGTGTGGGACTAATCTACAACTTTCAGTTTGTAAGGCAAAAAAACATGGGTGGCGGGGTAGTCTTTAATTATCCCGCCGCCCTATCTGTTATCGCTCCATATCTTGTGTCCTGCAAGGCGCGTGTTCCCGCTGTTCCTGCCGCAAGATACTGTAAACGCTCTTTCGGATTTTCTTGGCTTCTTTCACTTCTTCTTTTAATGCAAGATACGATTGAGTGTTTTCCTCTCAGCAGTCAGCTTGGTGTATTCATCTTTCCATGCCTTTGTCGGGATTGTGGTCTTGCCGTTCATTACGCCTTTGAGATAATCTTTCGCCGCCGTAAGCAAGATTTTCTCGGCTTTGGTCAGCGGCTTCTTTCCCTTGTACTTGAAATAAATGTCGGCTTACTCGATATGTTTTTTCAGAGTGCCTAACCGTCGTTCAACGGGTTTCAGCTTGCCTTGAAGATCCAGTTGTTCCCCTATCATAGTTTTGAATTTTTCATCAAGCCCCGTCATATCCATGATATTGTTGGCTTACAGGAAATTCAGCATTTTCGCCGCGTCCTTGAGGTTATG
>BLMC01000316.1 GCA_011959805.1 Lachnospiraceae bacterium | reverse complement strand
CCACGAACATTCAGCTTGATGTGTTGAAAAATCCGCGGGACGTGGAACATGCAAGGATTTATGACCGCATCATGGAACGGTGTATGCCTGTATTCTTCGGCGGTAAGAATTACCGTTCTGAACTGGGGCAGGGCAACAGGGATACAGCGAAAAAGATACTGACAGGTGTTAAGGATACAGTGTGATGTTTGGCATTGGGGAAGGGTTATCTTCAATGCTGTTTTTATGCAGATTTATCTTTCTGTACAGAGAGATAAAACGGATTGTGATATTGTTGGCTGGAAAATGACCGCAGAAAGGGTAGGAGTAATTTTATGACGGCAAATAGAGGTGCAAAAAAAGACAGAAAAGAGATTAAAGCGCAGACAAAGTTTGTTGTGACAAGGGAATTTGGCGGCACACAGACCATGCAGCAAGCCTTTGAACAGCTTATAGAAAAAAAGACAGAGGAACACATCTCAAGGAAGAAGGACAGACAGGCGGTTTAAGGCAGATTTATGAAAAATATGTTGAAATCAGGGCGGGGACATGGTAATATAATTGTATCGTGCCCCTGTTCATAAAGGAGAGAACCTATGAACAGGAAAATCAATTCTAATATTACCAGTCCAATGATTACTGCCCTTTATTGTAGATTATCTCTTGAAGATGGCAAAGACAATGAGAGCATGAGTATCAGCAACCAAAAGCTGCTGCTTAAAGACTATGCAGAAAAGAACGGTATGTTCAATTGCGAGTTCTATGTGGATGATGGTTTCACAGGGCGGAACTTCAACCGTCCGGCATTCCGGCGCATGATAAGCGATATTGAAGCAGGAAGGATAAGCTGCGTGATTACCAAAGACCTTTCAAGGCTTGGGCGCAACTATATTGAGTCAGGCAGCTACATGGAAGTATTTTTCTCGAAGCATAATGTACGCTACATAGCCATTACGGACAATTATGACAGCCTTAACAAACAGGAAATGGACATAGCCCCGTTTAAGAATATACTGAATGATATGTACAGCAGGGATATTTCAAAGAAAGTGCTTGCAGGGCGCATGACACGCTCAAGGCAGGGGAAATTCTGCGGGGGACAGCCGCCTTTAGGTCTGATGCGTGACCCTGATGACAACGGGCATCTTATCATTGATCCGGAAACTGCGCCGGTTATCAGACGGATATTTGACCTTGCACTTGACGGATTCGGGAACATGAAAATATGCAAGGTTTTGATGGAAGAACGGATACCGCTTACAAGAATGCAGACGGGAACGGACTATGATGTGAATTATTACGCTTGGAGCGGTTCACGCATATCAACCATTTTGAGAAATCCATTTTACAAGGGCGCACACGTTGTCTGCAAGACACACCAGAAGGGGATACGTTCCAACACTTACAACATCATTCCGAGGGAGCAGAGGGAAGTCATAGAGGACTGCCACGAAGCGATTATCCCTAAAGCGGAGTGGGATAAGGTTCAGCAGCTTATAGACCGCAGACCGCCGATTATGAAGGGAAATAGCTGCCCATATTACAATATTTTTCATGGCATTGTTTACTGTGCTACCTGTGGGAAGTCCATGCAGGTGCGTTATGAAAAAGTCGGGAGGACGGACAAAGACCGTCGTACCGGAAAAGAGCGTGAGCCGATAGACAAGGCATATTATATCTGTCAGACTTATAACCGTTTAGGGAAAAATGCCTGCACAAGCCACAAAATTGAAGCGAGGGATTTATACAATCTTGTGCTTTCGGACATACAGGAAGCTGCGG
>BLMC01000315.1 GCA_011959805.1 Lachnospiraceae bacterium | reverse complement strand
GGTAGCGATTATCTTAACAGACAATCAGCTACCTTTTTTATTTCCAAAACTAATCAACACAGTACAGAAAGAATGAGGTATCAAGATGATTGAGAGCAAAAATGACGCAAGCAGAAATTTAGAAAAAGCATTGCAGGCATTGGAACAGGCGAAACAGCGTGTAGCCAATGAGAAGAAAAAGCAGAACGAGAAAAAACGCAAAGCCGAGAACCACCACAAGTACATCATGGGCGGTATCATTGTGAAGTATTTCCCCGACTGCTACCGCTATGACGAGGGCGAGTTAAACCGTATCTTGTCGGTTGCATTGCAGACAAGGGAGTGTCAGCAGATTATCTCTAAAATCAAAGCGGAAAGCCGAGAAACCACTCCCCCACAATCCACTCTCCCCAATGCCGAAAATGAAAGCGAGGGCGGTACGGAATGACAAAGGCAAGGACACTGGAAAGCCGAGGTAACATATTCACCCCGTTTACGGGGTGCGCACAGATATACCACCAGAGGTGGTATGTGCGCTCTCCGAGGGGCAAGTTTCACTTGCATGGACTCCTGCGGAGGGCGTTGTCTGCCTTGCGGCAGCCAAAAGGGGAAACGACAATTCCCCTTCGCAAGCTGCGCTTGCTACCCTTTAGTGAACTTTGCGTTCAGATAAAGGCTAAAGAACAGCCTTTATCTGCCCACAAAGTCTATGAGTGCGCCCCTATACCCTGTCGGCAGAATGTAGGTGTTGCGCATGGCTAATGTTACGAAACAGGCAAGCACACGTTTTTCCATTGTCAGGCGGAGCAAGGGGCAGTCGGCAGTCGAGAAAGCATCATACATCAGCAGGAGCATTCTTGTCAGCGAGTTTGACGGGCAGACCTACCGCCCGAAATACCATGAAGATTTAGTCCACAGTGAAATCACTCTCCCGCCCAATGCGCCCAAAGAATATGCAGACCGAGCCACCTTATGGAACGCTGTTGAACTGGCAGAGAAAGGACAGAAATCACAGCTTGCGAGAATGTTGAAAGCGTCACTCCCCAACGAATGGAGTTATGAACTTGCGGAGGAAGTCGTGAGGGATTATGTGCAGAGGAATTTTGTTGACAAAGGAATGTGTGCTGACTGGGCAATCCATGACAGCGAGAACGACAAAGGACAGCGCAATCTCCATATCCATGTAATGCTTACCCTGCGCCCTCTTACGGAAAAAGGGGAATGGGGAGCGAAACAGAAAAAGGTGTATGACCTTGACGAAAACGGGGAGCGTATTCCCATCATTGACAAAAAGACAGGACAGCAGAAAGTTGACAAGCGCAACCGCAAACAGTGGAAATGCCACACCGCCGACAGCACAGACTGGAACAGCCAAGAAAACGCCAAGATGTGGCGAAAAGATTTAGCCGACACAATCAATGCCACCAATGAGCAGTTGGGGATTGCGCTACATTGGGAACACCGCTCTTTTAAGGAACAGGGGATTGACAGAGAGCCGACAATCCATATCGGTGCGGTTGCCAACGCTTTAGAACGCAAGGGCATACAGACCGAGAGGGGCAACATCAATCGGGAAATCATCAGGAACAATATGCTGTTGGAACAGGCGAAAGAAATGCTCATGTTTGCCAAGCAGGAAGTACACAGCGCACAGTACGAAAAGATTAAAAATACAGCGGTCAGCGTGAAGAATGAAGTCATGGAGATGATTGCAAAAGTGAGGGGGCGCAAAGGCAGATTAGACTTGCCCATTGTCAGCGGAAAACATCTAAGAAAAATAGCCGAC
>BLMC01000314.1 GCA_011959805.1 Lachnospiraceae bacterium | reverse complement strand
CCATCATGACAAAAGAAGATTATGAATAATTTAATGGATATATTTCCGAATGTACAGTTTATTGTAACTACTCATTCACCCAGTATTTTACTCAATGTTCCCAGAGAGAATATCTGGATTTTAAATCAGAATGAAATTTATCAGCCACAGGATATGACTTATAGCCGGACAGTTGAAGAAATACTGAGAGAAGTAATGGATACGAATGTACAGCCAGATGAGATTGTAAGAATGCAGCATGAATTTGATTATGCAATTGATCATGAGGACAAGGAAAACAGACCGATTTTTATTAGTCCATTGAATCAATCAGATATGAACCGGATCTATTATAATAATGGGGAAATACATTCGTCTGATACTACGAAACATAAATCTGAATATCAGGATAGTATTGACAGAAATCATTCAGGATATACGAGCCCGGAACAGGATATTCACGAGTGCTTAAATTTGAATTCAACAGAAAATCATTTAACGGAGACAGTAACACAGGATAAGGGACGTAAGTTAGATATTTTAAAGGAACTGGCCTGTTCCCCGTATAAAGGTGTCGCATAAAAATCAATTACGTATCTATCTTAACACAACATCTTGTATCATGTCAACTTGATTATACTATATATCTCTTGTTCATTTTCCCCTTCTGGAAAATTTTTCTGATTTTTACACCTTTCCCTATCTTTATTTAATAGATCAGCTTTTTATCATAGCTGGTCCTTTGTTCTTTGACAACTGAAGAACATACTCCATTATGTATATGGGTTCTGGTGGGCGACGCCCTGCTTAAGGTCTGCCACCCATCCGGATTGAACTGCACACAGTGCAGCCGGAGAGGGCGCAGGAGACAGTGATAGAATGTATGTATAGATTTAGAATAGGACAACTATTAACAAGCATAGATTGTATTGAATATACAGATGGAGGAAATATGGATAAGCAGCAAACTCACCTTATATGTCAAGAAGATATTCAGGCAGTTGACATCCAAAATCTGGTTGACATCAGCGATGTCAAAATAGACACCACCATGAAAAAGACTGACAGAATACAAACTTTTATCAGGGATATAAAAAATCCTTATTGTTTCCGTTGTAAAAATACTGTTGTTAAAGTTTCTTTTTGCAGCGAAGGCAGATCTTTTCAGGAACTGCTTCAGGATTATTTTAGCTCCCTGTCCCATAACGAATAATCTGAAATCCTTGCTTTTGCGCCTTTTTATATATGATATAAATGTGAGAAGAAATTCTAAGGCATCAAAAAACGCTGCCTAAGAATTTCTATATCTCACATAGGAAGCAATGTGCATTTATATTTTTAGGTTATTCTGAATTTGTTTTTAGAAAGGATGAATGATCATGAATGTAAATGACGAATCAAAAGAATGGATGGCGGCAGATTACACCCGCCTTTCAAAGGAGGATGGTGATAAAGAAGAAAGCGACAGCATCAATAACCAAAAGGCTTTGATTCAGCATTATGCCGAAAGCCGCTCCGAACTATGTCTGGTAAAACACTATTCCGATGACGGGTATACAGGGGTAAATTTCAACCGGCCTGGTTTTCAGGAAATGCTTGAATGTATCAAAGACGGGCAAATCAACTGTATCATTGTAAAAGACCTGTCACGGTTCGGACGCAATTACATAGAAGTCGGACGTTACATAGAACGAATCTTCCCGGCTCTTGGCATCCGGTTCATTGCAATCAATGATAATTATGACAGTCTTTACAACAATTCCTCTTCCGACCAGCTCCTTCTGCCGTT
>BLMC01000313.1 GCA_011959805.1 Lachnospiraceae bacterium | reverse complement strand
CTTTCATCTCCTTTGCTCTTTCATTTGATAGTATAGGTTGTTCAACTTTTTCTGTGCACATTTATATACTAACACCAGTATTGCTACCAGAATTTCAATTTAGTATTATAAAAATGCGGTTGTAACTACCATAAATATAAAATTATGAAAGGTGGAATTAAGATGAAAAGATTTTTATCATTAGCAATAGGAGTGGTTTTATCAGCAGCAATGTTTTTAGGAAGTAGTGATTATACCTTTGCAGTAGAAAACAGCTCTGAAATGGAAGCAAATGTATCTGATTTGTCAGAAGGGGAACTGAAAACTGTTGTTTTTGGCAGGGTAGATGTGTTATCAGAAGCTCCAATGGTATTTGCAACTTCACCGTCAAAGATTTTATCAAAAGATTATGCTTCTTCGGGACAGACTGGTGTAATTATGTCTATAGGTCAGATTGTGAATTTTACAAGTGTTATTCCGGAATGAGTAACAATACAAAGCATTACGATCTATTGTCCAACAGGCATAAAAGTAACACAATCAAAATATACGCTAATTAATAATTATTTGGTTACTGATTTAGACACGAGAGATACTACAACTATTCCGTATAAACGATGTCTCTTACGGATACCTTCCTTATTTCCTTGTTGAATGTAAACTGATAGAATACTTCCGTCTCATTGATGCGCTTACATGATTCTTTAAAATAGCGGGCGAACTGGATATGGTTTAGAGGCTTAGAGAGAAAGCAGAATCGTTCCACTTCAAATAGCTCCTTTAAATATTTGTCATAACCCGATACATAAATCAGCAGTACAGTCTGATCTATCTCACGGATGTGCCTTGCAGCTGTTATTTCGTCTACCTGTTTCATTTCAATGTCAATAAATATAAGTTGATAATGCGCACCGTTCTGAATACTTTTCAAAAGGGTTTTGTCATCGGAGAATACTTCGGTTTTTACACGAATGCTCAACTTCTGGCTTTCCTGAAATACCAGAGTTTCAATTTTTCCAGTAAATTTGGAATCATCATCACATATCGCTATTCTCAGAATTTTTATCCACTTCCTTTGCAAATGCTTCTTCGCTCTCTATTTGCGCCTGCTCTAAACGCTCGAGTATGTAGTGGAGTGTTTTTTGATTGATTTCGGATAATTTTTGATAGCAGAGGACAATATCATAGCACTTATCCATTTTCTGATTCATACGATACTCCCCGTTATAATCACGTTTTATATCAGAAATTTCAAGTATATAGTCGGTAGTAACATTAAAGAAGCCTGCCATTTCTATGAGCGATTCAGAAGGAATATCATAAGCGTGATTTTCCATTCAACTTACTGCCTGCTGAGTAATATGAATTACTTCCGCAAGGGCTTCTTGCGACATGTTCATGTTCTTGCGTAGTTCACAAATACGATTATTTACCATATATACACTTCCTTTCTAGTATTATTTTTTAAACATGAATAATACACAAACAACATTAGTGAATAATTAAATACGCATATATGAGCAAAAGTATAGATCAAATACTGATATAGGCATTTTCTAAGGAAAAATCACAAGCTGTATCGGAATTTCAACATTGAAAGGGAAAAACCAGTAAAATAAGATATACTGGCTTTGAAAAATGAAATTGGAGGTGTGTGATATATCAGGCAACAAAAAGAAAAACATTGTAGCAACAATTATGGAAAAAGTGGCACTCAATTCTGCAAAAGCAGCAGCCGATAGCAGATGTATGTATTGTCTGCATCAGCCTAAGCAGCCGACAGGAATTAAGAGGT
>BLMC01000312.1 GCA_011959805.1 Lachnospiraceae bacterium | reverse complement strand
GCAAGCAAGCTTGCATAGGATTTCTTGACCTTTTGACCCTAGTATCATTATAAAGAAACGGAGTGAGAAATTATGCGTATTGCATATTGTGAGGACGAAGCAGCGCAGGCACAGCTTGTCCGCACTATGATTGAGCAGTGGGCAGAATGCAAACAGGAGTTTGTAGAGGTCGTTTTATTTGAGAGTGCAGAGGAATTTTTGTTTAAAAATGACGATTTTCCATATGATGTAGTTTTTCTTGACATTGCGATGCGACAAATAAATGGTGTGGAGCTTGCGCGCACAATCCGCAAAAAAGATAAAAGACTGCCAATTGCATTTTTGACAGCGGACAAAGCATTTGCCATTGAGGGGTACGAAGTACATGCTGTACGATATCTACTCAAACCAATCACAACAGAAAAACTGGAAAGTTTACTGGATGAACTGTTAGCAGAACAAGAAAATAAAGTAGAGGATACAATTTGTATTACAATTGGAGAGAAGGGGAATACAAAAAGGATTGTGGAGGATAGCATTCGCTATGTTGAGGTGTTTGGGCATTATACACAGTTGCATTTGGCAGATGCACCTACGATTCGCATCAAGGAGAGTCTAGCGGCGGTGATGGATTATCTTCACAAAAAAGAGTTGTTTGTAAAGTGCCATAGAAGCTATGTAGTAAACCTCTTGTATATCGAGAGAATTAACCGTACAGAATGCACTCTTTTGGATAAGACTGTTTTGCCAGTTAGCCGCAGTTCTTACCGTGTGCTCAATGAACGATTTATACAATATTATCGAGGTTTACGCCCATGACAGCAATGATTTTTGTATTGCTTGGCCTGTTGCTATTTGTGTTGATTATCTATGTGTTATACCGGATTTTGGATGATATTTATGACAAGCGTGTTGTTGCATACCAGAATAAATTATTACAAAATGAAGTTGATGAAGTGCATAATATCTATCTCACAATGCGAGGCTGGCGCCATGATTATCACAATCATATGCAGTCGGTTAAGGCTTATCTGGCGATGGATAATCTGGAGGAAGCAAGGGCATATCTCGATGCACTTGAGCAAGACCTTGACGATATCAATTTACTGTTTAATACGGGAAATATCAATGCAGATGCGATATTGAACTCCAAAATTTCTCTTGCAATCAAGAAAGGGATTCAGGTGGATTATAAGGCGACTGTTCCCAAAACATTGGCGGTGTCAGACATTGACCTTTGTGTTATTCTAGGCAATCTGATTGACAATGCAGTGGAAGCATGTGAAAGGGTTACGCCTGAAAGTCAGTTTATCCGTCTCTATATTGGAGTGTTGCGGCGGCAGCTTTATCTTTCCGTGAGCAATGCAACCAATGAGGTTGTGCGAAAATTTGACGAGGAGTATATTACGACAAAACGTGGAAATCATGGACATGGATTAAAACGCATTAACAATATTGTGGACAAATATGGTGGATTTATCAACCGCAAAAATGAACCAGGGGTTTTTGTGACAGAGATTATGCTTCCATTATAAAAAAGATGGTGCTGTCGCTTTTATGAATAAAAATTCATGAAGCGGCAGTTTTATTTTTGCAGTTTTATATATGATTTCAAAAAAGTTCCAAATGATTTTGCTATTCTATAAAAAAGCATACTTTAATAAGGAGCCATGCGCTTATTACTTAGTGCCATAGCCGCATAGTTTTTCATGTGGCTGTGCACATTACCACTCAGGCACAGATTTTAACCGTCTGTGCTTTTTAAAAGAAAAAATGGAAAAATCATGATAGGATTAGTGTGAAATTAAAATTTCACACCT
>BLMC01000311.1 GCA_011959805.1 Lachnospiraceae bacterium | reverse complement strand
GCAATGATACCAATTCGGGAGTTCACAGAAGGAAAACATCTTTTTATGGTGACGAAAAAAGGAATTACCAAAAAGACTCCAATTATGGAATTCTCAAATGTCCGTAAAAATGGATTGGCGGCAATTTCTCTGCGGGATGATGATGAGTTGATTGAGGTCAAAGCCACGGATGAAAAGTCTGAGATTTTCTTAATTACAAAGTATGGAATGTGTATTCGTTTTAAAGAGACTGATGTGCGTGTCATGGGCAGAAATGCAAGAGGAGTTATTGGGATGAATCTTGATGACGATGATGAAATCATCGGTATGCAGCTTAATACACAAGGAGATGCACTGCTAATAGTATCTGAAATGGGAATGGGAAAACGAACGCTCTTAGAAGAATTTACTGTACAGAAACGTGGAGGCAAAGGAGTACGATGCTATCGTATTACAGAAAAGACAGGGAATGTGGTTGGCATTAAAGGTGTTAATGACGACCATGAGATTATGATGATTACAACAGAAGGTGTTATTATACAGATTCCAGTAGGTGATATTTCTATCTATCGCAGAAATACTTTTGGGGTAAAACTGATTAATCTTGATGAAAATGTTAAGGTAGCCAAGATTGCGAAAGTACGGGAAAAACTCTCAGATGGGACGCAGGAGTTTGAGGATGTCGATGAAGCGCTTGACAAGGTGGTTGATGAACCTGTTGCAGGAGAAGCAATATTTCTTGATGAGGAGTTTGAGGATGAACTAGATAATGTAGAAGAAGAGACCCTATCTGAAACTAATACATTAGATGATGATAGTTTGTCGGAAGAAGAACCATAAAAAGTTTTTGTATTGGTGTGTACAGACCACAACATTTTATAAAAATGTTGTGGTTTTTTCATAGACATAGCTTTTTCCAGATTTTCCAACACGATTGATAACTTGGGTTTCAAGCAAAATATTTAATAATGTGGCTGCTTTTCCTTGGGGAATTTTTGCTGCTTTACTCAAGTCCTTTGAAGTAAATTGATTTGGCAATGCTTCAGGAAGAAAAACCATATAATCAGCAAAAGTATCAATACGAATTTCGTCGTAAATTCCAACAGGAATTCCATCCATACGAGTGGAACCTCTCTTTTTGTCATGGCTCCATCCATTTAAATAACGTGTTTCTTCCACGTCGATGAAACTGATAATAAAATGTAACTTGGGGTTATTGATAAACATTTTTATCTTATATAATTCAGGAATAATTTGATATAAAGTTCCGGTTTTTGGTGATTTTCGTTTTGGGGTTAGTTCTCCAGTCTCCATATTACACCATAAGAGCCATTTGGTATGGGCGACAGGATAGATGATTGTAACATCATATTTCTGCAAAAAATAGTTTAGTTTATTTCGCATTGTGTTAAAGTTTCGTGTTTGCACTTCAAAAATTTCTCCATCAATATAGATATCTGCCACATAAGAACCAATTTTAATTTCATGATAGGCACAATCTGGGGCATAATAATATTTTAGAACACTGTGAATTGTTTTTTCTCGGAGAGTACCAATTCCATTTTGCCCCTGAAGTGCACCAATCATTTTATAACATGCTTCTGAAAAAAGTTTTTGGTCTATGGTAGATTGCATAAGTGTATCCTTCTTTCATAGAAATTAATTATTTTCAGTGTAGCAGAAAATAAAGATTTGTGGTACAATTTCTTGAAAATTTATTGAATCGTGATAGAATATAATGTTATAGCAACATTTGAATCAAGTAGGAAAGAATTTTCCTACTTGATACGCCATGTGATAGCATATTTCCTCTGCATCGGCG
>BLMC01000310.1 GCA_011959805.1 Lachnospiraceae bacterium | reverse complement strand
GTACCGGGAATACGTGGAACGCTGGGTGCATGAGATCAAAGCCCCCATCACCGCTGCGCGGTTGATTTGCCGGAACCTGGACGGGGATACTCGTAGAAAATTAAATGCAGAGTTAGCACAAATCGAGGCCAACATCGAGCGGGCCTTGTTCTACGCGCGGGCGGAAAACCCTGAACAGGATTGTTTGTTCCGACATGTGGATTTGGGGAAAATTGCCTCCCAGGCAATTGAAAATCACCGTTCTTTGCTGATTCAAAGCGGTATCCGGGTGGAAGCGGAGAATTTGAACGACACTGTCTATACCGATGAAAAGTGGGTGGTCTTTATTCTGGGCCAGCTGCTCCAAAACGCCGCTCGCTACCGGGGATCGGAACCGGTCATCATCCTCTCCACAAAACCGCTGGGGAAACAAATTCAGCTTGTCGTTCAGGACAACGGCATCGGTATTCCGGCCCATGAGCTGCCCCGCGTGTTTGACCGGGGATTCACTGGAAGCAACGGGCGAAGCCGCGGAGGCTCTACTGGCATGGGATTGTACCTGTGCAAAAGGTTAGCATCTTTTCTGGATTTGGATCTGCGTATTGTTTCGCAAGAGGGAGAAGGAACAACGGTTACGCTAACCTTTCCCGCAAAGGAGAATCTTACAAAAGTGTAAGAAAAATCAATATCAATTCGATACTGCTTTCTTTGCATCTGGTGTATCATAAGAAGCAAAGGAGGTTTGCTTATGCTTCAGGTACAGAATATCGAAAAATATTATGGAAGTAAAAACAATGTTACCAAGGCCCTGGACCGGGTAAGCTTTGATGTAGAGGCCGGAGAATTTCTGGCCATCATGGGGGCCTCCGGCTCAGGCAAGACCACTTTGCTCAACTGCATCTCAACAATCGACACCATCAGCGCTGGTAAAATCCTACTGAATGGAGTGAATATAGCCGATCTCGGCGAGGAAGAACTGGCGAAATTCCGTCGAGAACAGTTGGGCTTTGTATTTCAGGATTTTAATCTGCTGGATACCCTGACGGTTGAGGAAAACATCGGCCTGGCCCTTTCGCTGAATCACATTGCTCCAAAAACGGTACAAGACCGAGTACAGAACGTAGCCCAAAAGCTGGGAATCGCCGACATCCTGCTCAAATTTCCCTACCAGATTTCTGGAGGACAGAAGCAGCGGACCGCCTGCGCACGAGCGATGGTGGCAGGACAGTCTCTGCTGCTAGCGGACGAACCCACCGGGGCACTGGACTCTAAGGCGTCCAAGAACCTGCTCGAGATCATGAGCTCTATGAACCAGGACATGGGAGCCACCATTCTGATGGTCACCCACGACGCTTACAGTGCCAGCTATGCCAAGCGGGTGCTGTTCCTAAAGGATGGCCGGGTATTCAACGAGCTACTGCAGGGAAAGAGGGGAAGACCAGTATTCTACCACGAGATTCTGGATGTCCTTGCCGCGCTGGGAGGTGATGTCAGTGACGTTATCTAAACTGTCCCTGCGAAATGCCCAGCGGCAGGCAAAGGATTATCTGATATACTTTGTCACTGTCGTAATGGCGGCAGCGCTGCTGTATTCCTTCAACGGATTGGTGTTTTCTAAGGAAGTCCAACAGCTTTCGGAAGGAATGAATACTCTGCCCTTCGTGATCGTCCTTGCCAGCATTGTGGTTGTGTGCATCTTCGGCTGGCTAGTGAGCTATGCCACCGGGTTTATGCTTTCCCGCCGGAGCCGAGAATTGGGAACCTATATCCTGATCGGGTTGACAAACCGGCAAGTAGCTCGGCTGTTCTTCCTGGAAAACTTGACGGT
>BLMC01000309.1 GCA_011959805.1 Lachnospiraceae bacterium | reverse complement strand
CCCAACATCATAAAATATAATAAAGATGTGAACCGTAACTTTATTATTCTATATCCATGTTTTCTAAGTCCTCATCCTTGACAATTGCTGTACCAATACCATTTCTGGTAAAGATTTCTAACAAAAGACAGTGTGGAATCCGCCCGTCAAGAATATGGACACGGTTAACGCCATTTTTGATTGCACTGGTGCAATTGCCAAGTTTGGGCAACATGCCTCCGCCAATAAATCCATCCTCTATGAGCTTCTCCGCCTGTGTCGCGGAAATTCTCGAAATAAAGGAGGCTTTGTCATTAATATCTTTATATAATCCCTCAATATCAGTTAAAAATGCAAGCTTCTCTGCGCCGACCGCCTTTGCAATCGCACACGCTGCATCGTCCGCGTTGATATTGTAAGTCTGGAAATTGTCGTCAAGTCCGATTGGCGCCACAATCGGCAAAAAATCCTTCTCTATTAAATCAAACAACACTTTAGGATTCACCTCTTTAATGTCGCCCACAAAACCAATATCTTGTCCGTCAGCATATTTCTTGTCTACTTTCAATAGACCACCATCTTTACCGCTAACACCAACCGCCTTTACCCCAAGTTCTTGCACCATAGTCACAAGACTCTTATTGACTTTGTTTAGCACCATCTCTGCAATTTCCATTGTGGCATCATCTGTGACGCGAAGACCATTCACAAACTGTGCCTCCATGCCAACCTTCTCCACCCAACGACTAATTTCCTTGCCGCCACCATGTACAATAATGGGCTTGAATCCAACTAGTTTTAAGAGTGTTACATCTTTGATAACATTCTTTTGTAACGCCTCATTGCTCATTGCACTCCCGCCATATTTGACAACAATATATTTTCTATTAAATTTCTGTATGTAGGGAAGTGCCTCTATAAGCACCTCGGCCTTTGACAGAATCTTGTTCATATCCTGTTCTTTCATTTGATTTTTTGCTCCTTACTTCTATTTTGCTTTTTCTTGCAAGCGTGTAAATTGATTTTATTTTCGTAGAACTGACCCAGATACTATATTTACTTCTTTTTAGAGAAAAGTTCCTTATAAGATGTTTGCATAATATTCCTTTAAATGTATTTGTATCTCTTACGGTGTAATGGAAATCTCTGTATCTAAAAAGGGATATTGTAAATGTATTTGTTTATCATTAGAAATAATATGTACTCTATGACCACGCTCGTTTATTCTCACATACCAATAATAGACTGTTCCTTCATATACTATTTTGCGTTTATTTTTCTTACAGCAGTTTACAAGGTTTTATAAAAGTTATATTTTCATGGTTTCACATTCAATAAATATTCAATTTTCTATATTTTTCAGCAATAGAATGCATATTTATTATATTTTAAACAACAAGTCGAGTAAATTTTAAAAAGTTGTAAACTGATGTTAGCTACCATACAGATACTGCACCTTTCTTTGCATTAACCCAAGATTAACTCCTATAATCTGCATTGATTTTGACATAATCATATGTCAAATCACAGCCCCACGCCGTCGCTGTCTCCGCGCCCATCTTCATATCGACAAGCACTGTCACCTCTGGCTCCGACAGTATTTTTGTGGCTTCTTCCTCACTGTAATCTGTGGCTGCACCATTCTTGTAAATCAGCATTTTGCCTGCCTTGCTCTCAAAATACAATTCCACTTTCTCTGGGTCAAACACCACACCAGAATAGCCAAGTGCACACAAAAATCTGCCAAAGTTCGCGTCATGTCCATAAATTGCCGCCTTACATAGACTGGAGCCAATCACAGACTTTGCTAGAATGCGCGCTTCCTGCTTTGT
>BLMC01000308.1 GCA_011959805.1 Lachnospiraceae bacterium | reverse complement strand
ACAAAGCCAGCCGCGGTATGTGGGGGAGCGAATGGGTAGGGTTGGAATGGTTTGAACGTTTTTTCACGGCGCCTACATGCGGACGTATGATTAAGAATACAGTGTTGCTAAGTTTCTTTAGTCTGCTGTGGAGTTTTCCGATTCCAATTATTCTTGCGCTAATGCTTAATCAGTTGAGATTCCAACGTTTTAAGAGACTGACACAGACGGTACTTTACGCACCGCATTTTATTTCTACAATGGTCATCTGCGGTATGATTAGGATTTTTCTGAGTCCCTCGGGTGGTCTGGTAAACCTGATTGCAGGTACTTCCATAGATTTTCTGACAGAAGCTTCAGCGTTCCGTACTATCTATATTGCGTCCGGCATCTGGCAGGATGCGGGCTGGGGGGTTATCGTGTACATGGCAACACTAGCAAATGTAGATACTTCGCTTTACGAGGCGGCAAAGGTGGATGGTGCTTCAATGTTTCAGAGGATTCTCCATATTGATATTCCAGAACTGACCTCTATCATGGTGCTCAACCTTATTATGAGTGCGGGTGGTTTGATGAATGTAGGATTTGAAAAGGTGTGGCTGCTCCAGACAGATTTAAACAAAGCGACAAGCGATGTTATCGCCGTGTATGTTTACCAGCAAGGTATTGAAAATGCCAAGTATAGTTACTCAACAGCGGTAGGGTTATTTAACACAGCAGTAAACATTGTATTGTTAATTGTGGTAAATAAAATCGCTGGCAAGATATCTGAAGACACAAGTTTTGTATAGGAGGTGTGGTATGAATGCAAAAATAAAATCCAACAATACAACGGGATTCTCCGAGAGAACAAGCGATATTATTTTGGTTGCTATTTGTGCGGTTGCGTTATTTATCGTTGCCTATCCATTGTACTATATACTGGTTGCTTCAGTATCGAATCCGTATGATGTATATGCAGGAAAAACATTTCTACTTCCAAGTCAATTTACGCTGGAGGGATACAAGGCAGTGTTCGCGGATTCTCGTATTGTGACAGGCTACATAAACAGCATCAAATATACAGTTATCGGAACAGTTTTTTCGGTGTTGATGTTATATTTGTCAGCTTATCCACTTAGCGTCAAAGATTTGCCAGGAAGAAAATTTTTAAGTATTTTCTTTATATTTACCATGTATTTTGGCGGTGGTCTTGTTCCTACTTATTTGGTGGTAAAGGATACAGGCCTTATGAATAGTATGTGGGCGCTTTTCCTTCCGGGTGGTGTTGGCGTTGGCAATATGATTATTATGAGAAATTTCTTTGAGAATAGCATTCCTAAGGAAATGATAGAGGCGGCAGGGATTGACGGCGCTTCAAAATGGACGACATTTTATAAGATTGTAGTGCCGTTGAGCCGCTCGATTATGGCGGTTATGGTAGTGTTTAGCATGGTTGCATACTGGAATGACTGGTTTACAGCATTAATCTACTTACCAGGAGAGGAAAAGGCTCCGCTTCCACTGATTTTGAGAAATATATTGATAAAAAGCTCTGCGAGCGCAAGTCAGGCAAGCACAATTTCTGGAGGTTATGCAGAATTAAACAAGCTGACAGAAATGATTAAGTTTTCATCAATTATTGTAGCGGCGGCCCCAATGCTGGTTATCTATCCGTTTGTGCAAAAATACTTTGAAAAAGGATTTATGGCAGGGGCAGTCAAAGGATAGAAACGTAAAGGGGTAACGTGCTTCTGAGCAACTTATTTGTATCAGTGGCAGGATTTGATCCTCCATCTGATATGTCTCCGGCGGATTACAAAACAATGTATCATGCTGCGCGCTTCGCAGCAA
>BLMC01000307.1 GCA_011959805.1 Lachnospiraceae bacterium | reverse complement strand
AGACAGTATATCCATCATTTTTTAGATAAACTTCAATTAAATCAGCAATCTCTTTCTCATCATCAACCACTAAAATATTAGCCCCCACAATACTGCCCCCAGATATATAATCATTTTTATGTTATCATTTATTTTATCATGATTTGCATTAAACCACAATGTAGAATTCGTTTGTCTCACCCAAAAAAGATGCCATCTTTTACAATCAAACAAAAGATTACTGTTCATACCCCTTTAATTTAAAAAATATAAACAGTAATCTTTTTAATACAAAGTTATTGCTCTGATGAACAATTGCACAACAACAATAGAACTAGCCAAATATTAGCATAGAAAACTTTTATCCACTCACAACAAGTTCCTATAAAAGAACAACTAAAATATAGATATTCTCTGCACAGATTTACAATTTTGGAAAACAGAACATAACAGTTATTTAAACATTACGTCATAAAGTACATATTACGTCATAAATTACAAAAACACTAAATACAAGATTTTACCCTTATATTTAGTGTTTTTATGCACTTAGATACTCATTAGAAAATCGTTAGCAATCCTGCGACCTTCCTTACTCGATTTATATATTACAACTTATTTATAATTGACAATCTTGCCAAAATCTGCCTTTAAGCTTGCTCCGCCAACAAGGCCACCATCGATATCTGGCTGTGCAAAAAGCTCAGCCGCGTTCGCTGCATTGACAGATCCACCGTACTGAATACGTACCGCCTCTGCTGTTGCAGCATCATATATTTCAGCGATACAATCGCGAATACCCTTGCAAACCTCCTGTGCCTGTTCCGTTGTAGCTGTCTTACCTGTTCCAATCGCCCAGATTGGCTCATATGCGATAACCAACTTCTTTACCTGATCAGCTGTAATACCCACTAAGTCAGATTTAATCTGAAGTCTAATCCAATCCATTGTAACGCCCATTTCTCTCTGCTCAAGAGACTCACCACAGCAAAGGATTGGTGTAAGACCATGTTCAAATGCTTTAGCAACTTTTTTATTAAGAAATGCATCATCTTCCTTAAAATAGTCACGACGCTCAGAATGTCCAATAATTACATATTTTACGCCAGCATCTACCAACATTCCCGGTGCAATCTCACCTGTGTAAGCGCCTTTTTCTTCAATATACATATTCTCAGCGCCAACCTCAACATTGGTTCCCTTCACTGCTTCCACAACTGGAACAATATCAATTGCTGGCACACAATATACCACATCAACATCATCGGACTTTACTAAATCCTTTAATTCTTCTACCAACTTAACAGCCTCGCTGGGAGTCATATTCATTTTCCAGTTTCCGGCTACAATTTTTCTTCTTGCCATTTCCTCTATTCTCCTTATCTATTTTATAATTGGAAAATTTTAATTACGTATCTCTTTTTAAAGAATGTACTACCGTTCTTATAAAAACATAGCAAATCTAGGGAGCAATTTTTGCTCCCCGCTAGATTTCATTTATTATTTGTCATCTGCTGCAACAACACCTGGAAGTTCTTTGCCCTCTAAGAACTCAAGAGAAGCGCCACCACCTGTAGAGATATGGCTCATTTTATCTGCAAAGCCTAACTGGTTTACTGCCGCTGCAGAATCGCCACCACCGATAATTGTAGTAGCTTCTGTCTCAGCAAGTGCCTTTGCCACAGCGATGGTTCCTTTTGCCAATATCGGATTTTCAAATACACCCATCGGTCCATTCCATACAACAGTCTTTGCTGATTTTACGGCGTCTGCAAAAAGCTCTGCTGTCTTTGTTCCAATATCAAGACCTTCCTTGCCTGCTGGAATCTTGTCGGCATCC
>BLMC01000306.1 GCA_011959805.1 Lachnospiraceae bacterium | reverse complement strand
ATTTTGGCAATTTCGTGTTCACTTCGAAGGATACAGTGCATCCGTATGGTTTCGAGTGCATTAAAGAGAAAATGGGGATTAATCTGACTGTGAAGCGCCAAAAGCTCCGCACTCTGTCTCGCGATATCCATCTCCTGCTGCTTAATTCGGTCCTTGTAGACAGTTTGTATCAAATCATTGGTTCGCTCCGCCATCTTGTTATAATTCTGCATGAGTCTGCCGATCTCATCACTACCGCTAATCTCATCAATCTGACTGAGCTTCTCATCCTCCACTTTGTCAAACACTTGGCTTAACTGCTCGATTCTCACTGTAAGAGAACGGTTCAGCTCTTTCATAAATCTCCAAGGAAGAATTGCATTTGTGAGTATCAGCAATGCGATTGACGGCATATTATTCCAGAGTTCCTTAACCACATCCGTCTCCGGTTTCAGAATATAAATCTGCATCTCACTGCTGTATAAACTCATCTCCTTACGCACCCCGACTTTATGTTCCATAGTAAACTGACCAAAATTCTGGTTTACACTACTATGACCATCATTTGCCAACAGTACCCTGTCCCCCTGACAGACATATACCGGAAACTCATATCCCAGCTTTACAAGCCCCCGCACCATATTACTGTAATCAAGTTCTATTTTTAGAAATTTCTCGCACCTGTTCCCACTAAAAAAATCAAGCTGTTTTAAAAATAAAACTTTTCTTTTCGCCTCGACCACTGGACTATTTTCATTATCATAATAAAAATACAGCATCGTATTCCGTCCCGACTCCTTAAAAGTCCGATACCAGTCCGCATTCTCTATCGCAGACAGTTGGGAAAATTCTCCTCCGTTTACAATTGTTGGATTATCCGCATACATTGTAATGATTGAGTTATCCATTCCAGCGCCGCCTTTGAACAGCGTCGTTTTCACAAAATCCTGATATGCTTCAACATACGCGAGAGGTCCTGCATACTCACAATTCAGATATCGCTCAATATACTCATTCATATAAATCTGTTTTGCTGTAGCAGCAGCATACTCAATACTGTTCATCAGACTGTACTGTATAGCACTGGCCTCATTCTCCATGGCGTGCTGTTGTTTTGTGTGTTGATTATTCACCACAATATACAGAACAACACTGTCCGTGACCACCAGAGGCAACAGCACACAACATACATATAATATGGTCAACTTTCTGCCAAGCGCAATATTATCCATATATTGATAAAACTTATATCTCATTTTCTGTCTTCGATCACTCATGTTGTCTTTTTTTGCTGTATTCAAGGAACTATCACCTCCTTTTTATACCTCTTGGATTTTCATAATTCACTGGAATATCAAAATAAACTGATAATTTTAAAAAGTTATAAATTACTGGCAAAGTATATATTAAAAAAAGAAGGTTTCTTTTATTGATAGTTTACACATCGCGAACTCGAAAAGCAATAGCCCGATTAAAATAAATCATGGCAAGACTTAAAGCAAAATCAATATAGATTTTGCAAACTACAATGATCTTCAAGATGCAGAATCGACAAATCAAATAGCCTTTAACTGCCTATCAACTAATTATTAAATAATCCACATATGCATCCCAAAGTCCATTATCATCCGTAACCTTTAATTCAACTGTTTGGCTACCTATCCCGTGGTAAACATTACTGATTGTATATTCAGCAGGGTATTCATCCCCAAAGTAAAATGTTCCTTTGTATTCTCCACCAATAAACAAATCTATTTTTGCCATATTTGAATTATTGGAACATCCTCTTAGCGTAAAATTATGATTATTGTATGCAAAATACTGAGGCGGACAAAAATATGACAC
>BLMC01000305.1 GCA_011959805.1 Lachnospiraceae bacterium | reverse complement strand
ATTTTTCACGGGCAAGTGACCCTTCCGAATAATGCAGGTATAAATCTGACTGCATAGAAGTAAGTTCTTTATGCCTTGCGGCAAGTTCATTGATTTGCTTTTCCAAAGCCTCCTTTCTGTTAAGAAATGTCTGATGTTCCTGTACCGTTGCAAGGTAATCATTCAGTTCCAATGCCAATTCCATCTGCTTTTTCAGAAGGCAGACAAGAGTTTCCTGTATTTGTTCCTCTTTGATGCTGATGATTGAACATTTTGAGTAGTCCGCATCCCTTTGTGAAATAGTGGTATAACGATATTTCATGCCATGCTTTTCATAATAGTTTCGTGTCCGATACATCTTGAGTCCTGTGTTCCCGCTGTAAACCAATCCGGCAAAAATATCATCCGGCGAATCAATATCCAAATGACGGTAACGGCTTGCCCTGTTTTTTTCCAGCTCCTGCATACAAATACGCTGAACCTCAAAGAATAATTCACGGCTTATGATTGCCTCATGGGTATTTTCCGTTATTATCCAGTCCTCATAGGGAATATTCCTGCTTTTGGTAAGGTTTTTAGAGAGGTTTTTCCTCTTTTTCCCCATTGCCAGATCCCCGGTATAAGTGCGGTTGCTTAGGAGGACTTTAACGGTAACGCCCTGCCAGATGCTGTTTTCGTAACGCGCAGCTTTTACAGCGCCTGCCAGAAACTGATAACGCATCGGTGCTGCAATATTGCTTTCATTCAAGAGCCGGGCAATATGAAAATTTCCCATACCTTCAAGTTTCCATTGAAAAATTTGTCGTACTGTAGGTGCTGTTTCCTGATTGACAATCAGGTGGTGTGGATCAGTCGGATCTTTGCAATAGCCGTAAGGCGGTATATTCCCATAATATAATCCGTTTTTCCGTTGGATTTCTTTTGCAGTAAATATTTTGCGGGAGATGTCTTTTGCGTAGGCTTCATTCACAATGCCTTTGAGCATGGTGTCTAACGGCTGAAGGGCACTACTCTCTAGCTTTTTTGAGTCATAGTTGTCATTGACTGCTATGAAGCGGACATTTAAGACAGGAAATACCATTTCAAGATAATTTCCGGTTTCTATGTAGTTCCGTCCAAACCGTGACAAATCTTTTACCACAATACATGAGATACGTTTCTTTTTTACATCCTCCATCAAACGGTTCCATTCCGGACGGTCAAAATTCGTCCCGGTTTCTCCATTATCGGAGTAAATATCCACAATTTTTAATTCTGTTTTAGTTTTTACAAAGCTTAACAGCAAATCCCTTTGGTTATTTAGTTTTTCTCCCTTTGCAGCTTCCTCTCCGGATATGCGCAGGTATAATCCGGTTAAGTAAATATCATGAGTAGTACCAAAAGCGTTCATGGCGGTTGTATCAGCAATTCTGCCTGTTCTTTTATGCGGCATCTGTCTACACCTCCCTTGCTATGAGCTTATTAGAAACAGTCTCTGGCAAGAAATGCAGCAGCTTTTCAAACTCATCCGGGAATCGAAAAACAATGTGTATGTGGTTTTTGGGATAAATGTATATCTTTTTTACCATAGATACCAGCATTTTGCGGTTGAGGACGGGAAATTCCATATATTTTCGGAACTCGTCTATATGAGATGTATCTGCCTTGAATGCAGCAGTCAGTCTATCCTGCTGTGTGGTCATGTTATCCAATGCCTCTGACAGTTCATTTACCTGTTCCTGATATGATTCCTTTAAGTCCAGGTATTCATCCTTGTTTAACAAGCCTTCATGGTAATCCTCATAAAGAGAGGTAAGGAGTTGCCGATATTTTTGCAAAGCAGTTTCCGCATGTTGGATTTCCTGCG
>BLMC01000304.1 GCA_011959805.1 Lachnospiraceae bacterium | reverse complement strand
ATGTCAGGAGGATTTGGGGGCATGGGAAATGGAAGCAATGGTATGATATCTTTTGGTTCGTTTGAGGTAGATAATCCCACATCGCAGAGTCAGTCGCTAGAAATAGCAGATGTAATGATTGCAGTTGGGCAAGAAATCAAAGAAGGAGATGTGCTCTACACTTTGACAACAGAAAGTGTGGATGAGATTAGAAAGGCACTTTCCGAGGATATTAACGATACGAAAGTGGATTATGAGACATTGCAGGTTGAGCAGGAAGAGGCAAGAACACAGGCGCAACAGGGATATGATACTTATGTCACTAATGGAAAGTATGCACAGTTAATTTATGAGAATGAATTAAAAACATATCAGAATGCTGTGGAAGAAGCGGTGATGAATGTAGAGGATAAACAGAATGCCTACAATGAAAAATTGTTGGAACTTACAGCAATTCAAAAGGAATATACCCAAGCGCAAGAGTTTCTGCGTGAGGCACAAGGAGCAGTTTCAGAAAATTATGCTGGGCGACATGAGAACGCTTACTATTATACAGTTTATCTAAACACGAGGGACGCAGCGCAAAGACTTACAGACCAGTTTGAAGAAGAGATTGATAGCATGAATGAGGAGCTTGAACAGCTTTTGCTTGATATACAGATGGCAGTTCGTACTGTGAATCAGTGCCAGTTTGACTATGAGAAGGCTAAATTGGATTTGGGACAGACACAGGATGTTGATACTTATTATGCTAGTATGGCATCAGAATGGTATAAAATTCAGACAGCAAGTCTGGACAATGAATTGTCCTCTGCAAAGAACCGTTATGACACAGCGGTAGAGAAACTTGAGAAATTCGACAGTTCTGTACGAGATAACCGTATCCTTTCTCAATATAGTGGTGTTGTGACAGAAGTACATCTTTCTGAAGGGGATATTCTATCAGGGGGAAGCAACCTTGTGATTATCAATGATAAAGAGACTGTGACAATGGAGGTGTCTCTTGGTGAAGATGAATATAATGCGATTGATCAAGATAGTGTAGTCAATATTGTTTTTACAGCGTATCCAGACGAAATCTATTCTGGAAAGGTAACAGAGGTGTCAGATGCAGAGTATGACAGTGGTTTAGGAACTATTTATTATACAATTACTGTTACTATACAAGGAGAAGTATCAGGATTGTATGAGGGAATGACTGGTGATGTAACTTTTGTGACTAAAGAGAAAAAGCAGGTTTGCTATGTGTCGAACAGGGCAGTTTTTAGAGAAGGTACCAAATCTTATGTCAAAGTGCGAGATAACAGTGGAAATATTGTGAAACAGGAAGTTATCACAGGTTTTTCAGATGGTATTAACGTTGAAATCACAGCAGGGCTTTCTGATGGAGATACAGTCCTGATTGAAAGCAAGGTAGGTGAAACATGAGGATTTCAGAGTTATTAAGGCTTGTTATTATTAATCTCTCCCAGAATAAGTTTAAGGTTATTCTTACTTCTGTAGGAATCATTGTAGGTTCTGCTACAATTATGATGGTGCTCGCCATCGGTACAGGTGGAAAGTTAGAAGTTGCAGAACAGTTTAAGAACCTCAACGCAGGAGCAATCGATATTTCATATGAGTCCAACGCGATTGCATTTGGAGGAAGAGGAGAAAAGAAAATATCTAATAGAGGAACGATACCTGCCAGTGGTATAATACCAAACAACGGTGGAATGCCAAATGGTGGAATGGCGCCAATAAATGGTTTTTTTGGTAATTGGGGAGGAGATAGCGCCAAAACCAACCAAGAGAAGATTATTCTGTCTACAGATGACATGGAGGACCTTGCAGTATTTGTTCCTGACGTCTTTGATGTAACGATATCCTAC
>BLMC01000303.1 GCA_011959805.1 Lachnospiraceae bacterium | reverse complement strand
GTAGAAAGGACGTTGATATTATGAGAAAACGCAAGATTAAAATGACACCTGCAGAAGTTCAGAACTTCGTGAATGCGGCATCAAAGTGCGACTTTGATATCGATATTTCCTACAATCACTATACCGTGGATGCCAAATCCATTCTAGGCGTGATGGGACTGGATTTCCGTTCAATTCTTACGTTGCAATATGCAGGTTACAATGACGAGTTTGAGAGCTATGTAAGCGGACTTGCCATCGCATAAAATTCGATTGACTCTCTCTGAATGATAGGGTAAACTGTCATTTAGAGAGCGTTTTTATTTACTGTAAAGTTTTAGAATTGTATGGGAGTTTTGTTACAAAGGGGATTTGGATGGAGATACGGATATCAGTCCGCCGGCTTGTGGAATTTATACTGCGGGAGGGCAGCATTGACAACAGAAAATCGAGTGGATCAGACACAGCAATGCAAGAGGGAAGTCGTATTCATAGGATGCTCCAAAGGCGCATGGGAAGTGAGTATCATTCTGAAATTGGACTGCGTTATAAGTGGAAAACAGAACAGTACGACATTATAATAGAAGGAAGAGCAGATGGAATTATCGATGCTAATTTTGGCATCCATGCGTTGTCTTTTGCGGAGGAGGAAACCTTGCCTATTAAGACAATTCAGGATAAGGCAAATAAGATAATTATCGATGAGATTAAGGGTACTTACAAAGATTTAAAACGTATTACTGAGCCGATAAGGGTCCATCTTGCACAGGCAAAATGCTATGCATTTATGTATGCTGCGGAAAACCATTTGGATTCAATTGGTGTGCGTATGACCTATTGTCATATTGAGACGGAAGAACTAAAATATTTTTATGAAGACTATACCTTTGAGGAATTGAAAAGGTGGTTTGAAGAGTTAATGTTGGAGTATAAGAAATGGGCCGATGTCCAGTTTACATGGAATGGTATCCGCACTACATCTATTCGACAGTTGACATTTCCATTTCCGTATCGTGAGGGACAAAAGGAACTTGTCACTTATGTTTATCAGACGATTTATCATAAAAGAAAACTATTTCTGGAGGCGCCAACAGGTGTTGGAAAGACAATATCGACAGTTTTTCCGACAGTGAAGTCTATGGGACAAGGCATGACAGAGAAAATTTTCTACCTCACAGCAAAAACTATTACGCGGACAGTGGCGCAGGAATGCTTTAGTATTTTGCAAAAGAATGGGTTGCACATAAAGACTATTGTTTTGACGGCAAAGGACAAAATTTGTTTTTTAAAACAGGAAGAGATTGCGCAGGAGGAGGCGGAGTGTAATCCTGAGGCGTGCCCTTACGCAGATGGACATTATAACCGCATCAATGACGCGATGTATGACCTTTTGACCCAGGAAGAGCACTTTACCAGAGAGAAAGTACAAGCGTATGCAGCGAAACATCGAGTGTGTCCATTTGAATTAAGTCTTGATATGAGTCTTTTTACGGATGTGATAATCTGTGATTATAATTATGTCTTTGACCCGCGCGTGTATCTGAAGCGTTTTTTTTCGGATAATGTTGGAAAGCAGGACTATGTTTTTCTGATTGACGAGACACATAATTTACTTGACCGCGGAAGAGAAATGTATAGTGCAGTGTTGTTCAAAGAATCTTTCTTGCAGATAAAACACCTGATAAAAGAGCTTTCGCCCCAAATTGCTAAGTTTCTTGACAAGTGTAATAAAGAGTTGCTTGCAATGAAAAGGCAGTGTGAAAACTATCGCAAGGAGGAAGAGATTGACAGCTTTGTAATCATCTTGAATCATTTATTTGCGGCCATTGATGACTTTTTGGATGAACATGATACTTTTCCCAACAAAAAGGAACTTATTG
>BLMC01000302.1 GCA_011959805.1 Lachnospiraceae bacterium | reverse complement strand
GCAAGCATTTTGCCCAAAGAATTTGAACCCATAACATTGAGTTCAGGTACAATTATAGTTTCTTCTGTTTTCAAACTCTTGTTCTCAACACTTTCTGTTTCACTCGTTTCCTCTGTACTATTCGTTTCCTCTATAGTTTCCTCTGTACTATTCGTTTCTTCTGTACTATTCGTTTCTTCTGTGCTATTCGTTTCCTCTGTACTATTCGTTTCTTCTATGCTATTCCATTCTTCACTTGTTTCACTTTCTGAACTTCCTGTCTCTTCCTGACTGCTTTTCTCTGTATACTCTTCCCTGTCTTCAGTCATATCTTCTGATTTATTTTCTTCGGTGCTTTCCGTTTCACTTATTGTAGTCTTTTCCTCACCATAAGTTTCCGTTTCTTTATTTTCAATCGTTTCATTTTCGTCCTTATCTTTTTCAGACATTTCCTGCTCAGACTCTTGTTCCTCAATCATACTTTCAGCACTTGTTGCCTGTTCTGTAGCAAACACAGTAAAGTCCATTGATGTCAATACAAGCGCTATTGATAATAATACACTGAATACTCTTTGCCTCATAATATCCCTCCTAATTTTCTTATAATTTATAAAACTTTATGTCAGCTATTTGTTACATATATTAAAACAGGCTAAACAAAACAATATTCTGTGATATCTGACATATCAAAAAATGACCTAAAATCATTATAAATTACATATTTCCAAAAATCTACAATTTGCAATAATATTTTTACGAACTTTCTATATATTTAAAATAAGTACATTTAAAACATTGTATCGCAAAACGTACTTAAAAATTAATTTGATTGGAGATTTATATGGAAAAAGATAAACATATAGGACTGCGTATTGATTCAGAAACGCACGAAAAGTTAAAGAGCCTTGCAGAATTTGAAGGATGTTCTATTAATGGAGAACTATTATATTAATAAGACAGGCTATTCTACACCATGAACAAGAGAATGGGAAGTTAAAATGAATAAAATAAAAGCTTATAGAACCATATAAAAGTATCAGTTCTGTAACTTTTATTTTTAGGATAATCATATATAGCTATATTATTCCTTAGGGTCTTTAAACACTTATATATGTTATAAATTATGCCAAAACATTTATTTTCAGCATCTTTGATAGATGCACTTGTATGATATGCACTATTTTTGTCTATTATCATATATCTATCATGAAACGCAGTTGTATGTCCTATCCGCAATAAAGGTTTATAGTGCGAAACCTGTTGATCCGGTTCTTCGATTCTTTCACTTTGATACTGTTTGTCTGGTAACACCAAACTCCATTTCCAATTCTTCCTGCGATAGTCCTTGCTTTTTTCTGATGGACAACAGTTTTTCGTTGAATTTCATAGTAAAATTCTCCCTTTCTAAAAATTGTTAGTTGATACTATCAGTATAAAATTTCCTGCAGTTTATAGCAACCAACCATTATTAGCAATTTGTTAGCACAACTTAACAACTTATTTTTATATACATTTCACACTTATTCTACTTTCGATAATACCACTTTTTCCAATCATCAAGTCTGCCATCTTTCTCGGCTTCTCTTTTTGTCCAGAATACAATAACATCATTGATATCCCAAGTTTCATATAATTTTCTATATTGTTTTCCACGATAAAGCACCCTTTTATCTGACCGTCGCACTTTTCTATTTGCCTGGCGCTTTCCATATTTCTTATCGCCACAGCATTTTAGAACTGGCGTTTTCTTGTAACTTCTACTCATAATTCATCACCTACGTTTTATTATAACAACAAATTATAGTTTCCGCAATCAGCATGAATAAAACATTTGTTTTTATATTGTACCCTTCGTTACTGTTCAGACAGGACTTAGCATCT
>BLMC01000301.1 GCA_011959805.1 Lachnospiraceae bacterium | reverse complement strand
GAGGGCGTTGCAAAATAGATGAGTGATCATCTATGGAGCAGCGCTCCATTTTTCTGCTCAAAACAGAAAAGCAGGTTCCGAAGAACCTGCCATCCGTGGTATAATAAGATATGCCTAGTAAATTAAAATACCATAAAAATTATACCGAACTTGGCGCAGTTTATCAACTGGTTTTGCCATTAAGTTTGGAAGGTCTGGTTCCTGATGACGATTCTGTCCGACTGCTGAGCCACGAACTGGAGGATTTAGATTACAGCTTGCTGTATCAGGCTTACTCTGCCAAAGGCAGAAATCCAGTAGTCGATCCAAAGACCATGTTCAAGATCCTGACCTATGCTTATTCCCAAAATATCTATTCCTCAAGGAGAATTGAAAAAGCCTGCCGCAGGGACGTCAACTTTATGTGGTTACTGGCCGGACAGAAAGCGCCTGACCACAGCACGATTGCAAGATTTCGTACAGGCTTTTTGGCAGAAGCCTGCGAAAGCCTCTTTTATCAGATGGTGCGTCGTCTGAACCAAATGGGCGAGTTATCAAAAGAGACGGTATTTATAGATGGGACGAAATTAGAAGCGTGTGCCAATAAATATACGTTTGTATGGAAGAAATCCGTTGGGAAATGGGAAGAAAAGATGTTTTGGAACATCCAAAAGGCGGTCACTCTGCTGAATCGGGAATACGTGCAGTCTTTCTGCATATCGGAAGGAAGCAGGGTTCAGGATCTTCAGAAAATCTGTCGTTTTCTGGAACAGCTGTGTGAGGAAGAACATACCGTTTTTGTACACGGAAGAGGAAAACGCAGGAGCCGAAACCAGAGATATATGGAATTGTTCCGCCGTTTTCTGGAGCGTCAGACTGTTTATGACTGGCATACAGCCAGCTTCCGGGGAAGGAATAATTATTGCAAGACAGATCCGGACGCTACGTTTATGCACATGAAAGACGATCACATGAGGAATGCACAGCTGAAGCCGGGATATAACGTACAGATCGGTGTAGACAGCGAATATATTGTTTCCACGGATATCTTTCAGGATCGGAATGATGTCTGGACATTGGTTCCTTTTCTGAAAACCATGGAAAAGAATCTGGGTTTCCGTTATCTAAGTGTGACTGCGGATTCCGGGTATGAGAGTGAGGAGGGCTACACGTATCTGAGAGAGCGGAAACAGAAAGCATACATAAAGCCACAGACCTATGAGAAATGGAAAAAACGCAGTTTCAAACAGGATATCAGCAAACGGGAAAATATGAGGTATGAAGAAACAACAGATACGTATACCTGCCATGCCGGAAAGAAGCTAAAGCCGCTTTTCATAAAAAAGCAGAAAAGTAAGAGTGGATATGAATCAAAAGTAACAGTGTATGAATGTGAAAACTGTACGGGCTGTCCGCATAAAGAGAAATGTACTCGCGCCAAAGGGAACAAGCGCCTGTATATTTCCAAAAGTTTTTTAGAGAAACGTCAGGAATCCTATGAAAATATCCTGAGCGAAAAAGGGGTTCTATATCGGATGAACCGTTCGATACAAGTAGAAGGAGCATTTGGGGTTCTAAAAAATGATTATGAATTCCAAAGATTTCTACTCCGTGGAAAAACCAAAGTAAAACTGGAGATTCTTTTACTGTGTATGGGATACAATCTCAATAAGCTGCACGCAAAAATCCAGAATGAACGGACAGGAAACCATTTGTTCCCAGTAAAAGAAACCACATAACGACTCCCGAAAACAGAAGCCTTATTAAAGTACGCAAAAAATCCAGAAAGAATCAGCAAATCAAAAGATTCTTTTTGGATTTTTGCATATATAGAGCGAGGGCATCGCTCAATTAGCTAATTTGATGATTTTGCGACACCCCCTT
>BLMC01000300.1 GCA_011959805.1 Lachnospiraceae bacterium | reverse complement strand
AACAAATAAGTAGAGGACAGCCAAGAAATAAAGGGTATAGTAAACAAGCCATCTTTTGGTGGCTAAAAAATTAAATATAGACACAGCACCTAATCAAGCAGCAGAAACAGATATAGTCACGTTGTTTCAGCAGACTAAGTGCCTGTGAAGTAATCAATATCTTAGCTTCGTTCATAGGACGTGGTTCAAAGAAGCCTTCTGGTGTATATGGCTTTAAATCTGTGAGCATGTGCCAGATAGCGGTCAGGATCATACGACAGATGGCAATGATGGTTTTTTTGTGACCACGGCGCGCTTTTATACGGTGATAACGAGTAGTAAATTCAGGATGTTTTTTCGATTTAACCAAAGCATTTGGGGCTGATATAATTAAACTTCCCTTAAAGATTTCCAACGGAAGTTTTTGTGACTATTACAAAATTTGACCATAAAGATGGTACATTGACAACAAAAACTCATTGCTCTTTGGTATAATAAGATTAGTCGAAATCCAAATCACACCGAAGGAGAGTGTCTAACTTTATGATACAATATAACAGAGCAAATTTAACGTGGAGGTTAGGAATGAGTATCAGGGGAATTAAGGAAAGTATATGTAGAATGGGTTTAAAAGATGAGCTTAAAACCGGAATTAGATTGACGAGAAAAAATATAATAATGATGATATTTTCTATCTGTCTAAGTATTGTGGGAGTATTAACGATATCATTATTTAGATCATCTTTGAGTAAAAATGTTATTCATGGACTTAATGCAAAGATTATTACGTTAGGACATTTTGCACTGCTGGTTATGCTTATAATCGTATTTTATGGATTGCTTCACATGGCAGATAGATTAGTGTATAAAAGTTCTATTTACAAGACAGGAGAAGCAGTAGGAAAACAGAAAATATTTAAAAAGGTATTTATTATTAATTTGGCTTACTGGGGAGTATGGTTTTGGCTATATTTTCCGGGAGCTGGCATGAATGATACAATTAATTGCATTATGTCATTTAATGATGATATTCAACCTTTAACATATCAATTAATTATATATTATGGAATACACTTTTTAACAAATTTGACAAATAATATGACAATTTCATATGCAATATTGGTGGTATTGCAAATGATATTGATGTCAATAATAATTGCTCAGCTTGTATGTTGGCTAAATAAAAAAAAAATTAAAAGTTTGTATATTAACATAATTATAATTTACTATGCGTTTTCACCTGCGGTAGCGGATTATTCTATTACTTTGGTCAAAGATGTTTTGTTTAGTTTATGTATAGCAACAGTAATTCCGTTGGTATATGAACTTGTGGAACAGTATGGTGAAGCAATTACAAACAAAAAATTTTATTTCTCTTTTTTGGCTTCTCTATTAGGAATAAGTATTATAAGATCAAATGGAAAATATATTGCAATAATAATATTATTATTATTGATGATAACTAAAATAAAAAATAAAAAATATATTTTGTCATTGATTATATTTTTGTTTGTGATTAATACCAGTTTGTCTGCATGTGAAAAAAATCTTAAAACAAATAATGTAAATTTTCGGGAGGCAATAGGAGTTCCATTAGCTCAAGTAGGGGCTGTGCTTGTAACAGATGGATTTATTTCGGAAACAGACAGGGAAACTTTAAATAATCTTCTTCCATTAGATGTGTGGAAAGAGGGGTATAGTTATTCCTTTGCCGATTCCATAAAATTTAATGGAAACTTTAATAATCAGTGGTTAAATGAAAATAAGGGAAAATTTCTTAGTTCTTGGTTTTCGCTACTTGAAAATAATTTTGGAACATATGTAAAAGCATATTTATGCCATACTTATGGTTTTTGGAATATATCCCCTTTGAATATTACATCAATTT
>BLMC01000299.1 GCA_011959805.1 Lachnospiraceae bacterium | reverse complement strand
CATTAGGTGAAGATTTTCTTGTAAATAGGGAACAATAAACACAAAATATTGCCCCATAGCAGACGTGTCAAAATCTGAAAGCCAAAGGGGAATAAAGCCTAAACCAACACATATTTCTACAAACCCATGTATAAAAATAAGTATTGCTGCAATTTTATATCTTTTCATTGCGCCCTCACCCTTTTTCTGATTCGATTGCTCTTTTGGCTGCCTTGGTCATCATTTTCCCAATGAAAAGGGGATGTCTGTAGGAAAACTTCATTTGCGCTGTCTGGATTGCAGAGTGGCAAATCACAAATCTTTTTAACCATATACGGTTAGCCAGTCCATATCCAACTTCTTTTGCTTTTGCCATAAATTCTTTTGGAACTGAAATTCCTGATGCTGATTTTGTATCTGTCAATGGCGGATGGAACAAATGAAAGGTAATCCCGTATTCCTCATTTTCTATTTGCAGACATTTAGCCAATGATTCTATTGCTCCTTTTGAAGCGGCATAAGGAGAAATGTTTGCCAATCCAGTAACACCTACACCCGAACTTGTAAATATAATACGTCCCTTTTTCGCTTTGCGCATATGTGGAAGAACTGTTTTTGTTAATCTCAACGCCCCAAAATAATTTATGTCCATTACATTTTGATAAATTTCAAAGTTTGTGTCACGTTCACTTTCAAAAGTGCATAGACAGGCATTGTGTATTGCAATGTCAATATCTCCAAATTTTTGGATTGCCTGTAACACACCATTTTCAATGCCAGAAAGGCTTCGTGCGTCTGCTATGATTGGCAGGAGTGTCTTTTGATACTTTTCTTTTAATATCTCAATCGCATGAATCTGAATATCCAACACCGTTACTGTATTTCCCAATTCCAGTAATCTTTCTACAAGATAATAACCAATCCCTTGATTAGCACCGACGACTAATACATTCGCCATATTATATGCCCTCCATTTCCTTGAAAAAATTATTGATATGCTCATACGCATTTCCCCGAAAAAACTGTTTATGTTCATCTGTCAATGTTCCGCAAAAAAGCCACTGCTGCGCAAAAAGATAAATCGGTGCATAAAATTTTACCGCTAGATATTTGCTGTCTGCTGTTTTGATAATTCCTATTGATATTAACAGAGAAAATACCTTTGTTTGAAAATTTAATGGTTTATCAAATATCCAGTAATTATATATTTTTTGCATTTCATAATTACTTAAACGTTCAATCGAAAGTAATCTCATAATTTTGTTGCAATATTCGTCCATTAGATACTTTTCAAAAAAGCAATCACAAGTTTGTTCAAATAAATTTTCCTCAATAGTTTTTTGTGTAATCGTTAATGCCTGCTCTAATTGGTTCATTAAACCAGTTGCTATTGATTCAAAATGTTGCAACAGTTCATCTAGTATCGCCTGTTTATTTTTAAAATGGTAGTAAACAGAGCTTTCCTTGATATCTACTACCTTACAAATGTCTCTGATTGAAACCGCAGAAAACCCGTTTTGAGAAAATAAATCTAATGCGACATCTAATATTTTTTGTTTTGTTTCATTCATTTTCCGCCCTCCCTAACAGTCGTTAGACAATATTGTACCTAACAACTGTTAGATTGTCAATCTATTTATTCCATGCCTTTCTATTTTTTACCAGAAACATAAGATATAGCGTGCTGACTTTGATAATAAAATATATTATATAAATGAATTAGATTCCGTAGTAGTCGGCATTGTGGGAATGTGTATAACTGGCTATCTCATGGAATTGTGGGTAACTCTGTTTGCAGGACGTGGGAAAGCTGCACTTTAGCTTTTCCATGTGCTGTGAATAGAGTTATCCATGATTCCATAGCCTGTTATGCACATTTCCATAATGC
>BLMC01000298.1 GCA_011959805.1 Lachnospiraceae bacterium | reverse complement strand
GCTTCCACAGGGCACCAAACTTCAACTTTTGGCGCCTGTGGTGCGCGGCAGAAAAGGTGAGCATGCCAAAGTGCTTGAGCGCGCGAAAAAGAGTGGATATGTACGTGTCCGAATTGATGGAAATCTATATGATTTGTCTGAGGAGATTAAACTTGAGAAAAATATCAAACACAATATTGAGATTATTGTGGATAGAATTGCTGTAAAAGAGGGCATTGAGCGGAGATTAACCGATTCTATTGAGAATGTTATGATACTTTCAGAAGGACTTTTGATGGTAGATGTGATTGGCGGCGAGATGATGAATTTTTCTGACAGTTTTGCTTGCCCCGATTGTAATATTAGTATTGATGAAGTGGAACCAAGAAGTTTTTCTTTTAATAATCCTTTTGGTGCCTGTCCAGAGTGCGTTGGACTTGGTTATAAGATGGAGTTTGATATTGACCTGATGATACCAGACAAAAGTGTTAGTATTAACCAAGGTGCAATTGTTGTTATGGGGTGGCAGTCCTGTGCAGATACCGGAAGTTTCACCAATGCAATTTTGCAGGCTTTGTGCAAAGAGTATGGTTTTTCGCTTGACACAGCGTTTGAAGAATTGTCTGACGAAGCTAAAAATGTAATTATAAATGGAACAAATGGCAAGGAAGTGACAGTACATTACAAGAGTCAACGCGGTGAAGGAACCTATCCAGTGGCGTTTGAGGGATTGCTAAAAAACGTGGAACGTAGGTACAGGGAGACTGCCTCAGAAGGCATTAAGCAAGAATATGAGACTTTTATGCGCATTACACCCTGTAAAGAGTGTGGCGGAAAACGTCTAAAAAAGACTTCATTGGCAGTAACAGTGTGCGATAAAAATATTTATGAAGTTACTTCTATGTCAATTACAAATCTTTACCATTTTTTGGAAACAATGAAATTGACACAACAGCAGCAGCTAATTGGTAAACGCATTTTGAAAGAAATACGAGCTCGAGTAGGATTTCTTGCAAGTGTCGGATTGGAATATCTGTGTCTTTCAAGAGGAACTGCGTCCTTGTCAGGCGGCGAAGCGCAACGCATTCGCCTTGCAACACAGATTGGTTCTGGCTTAGTTGGTGTGTGCTATATTTTGGATGAGCCAAGCATTGGACTGCATCAGCGGGATAACGATAAATTATTGTCAGCATTGCGTAATTTGCAATCACTAGGAAATACGCTTCTTGTTGTAGAACATGATGAGGATACAATGTTGGCAGCAGACCATGTGATTGATATTGGTCCTGGAGCCGGTGCTCATGGAGGAGAGGTGATTGCGCAGGGAACTGCGCAGGAAATTATGCAGGTGCCAGAGTCTATCACAGGGCAATATTTAAGTGGGAAAATACAGATTCCAGTGCCAGAAAGTCGCAGAGAACCAACGGGATGGCTTACAGTAAAAGGTGCGGCGGAAAATAATCTTAAAAATATTGATGTAAAGTTTCCACTTGGTGTATTTACCTGTGTGACAGGAGTATCTGGTTCGGGAAAATCATCCTTGGTAAACGAGATTTTGTATAAGTATTTGGCAAAAAAACTTAACAGAGCACGAATCATACCTGGAAAGTTTAAGAAAATTGACGGAGTAGAACTACTGGATAAAGTAATTGCAATTGATCAGTCTCCAATTGGAAGAACACCGCGCTCAAACCCAGCTACGTATACTGGAGTATTTGACCAAATTAGAGATTTGTTTGCATCGACTGTCGACGCAAAAGCAAAAGGATATAACAAGGGACGTTTTAGTTTCAACGTAAAAGGTGGGCGATGTGAGGCATGTGGCGGAGATGGTATCATTAAAATTGAAATGCATTTCTTGCCAGATGTGTATGTGCCTTGTGAGGTTTGCCA
>BLMC01000297.1 GCA_011959805.1 Lachnospiraceae bacterium | reverse complement strand
CGTCATTAGGAAAAACAACACGAAATTCAATAGTGACGCACCTATAATAATCTTGCCCAGAATATCACTCTGTAAAAACTGTACTCCTAAAAGCACTGCATAGGCAATTCCCATCCATTTTACTTTGATTGGGATAATGAACATCAATAGAACCTGCACATCTGGAAATGTCGCCGCAAATCCTAGGAAAATAGACATATTGACAAAATAAGTGCTAAAGCTACGTGCTACAAGAAGAAAATAAGCCTCTGTTCCGTATAAGACGGTTCTTTCGTAAGAACAAACACCCGGTATATAACTAATTCCCATTATCAAAAAACTTCCGATAATGGTAAAAAATATTCCCATAAATAAATATAAATTATAATAGAAGGTTCCCCATGTTCTCTCAAGATTTGTACCCACCGAATAATAAAACATCAACATTACGATTGTCAGAAGGTCTAAGCTTGACGGCGGAATAATAATCCATGTGACAAGTCGCCATATTTGACCATGCAGTATCAAATATGGATTCAGCGTTAGAAAGTCTATAATAATGGGATTGATAAATTGTATGATATATCCCAGTACATACCCCAATATCAGATACAGGGACAGATTAGGTATCGCGTATTTTCCTAATTTCCGCTCCATTTTATTCAGAAAATTCATATTTTGCACTCCTGCCTTTCACCTTTAAATTTGTTATTGTTCACTTCTTCATAGCAACGAGTAAAATCCGTTTTTTCACAGATTTAGCAATAACTGCTAAGTCCTGTGCGAATTATAACTTAAATTCACTTGTTTTTCCAGTATATCATTGCTAACAAAAAATGTAAACCAATCTAAATTTAACCGATGGAAAAATAATACTTTTTTAAGATTTACAGTATTATTTTCGCCAGTTTCTTCATACATATATAACAATTTCTTGTCTGTCTGAAAAAAATTTCGTTAAATTTTTCCAAAAAAGTATAAAGTTTTCACGAACTTTTAATCAAGTGGTTTATTGCGTTTTATGTGTCACTGTCGTATAATAGCAGATGTATGTTAAAAAAGTCGAGTTTATTTTTCAGATTCATATATAGAAAGGCATGGTTATCTACATGAATGGAAACAAAAAAAATAAAGAGTTTTACACATTAGGAATTGATATCGGTTCTACTACGGTAAAAGTTGCTATATTAGATGCGAAACACCATCTACTCTTTTCTGACTATCAGCGTCACTACGCCAATATCCGAGAAACACTTTCCTCTTTGTTGCAGGACGCTTATACAAAACTTGGAAATCTAACATTGTATCCAATGATTACTGGCTCGGGCGGATTGACACTCGCCAATCATCTAGGTGTTCCCTTTGTACAGGAAGTTATTGCAGTGTCCACCTCCTTGCAGGAACTTGCACCCAAAACAGATGTTGCAATTGAGCTTGGCGGAGAAGATGCCAAGATTATCTACTTTGAGGGCGGCAATGTAGAACAGCGCATGAATGGTATCTGTGCTGGCGGTACAGGCTCTTTTATTGACCAGATGGCTTCACTCATCCAGACAGATGCATCTGGTTTAAACGAATATGCAAAAAATTATAAATCACTCTATACCATCGCGGCACGCTGCGGCGTGTTTGCCAAAACAGATATTCAGCCGCTAATCAACGAAGGTGCTACCAAGGAAGATTTGTCGGCTTCTATTTTTCAGGCAGTGGTCAACCAAACAATCAGCGGACTTGCCTGCGGGAAACCGATTCGCGGTCATGTTGCATTTTTGGGTGGACCGCTACATTTTCTCTCCGAGCTTAAAACGGCATTTATCCGTACTTTAAAGCTTGATGAGGAACACATTATCGACACTGCTGACTCACATCTTTTTGCGGCAATTGGATCAGCGCTC
>BLMC01000296.1 GCA_011959805.1 Lachnospiraceae bacterium | reverse complement strand
GCTATTGCATGAACTATGTCACTATAAATACAAAGATGCATTGCCTAATTTTGCAATGAACATAATAGGTGTTTTATATTGGTTCAATCCATTTGTATGGTATTCACTAAAAGAGATGAAAAATGATAGAGAAGTTGCCTGCGATACTTCTGTATTAAAACTTCTTGAAGAAGATTCCTATGAAGACTCTGGAAATACTCTGATAAATTTTGCAGAAAAAATGTCAATCTCTCCATTTCCTTTTGCAACTGGAATCAGTGGAAGTATGAAGCAAATGAAAAAACGAATTCTAAACATTGCTACCTATCATCCAGTTTCCTTCAAGAAAAAACTATATGGTACTCTTTCATTTACTCTTATTGTATTTGTGCTGTTTGGTTTTGCTCCACTCTTATCGATACAAGCTGCTGATCAGAACCGATACTACTTTAATGCGCAGGACAGTTATATTGAATATATTGATTTAAGCGATATTTTTAAGGAAAATAGGGGTAGCTTTGTTCTATTTGATACAAAGAAAGATTCTTGGCATATTTACAATAAAGATTATGCTACCACACGTATCTCGCCAGCTTCCACTTTCAAGATCTATAGTGCCTTGTTTGCGCTAGAATCGGGAATTATCACACCAGAACATTCAATGCTTTCCTGGAATGGACAAAATTATATATATGACCTTTGGAATATGGATCAAACTTTAGAATCCGCTATGCAAAACTCTGTCACATGGTATTTTCAAACTCTTGATGAGCAGACTGGCTTATCTTCTATCATAAATTATCTTCATAAAACAGGCTATGGAAACCAGACTATAGAAGGTGCATTATCTTTTTATTGGCTAAACTCATCCTTAAAAATATCACCTATTGAACAGGTTGAAATGCTAAAAAAACTATATTACAACCAATTAGATTTTGCACCTGAAAACATGGAAGCCATAAAAAATTCTATTCGTCTGTATACTACTGAATATGGCTCACTCTCTGGCAAAACAGGTACAATTGAAGTAGATGGACAAAATACTTCAGGCTGGTTTATCGGTTATATAGAAAAAGATAAAAATACTTATTTTTTCGCTACAAATATTCAAAATGAAATGCTTGCTTCTGGGCCTATTGCTACAGACCTTACGTTTTCTATTCTTTCTGAATTAGATATCTGGAAAATCGAGTAGGGAAAGTTTCCCTACTCGTCCAAAATGCTCGATTTTCTTAGAATGATATGCACTTTATTCTTTTTTAGAAATATTTATTTCTATGATTTCTGGAATATTCAAAAATCTAAATGGATATTTTGTCAAACCAACACCACTACTAACATACATTTGGACATTTTTATCCAAATTTTGTATCGTATAAAGTCCTCTTACAAAACAATCTGAACCTGTAGGAAGGATTCTTTTTGTAATATATGGCACGAATATCTGTCCTCCATGTGTATGCCCCGATAAAATAAAACTATCACTATTGCATTCTACTAATTTTGAAATAATTGGTTCATGCGCTGCTATAATATGAAATCTATCACTTTGAACATGATAAAAATCTGGCTCTGTATATCCTAGTAAATAATCGTCAAACCCAATTATTTCGATATTTTGCTTTTCTAAAACAACAGTTTCGTTATCCAATACACAAAATCCAGAATCATCCATAAGTTTTTTGTAGATGCGAATTGCTCCTCCTCCATAATCATGATTTCCAATTACTGCATACTTTCCAATTTTCGCTTCGATTCTGCTCAGCTCTCTCTGTAAGGATTCCATATTTAATAATTCTCGATCTCTTGCATAATTATCAAGGAGATCGCCGGCAAAAATTACAATATCTGCTTTTATCTTATTTATTTTATCTGCAATTTTTTTCATGTGTGTT
>BLMC01000295.1 GCA_011959805.1 Lachnospiraceae bacterium | reverse complement strand
GGGAAGGAAGTAACAAAAGGAGAAATTATTGATGCAAGAAAATAGTAAGACCCACAAGGACGAAATGGAAGGAAGTAACAAAAGGAGAAATTATTGGTAAGGTGGGCTATTCGGGGAATTCCTTTGCTTCGCATCTGCATTTTCAGCTTATAGACAGCAGTGACATAGCCAGCGCAAATGGAGTGCCATGTGCTTTTGAGGAATATGAATTGTTCGAAAATGGGAAGTGGGAAAGGGTAAAAAATGGCATTTCGACAGATAAGGATAGAATAAGGTTTCAATGATATGTTGTTGAGAGAAAATATTATTTTTATTTAGTGAAATTTATGGAGACAAAATTTGAATAAAAACTAAATTGATTTTTGATTAGCAGGACGGTATACTGAAAAACCTACACTTTAACACCAGAGTTTGAAAGTGTGCAATCATGATTATTTGCGGAGGTATTGCAGTACGCTTTTTCAAATGGGAATAGACAATAATATAGTTGACTTTACTGCAAAGACGATTTATAGAGCCATCTGCCAAGGGAGTAGGGGCTTGACTCTCGTATTATGTGAGGGTTTATACTCTTAAAGTCAGGAGGTGGTTTCTTTGCTGAAAATAGGGGAATTTTCAATTTTGTCCCAAATCAGTATTCATATGCTCCGGCACTATGATGATATTGGTCTGCTGATTCCGGAACATGTGGATGATTTTACGGGATACAGATACTACAGTGAACGGCAGCTCCCGATTGCCAACAAGATACAAGCATTGAAAAGTATGGGGCTTGGATTAGCCTTAATCAAGGAAATATTGACGAAGTACACAAGCAATGACCAACTGAAAGACTATCTTGAACTCCACGCAATGGGGCAACGGGAGAAAATAGCCAATATGCAGAAACAGTTGAATCTGATTCAAACAACCATAGTGAATCTGGGACATGTTTTTGATATACCTTTGTACAGCGTGGCGCTCAAAAAGTTTTCGGCTCATAATATGATCAGCGTAAGAGGTAGGATAGAAACACCAGAGGATGAGGCGGTTCTTTGGGAGAAGCTGGCAAAAGAGCGGTATCGAAAAATATACAGTTTGCAACCCCAGCTTTGAATATAGCAGTATTCCATGATGAAGAATTCCATGAACATAATTTGGATGTAGAGATACAGCAGGCAGTAGTTGGCCGGTATCATGATACAGAAGCAATGAAATTTAAGAAAATTGAAGAAACAACAACAGCAACGCTTACATTTAAAGGGCAGTATGATCTACTGCCGAGGCAAATGGAGAAATCCTGCGATGGATTACTGATAATCACTACAGGCTTGATGGAAAACGCTTCAACATATATCATATATCTCCAGAAACGGAAGAATCGACAGGAAATATGGTTACAGAGGTGTGCTTTCCAGTAAAACCGCTATAAGAGAAGGTGCTGCAGTTTAGCGACATCTTTTTCTGATATGTACTTGACTCTCGGACAATGCAAGGGTTTAAACTTAAGCGGAGCAAAGAAGGAAAGCGTATGAAGCGATTAGAATTGCTGCATCAGTTGGCGGATTATTTATGTCCAGTGAATGGGTTGTGTGATGTTTATGGGTGGAAAACAGAAAAACGGATATCGGAAGAATTAATTTTTTATTCTAAGGCCGATTTTCAGATGATTTTCCAGAAGAAAGCAGCAGTGCCTAAAATGATTTTTATGGGCCAAGGAAGCATTAGAAAGTGGGAATATGAATTCTGGAAAGAAATTATTGGATATGAAGTGATAGAATGAGAAGGAAAATGCTTTCGGACAACTTGGAAAAACGTCAGGGAGTTATTGAACCAGAATATACCAGTCATATTGTTTGGCTTGGATATGTTTCATTTGCCTTATCAGAGTAAGTTTTATCATAG
>BLMC01000294.1 GCA_011959805.1 Lachnospiraceae bacterium | reverse complement strand
TTCCATCTCCTATCTGTCCATTATAATTATCTCCCCACATATACAAACTTCCATCTTCTGTTATTGCCCCACTATGAGAATCTCCAAGACTTATTTCCTTAACTTTTTTACCCTCTATTTCCCCTATTCCCATAACAAACTTTACATCTATCGCTTTATTTACAATACTAACTTTTTCAATTTTATCTGTATGTCCTTGCATAGCAGCATTGATAGACCAATCACCCCGCTGCAAATATAGGATTACTTCTCCTTTTTTATCTGTTACAACTTCCTTTTCCTCACCATTTCCTGTACACTTAACTGTTGCTCCGAAAATAGGACTTTGATTTGTATCCTGCACTAATATTTTCACGCGATAAGAATAATGTGGACACTCTGTAAATCCCCAGTCATTATAGTCAGATGAATAATAAAAATCAGCTACCTTATCATTCATATCCCATTTGAACGTAAAAGTCAGCTTGTCCCAATTTAGTAACTTTGCGCCTGCTGAAATCTTACATTTTGCTGAAATATCTCCGTCAAGGCAATCTTTACAGTTATGACGTTTATCTGCCTTGCTTTCTATTGTGTATTTACTTGATGCCTTAATCTCACCACCGATACTTGCTTCTAACGTTACTTTTGCTATTTTGTCATGAATAATTACTAATTTAGGCTCTAAAGAAAATCCTGTGTAAATTGTTGCCTCTATCTTAAACTCTGATTTTATAGTCGGGCTGGATGTCAAATTTTTTATGCCTTCATCGCTGGATACTTTAAAACCTACTGTTCCCTTTATCGTTACGCTAAAATCAATCGAACCACTTACCTCGCAAAACCAAGTCGGAACTATCTCAATATATACTCCCGCTATAGGACTAAAGTCAAACTGTGCAAGCTTTACTTTTAATTTCCCTTTACCATTTGCTTTTATCTCTAATTTTGCCGAATAATCCATCTTAATTTCTAGGTATTGGCTTTTAAATGAGATATAAACCTTAATAGAAGCTTTCAGTTCCAGATTTATTCCACCTGACACTTTAAAGGACACACTTTCTTCCCCTGTATCATCATCCTTATATTCTTTATCAATATCAAATACAGCCTTTGTACTGGCACTCCCTTCGCCTTCTACTGCTCTTGTTTGCACATCTCCATCTTTAAGTCCCTCATAAGTAATTCCCTCGTCGCAAGTAGAATCATCAATTTCGACATTATCCATCCCTGCCGTTGTATCAAATTTCACATAGGAAAACACATCTTCAATCGATGTTTCTTCGCCGATAATCGTCACTGTAGTTCCATCTTTTTCTATAGATATTTCAGAAATTTTTACAATTAGAAGTTCTCCCTCCTCATATTCATAAATAAAAATTTCGCCTGCAACTAAAGAAGTAATACTTTCATCAGCATTCACAATGATATAGGTCTGGGTATCATAGTCAATCGAAATCAACTGGTTTTTTCCTTCATCATTCTTTGGTACCATAATCGTATCGTCAGCCGCCACAGCAAAATTATTTGTTGTATCCTTGTCAAAATTAACAACTTTACTTTCGTCAAAGTCATCAGTGGTTTTGCTTAGAAATTCCTGCATTTCACGTGTGTACATAGGTGATTCATATACTGTGCAAAGCGGTCGCAAACTTACCGTATCAATGAGAAAACCACGCAAATAGAAATAAGATGGCATACTATTCATATCAATAATGACAGACGTAGTTGTTTCACCACTTTTCACCTCGCTCTTACCCGTACCTAGAAGCTTTGTTCCCATCTCATCATAAATACCAACTACAATTGTTGCTTCCTTTAAAGTTTCATATGTAACGGTTGCCTGCTTATTTTCAATTTCAATTGAAAATACATTATATCCTGCATTCTTTTCAATTTCTGTTGTTTCATCGGCAAGTGCTTTTGCAAGCATTTTGCCCAA
>BLMC01000293.1 GCA_011959805.1 Lachnospiraceae bacterium | reverse complement strand
CTGCAGGAAAAAGTTTGCTTTTTGTTTGTGCTTCTTTTAGGGCATATATCATCTCATCAGGATTGGTTCCTGTTTTCGTTCCAAGATAAACACAGGCGTCATCGCCTTGAGTATCTAATAAATAGTAGCTTTCATCTTGTGTGTAGTGCATGTGAAAATTTTGTTGGATATATTCTGTTAGAGGATGAACTTGCAAAGATAAATTTTGACCGTTTATTGTGTCTAACATATCAAAGCGAATGGGAAATTCTTTGCCAAAACGTGCGTGAACGCGATTGCCTAAAAGTTCTTTTGGATGAGAATAGACTAGGTTTAACGCAGGGGTCTGAATTTGTTTTCCCCCAAAATCGAGTAATAGGCTATTTTCTTCTGGAACGCCATCAAAACTCCAAGCGTAGTTACTATCATTTTCGGGTAAATCAAAGTGTGTTTTCATCCAATTGCCACCCCACACACCAGGGTCAAAGTAGGGAACCATGCGAAATGGTTGGCTTGCCACTTGCATTAAAGCGTCGCGGTAAGCATTGCCAGAAACCATAGCAGGGATTTTTTGTGTTGTCATATCAAGATAAAAGTCTATTTTGGGAAGTAGCTTGTCCTTAATACGGTCTGCCCAGCGCCATTCAGCAAAAAAGCCTCTTTTATATTTTTCATTGCGTGGAAGATCTGTATGTGTTGTTCGCCAGTTAGATAATCCTTGTCGATAGCGCAATTGAATTTCCCAGCGTGTAATATCTGCAAGGATAAGAATATCACCTTCGCATACAAGGGAAGCGCCAACACCATAGACTAGAATAATACCAGATGGAATACTATTGATTTTGTTCCGCGCTCTCTCAAGATTTTCCGTTGGATAAAATTCTTCCAGCCGCCAAGTAGTCATAATACCAAAAATTGGGTCATCTGTCAGTTCTCGTTTAATTTGTGCGTCGATTTCTCCGGGCGGTAATGCAAGGTCATCACTGTGAATAAACGCGCTTATTTGGGGGAGAGAAAATAATGTTCGCAGTTCAACTTGGTCTACACCAGGATAACATTCTATCACAAGAACAGTCTTGTCGTGTTCTTGACAAAATGTAGAGATTTGGGAACGAATTGCGTCGCATTCTGTAGTAACAGCATTGTCATGCCCAGCGATTTTAATAGAAGGAAAGCGTCGAAATGCATTTTTTGCGTCCATAATGATACCTCCGATTTTGAATGTATTTGTAAGTTAGCGATTAATTTCGATTTGAAAGCTGCTTCGACTTGCAGGATAATAGCTCTCGGTATATTCCACCACAATCTTATCTTTGGTATACCCAAGGGAAGTGATATATGCTGTGGGTTCAAAAGAAGTAATACCAAGCTCTGCAGTAACCTTAGCAGGAGGCGTAACAATTTCTAGTTTGCGGGAAGCATGAATGACAGATAATTCTTTGCTGTCCAGCGCATCATAGAAAGAAAGTGTTGTGAAATCTAACTGGCTCATTTCGGGAAAGAGTTTATATGGCACATATACTGTCGTATATACGACGGGCGCGTTGTCGTACATGTTTTCTAGGTGTCGTATTCTGGTCAAGCGTGTAATGAGTTCATTCGCCCCCAGATTTAGAATTGCTCCAATTCGCTCTCCAGCTTTTTCTGTTTGTAAACAAATTACTTTTGTGTGTAGAATACGATTTTTCTTTCGACTTTCTTCTCGATAACCAGTTACAAAGCTGGTGGACTCGTGGACTAACTTTGGCTGTACCACAAATGTGCCACTACCTTTTATGCGTACCAATCGTCCTTCTGTGGTAAGCACATCTAGTGCATGGCGCACAGTAGGACGACTTACTGATAGAGACTGAGCCAGTTCATTTTCTGTTGGAATCTTGCTTCCAATCGGATAGTTTCCGCTGGCAATCTGGCAACGAAGCTGTTCTGCTATCTGAATATACTGTGGTTGCATTGTATCAAT
>BLMC01000292.1 GCA_011959805.1 Lachnospiraceae bacterium | reverse complement strand
TTGACCTTTTGACCCTGGTATCAGATTAAATTAATGTATGTATTTTAAAAGTTGCATAAGTTTGTGTATATTAAAAAATCTTCTACAATATGAAGTAAGACTTTCAGAGCCTATTTGTGATAAAAGGAGGTAGATTCTAATGAATTCGCAAGCACAAGACAGGGATATGCAGAATATTCAAAAAGTCCTAGGGATGCTACAATTGACTGAAAAAAATCAAAAAATCGCAGAACAATATATGAATATATCTGCGCCAGAAGACACTACTTTATTAAAGGAAGTGGAACATCAGAGTTTTGCAAATTTTTCGCGTGACATTGACTATGAACTGTATACTTTTTTACAAATGTATAAAAGCACCAAGACGGAATTAGCTGGTCGTTTTATCCGTCTTACAGCCGAGATTGGCGGTGAGACTTCTTCTAATTTTCTTGTGTATTGTCAGACATTTCAAAATATTAATTATCTTGGAAAATTTTTGTCTCCAATTCAAAAGGCAGTGATTCATGCAAACACAATTGTGTCGGATTCTCGCAATTTTAGTGCAAATTTTATAGAGCCACTTGTAAGAATGGGGACTAAAAATCCAGAAGTGTTTTCGCAGATGATAGAATTGTGTTATAATGAAGAAAAAGTTAATACGAAGATGTTTTTGGCAGCATTGTATTTGCATTGTGTGAAGCCTTCAGAGGACGCAAAAGGCACGCTTTACATCGCAATGAACGAAGACGACAGAATATTTGGAGACCCGGATTGTACAAAGAAAATGAGGACATATCTTGAACACTGTCTAACAGTCAATATTGGGAAGCTAATGACAAAAGATAGCCAGTTAGAGAAAACAAACTTAGAACTTCTTCAAAACTTTGTACAAAATGCAACGTTAAATCAACCAATTCCTGAAGATATTCGTTCTATTCTAGCTGGAAAATGCAGAAATGATTATCAGATGGCGTTTTTGCCATTTCTTGCATTTCTTGCAATAGAACATTCTGACCAATTTGTATCTGTGATTCGTCTTGCCGACGCGCTGGATTTTATGGCAGTCAAGAATAGTCCATTAGATTATTGTCTTGTAGCTGGACAGGACTGGTTTGATAGGCATATCTTTGTATTGAGAAATTATTTAATCATTCCAGATGATATGTATCTTCGCTGGGCAGTTTCCAAGAAGCAGACAAAAATTTTGGAGTACATAGCAAAAAAAGCGCCAGAAACAACTTGTGATGTGTTGATGGACCTTCCAGTAAATGAAAAGGGATATTTAATAACCTATATAAAAACAGGAAATCCGTTGTTCTATGAAGAAAACAAGGAATTATTTTGTGATAACTACCGCAAAGCTGCGGCAAAACAGGCAGCTAGTATTTTTAATACTTCACAAAATGAGGCAGAGCGATACTTGTTGGGAGAGATACAAATTTCAGACATTCTTTTCTGTGTACCTAGCTGGCGGGATGCAAATGGAAGACAATGGAGGACCCAATGTAAAGATATTTACAACTATATTTTATGTGGCGAACTGCAAGTTTACAAAAGAGCACTGGTGTTAGAATTTTTAAGTTTGAATACAAATTATATCTCTGAATTTTGGATTGATTTGGAATTGAATCAGACAGAGAGTGCCTTGAAATATAAGGAAGTTGATTCGCGTCAGACAAACAGTATTTTAAAACTGATGGATGAAGAAAAAATTCCTCCTCAATATCAAATAGAATTTTTGAGTACAGCATATAATAAAAGTTATTTTGCATTCTATTATCGAAAAAATTCGTATCAGGAATGTCTGGAAGTGATTGCATCCTATCATGACGATTGGCATAATGAGTGGAAAAGCGCTTCTCAAAGTCACTTTATACCATCGCGTATTTTGGCGATTCGTGTGATGGAATTACAGTGGGACGAATATAAAGAAGAACTGCTTGCCTGCGCCAAAGAAAATAGCAAGGAGGC
>BLMC01000291.1 GCA_011959805.1 Lachnospiraceae bacterium | reverse complement strand
ATAATGTATGGAAAAATTGAATAAATATGTCTCTGCCTTGACAGGAATAGGCTGGAGTGCTATCATCTAACAAATTGCGCGTCAGGAGCGGATTGTATATACGGAAAAGAAAGGCAGGAGTAAGTATGGGAAAAAAGGTAGTTGTCGGCATGTCGGGCGGAGTAGATTCGTCCGTAGCAGCGTATTTATTAAAAGAGCAAGGGTATGATGTTATTGGAATAACGATGCAAATCTGGCAGGACGAGGAACAGACCATTGAAGAAAATGGAGGTTGTTGTGGGTTGAGTGCGGTGGACGATGCGAGACGAGTCGCTGCAAAGCTAGAAATACCATTTTATGTGTTAAATTTTAAGAAAGTATTTCGGGACTGCGTGATCAATCCTTTTGTGGAAGAATATTTGCATGGCAGAACCCCAAATCCTTGTATTCTTTGCAATAGACATGTGAAGTGGGAAGCGCTGTTGCGTCGGAGCCAAGAATTGGGAGCAGATTATATTGCGACAGGACACTATGCGCGGATTGCCAGACTAAGTAATGGTAGATATACAGTTCGCAGTTCCGTTACTGCCAAAAAAGACCAAACTTACGTTCTTTATAATCTTACACAAAATCAGCTTGCACATACCTTGATGCCAGTTGGTGACTACGAGAAAGATAAGATTCGAGCGATTGCAAAACAGTTAAAACTTCCTGTGGCACAAAAGCCAGATAGTCAGGATATTTGTTTTGTGCCAGATAATGATTATGCGTCAGTCGTTCGTAGAGAGGCAAGGGACCGTGTTCCAGAACCGGGAATGTTTGTGACAACTTCGGGAAAAGTTTTGGGACAGCATAAAGGAATTATACACTACACCGTGGGACAGCGCAAAGGGTTGAATCTTGCGATGGGGCACCCTGTTTTTGTGACAGAGATTCGGCCGGAAACAAATGAGGTAGTGATTGGAGAAGCGGAAGAAGTGTGGACAGATACTCTTATATGCAATGACTTGAATTTTATGGCGGTTGAGGACATCACAAAGCCTATAGAGGTAATCGCGAAAATACGCTATTCGCATGCTGGGGAAACCTGTGTGATCGAAAAGCTTTCAGAAGGAAAGGTAAAGTGTCGTTTTAAAAAGCCTGTCAGGGCAGTGACACCTGGACAGGCAGTCGTATTTTATTTAGAGGATTATGTCCTTGGCGGCGGAACAATCATACAATAGTTTACAATTTTAGATATTCTGGTATGTGGGACTGATAGATGCAATAGTATTTGAAACCACATACTAATAGAAGTTCGCGGGTTTGTTCAAAATCCTGTGCAATATGGTTTGGTTTGTGGGCGTCGGAGCCAACAGTGATGCGTTCACCGCCTAATTCGCGGTATCGTTTTAGAATGTCTGTGCATGGGTTTGGCTGACCAAGCCCAGTATTAAAACCGCTTGTATTGACTTCCAGTCCCTTTTCATTTTCAATTAAGTGCATTAAAATTTTGTCAATGACATCGGCATGTTTTGCGTAAGTGTACTGTTCGTTTTTGGTGGGACCATATCGCACCACATAGTCAAGATGTCCATATACATCAAAATATGGAAGTGTTTTCACACAGTCCAGAACAGACTCCAAATATTCGTGGTGTGCCTCATCTGCACTACGCCCTTCAAAAAAAGTAGGAAAATAGGGGTCCTTGCGACTGCATAAGTGTGAAGACCCTATGATGAAATCAAAATCGTATGATTTGGCGTACACTGCTAGATGGCGCTTTAAATGAGGCTGCAAACCAAGCTCGACACCAAAGCCCACAGAGATTTGGTCTTTATATTTTTCACGGAGCTTCAATAGCTCGTACAGATAAGAGTCTGTATTGAGCTCAAACATCGCTTCCTGCTTTGGTATATAGACATAGTCAGGATCATAATGCTCCGTGATGCAAATATGCGTGAGTCCAAGAGAGATGGCTTTTTTTATCACATCTTCCATCAGGGCATC
>BLMC01000290.1 GCA_011959805.1 Lachnospiraceae bacterium | reverse complement strand
GGACATTACGGTGACGCAGAACTTGAAATTGGTCGCGTATGTGTGCAGCTTGCTTCTCCAGATTTTAAGTACATGACAGGAGAGACATTGACACTGGAAGGTGGAATGGGGCAAAGACCATAAGGAGGAAAGTATGTCATATACTGCATTATACAGAAAATTCCGACCCAATATTTTTGAGGATGTCAAGGGACAGGACCACATTGTAACGACACTTCGGAATCAGATTAAAGCGGACCGTATTGGTCATGCCTACCTTTTTACAGGCACGCGCGGGACTGGTAAAACCACAATTGCAAAACTTTTTGCGAAATCTGTAAATTGCGAGAATCCTGTAGATGGCAGTCCTTGTGGACAATGCAAAAGCTGCCAAACTATTGCTTCTGGCGCGAGTGTGAATGTAATTGAGATTGACGCTGCATCAAATAATGGTGTAGATAATATTCGAGAGATTATTGATGAGGTATCTTATTCTCCTGTAGAAGGAAAATATAAGGTTTATATTATTGATGAGGTGCATATGCTTACCATAGGAGCGTTTAATGCACTGCTAAAAACTTTGGAGGAGCCGCCTTCTTATGTGATTTTTATTTTGGCGACTACAGAAGTACACAAAATTCCAATCACAATACTTTCACGTTGCCAACGCTATGATTTTAAACGGATTACTATAGACACAATCACAGACCGTCTACGGGATTTGATGGCGATAGAACAAGTTCTGGTTGAAGAGCGAGCATTAAAATACATTGCAAAGACTGCGGATGGTTCTATGCGTGACGCGCTGAGTCTTCTGGACCAGTGTATTGCGTTTCATTTTGGGGAGGAACTAAGTTATGACAAGGTTCTTGATGTGCTAGGAGCAGTCGATATAGAAGTGTTTGCGCGCTTGTTAGAACACATACACGAACGCAATATTATAGGGTGTATTGGACTTCTTGAGGAGGTGGTTATGCAAGGACGGGAATTGACACAGTTTGTCACAGATATTAGCTGGTATCTGCGCAATCTCCTGTTAGTAAAAACTTCCGAACAAAATATTGAAGATGTTATAGATATGTCTAGCGATAATCTTGCGCGCTTAAAAACAGAGGCAGAAACAATGGATATGGAGGAAATCATGCGACAGATTCGTATTTTCTCCGAACTTTCTGGCCAGATTAAATATGCCACACAGAAGCGTATTTTAGTAGAAATGACATTGATTAAGCTGTGCAGGCCTGTTATGGAAACAACAAGTGATGCTGTTTTGGTGCGCGTAAAAGATTTGGAGAAAAAAATTGAAAAAGGTGTTGTACAAGTAGCTCCAGTTGCGATACAATCAACTCAGGAAACTGTAAAAGAGATAGAAAAGCCAGTGATGCCCAAGGCGATTTCGGAAGATATCCGACAGATTGTGAACGGCTGGCGTGGTATTGTAGCAGGAGCAGGACAACCGTTGAAAACACACTTAAAAAATGCACGTCTAAGTTTGGGTGGTGACAGTCAGCTTGTTATAGTGGTGGAAGACGGAGTCGCATATGATTATCTAAAAAAAGAAGAAAACCTCAAATATGTTGAAGATATGATATCGAATTTCGTACAAAAGCAAGTGTTGGTACAAATACAAGGCCTACCATCTGGGAAACGGTTTGAGGAGAATTATGTTGACCTTGCAAAAGTAATTCATATGGATATTGAGATTGAAGAGGAATAACACAAAGAAATGAAAGGAGCATAAATAATGGCAAAAAGAGGAGGATTTCCTGGAGGCATGGGTATGCCCGGAAACATGAACAACCTGATGAAGCAGGCACAGCGTATGCAGCGACAGATGGAGGAAGGACAAAAAGAACTTGAGACTAAGGAATTTTCTGCAAAGTCAGGCGGAGGGGCCGTGGAGGTTGTAGTAACTGGCAAAAAGGAGATTGTGAAAGTAACGCTTTCAGAGGAGGCAGTCGATCCTGAGGATATCGAGACACTTCAGGAT
>BLMC01000289.1 GCA_011959805.1 Lachnospiraceae bacterium | reverse complement strand
AATTTAAAATAATTATAACTGTCCTGATAAAAATATCAAAAATTGTCTATTTCTAAAATGTCACTTTGCAGTATACTAAACAGTAGCGTTTATTACAGATGTGCGAATTAGTTCTATGTCATCAGAACGGATTCACACACCACAAGGGCATTTTTTATTATAATATGCATAAACAAGCAAATCAATCAAATATTTTGTAACTGAGGAGGAATTATTATGAACTTTAAAAATGCGACAGCGTATAAAATCGCCTTGACTGGTCTAATCGCAGCATTATCCTACATTGTGTTTTCTTTTTTACAGATTAAAATTATAATCCCTGGCACACCAGATGCCACCAGCATTCATTTAGGAAATGCTGTGTGCGTGTTGGGTGCCCTGCTACTTGGAGGTCCTTTAGGCGGGATTGGGGGTGCAATTGGAATGACCATCGGTGACTTGCTCGACCCAGTATATATCATATCTGCCCCCAAAACATTTATTTTAAAATTTTGTATTGGACTTGTTACAGGTATTGTAGCGCACAAAATTGGACATTTATCTTTCTGTAAAGACTCCCATACAGCCTTTAGATGGTCTCTTATCGCTGCAATCTGCGGTTTAGGGTTTAATGTGATATTTGATCCAGTATTTAGCTATTGTTATAAACTGATTATTCTTGGAAAACCGATTGCGGAACTGACCTTGCTCCCAAATCTTGCCACGACAACTGTCAATGCAATTACCTCTGTAATTGTATCCACAGCTGTATATAATGCACTTCGGCCAGCATTAAAAAAGGCTGGGCTACTTCCAACAGTAGGAGAATTTGAAGATTCAAACAGATTTCACACAAACAAGAAAAGCGTTGCCTAACAACAACGCCTTTCTATTATGTACATAAATATCTATAGGAAAGTAGTCAGCAAAACTAACAGACTTCCAAATAATTCTCTATTAAATACATCTGTTAGTCATTATCCAAATAAAGTTTTCTCGCTCAATTTGATTATCACTCCAAAGTAAACACTTCAATATTTTGTGAAAGCCCTTTCGACATTGTAATAATGCGGTCAACTTCTCCGCTACACTCAGATACAATATGGCTAAGCTCCTGCATAGATGCTGAAGTTTCCTCTGTACTTGCCGCATTTTGCTCCGCTATGGACGCTAAATTTTGAACTGCGTTGAGAATGTCCGTCTTGAGATCATTAATCTTGCTGATTTCACTTCTAATATTGTCAACAGCTCTGCTCACCTCTCCAATCTCCTGATTTAGATTCCCAAAGACTGTTCGTGTTCTGCCAAGCTCATCTGCTTGTTTTTCCATAGCTTCAGTCACGTTTTTCATTGTATCTACTGTTGTGTTGGAATTAGTAATCAACATCGCAATAATTGATGTGATTCGACTTGCAGATTCCGCTGATTGCTCGGCAAGTTTACGAATCTCATCCGCCACAACTGCAAATCCTTTTCCATGTTCCCCTGCGCGTGCTGCTTCTATGCTAGCATTTAAAGAAAGCAAATTAGTCTGGTCTGCAATATCTGTGATAATATCTGCTGCCGACTGAATATCCTGTGCTGACTGATTCGTCAAATTGGTTTGATCATATACCACATCAAATGCATCTTTTGTTTCATTGCTAATGCGAATCAACTCTACAAGCGTGTTCTCAACACTTCTATTATACTCCCGCATCTTATCTGTATTGCCAGAAAGCCGTTCTGCATTGATCGCTGTTGTCTCGATAGCATCTCCCATGTATTGAGTCTTATTGCCAACATCCGAGGTATCATGAGCCTGTTGTGTCGAACCTGTCGCCATCTCTTCCACCGCTGTATCGACACTGCCAATATTGCTTGCCATTTTTCCAAAAGAGCCGGAAAATGCTTGTGAAATTTCATCGAGCCCCATTGCTGCTGTCTTAATTTCCACTACAATACCTGACAAACTGTGAATCAACTTATCGACACTGCTCGCCATATCTCCAATCTCGTCGCCCCT
>BLMC01000288.1 GCA_011959805.1 Lachnospiraceae bacterium | reverse complement strand
TGGCTCATTTGGCAGAGGGTGACACGCTCGGAAAACTCGGCGTATTCTTCCTCGGTCAAGCGTGTCTTGATTACCCGGCGGCGGTGGGGCGTGTTGTATTTTTTCATGGTCTGTGACCTCCTTTCTGTTCATGGTGTCCTCTCACTAATGGGAGAAAAACAGGGGCAAAAGCGGAAGTATTTTTGAAAAAAATCCGAAAAAGTTTTTGCGGGATTTTTTCAAGCGGCGCAAGCCGCAAAAAGGCGGGCTTGGGGTGGCAACCCCAACAAGATTCCCATAGGACAAAATGAGCGATTAGCGAAATTTGGTACTGTGGTAGAATCTTGCTCTAAGAAACTGCGCTGTGTGGTCTGTTCGCTTACTATCCGGCTATTGGCGGCTGGTTTGTTGCGTTCCGGCGAAAATATCTCATGGAATTTTCTGATACCCTCGACGGACAGGGCGGGGATTTTGCCAACTCTGCGGCGGTATTTCTCCCCCTACTACCTACAACACCACGCAAAGCAAAAATGACGGTGATTTGCGGAAATTTCCCCTCATTCCTTACAAAACCACACAAGCCCGAATAGGCGGGAATTTTGAAAAATTTCTTCATTTTCCTTTCATTCCCCACACCACCGAAAATTGAAAACTGCCAAACAAAGAGCGTGTCATGTTTCCCTTTTCGTGGGGCAATACGGCGGTTTTTCAAAAACGCCGAAAATAAACGCAAAAAAACAGGAAACCTTTTTATGATTTCCTGTCTTGGTGTGCCGTTCTATGTGGCGGTGGTTATTCAGTTGTCATGTGATTGCAGTTATGCAAACTCTAATTTTTATTGATTTCATTTTCAATAAACCAGTTTGCAATTTCAAATGCCTTTACCCGTCTTTTAGCTAATGTAATTTGTGACTTGTATCTTTCCGTGTTTTCTTTGGCTTCAAATGTTTTTATCGTTTCCCTTAGCTTATGCAAAGTAGAATCAATTTGTCTTTTTGCTTCATTCAATTCATCTTTTGAAAAATCCATTGTTACCTCCATAACCTTTGATTTGCCGCCGCTTTATTATATATCCTTATCCCCAAAATGAAAAGGGGTTCTCACGCTTCCTGTTCATCAAAGCGGAACTGGAACAGGGCAGCGATAAGCCGCCGCTTGATGTTGTCCTCGGTGTCCTTGTTGACCTGTCCGTTTTCAAGGGAAGCAATTCGGATTCGCTTGCTGTAATGCCGTAAAACTTCGTCAACGGCTTCCGGCTCTCCGCTGGTCGCTCGGATAATGGTTTCATATGGCACAAGTTTAGGATTCCTCACGGAAAAGCACCTCCATTTCTTTATGCAGCATTTGCAAGGCACTGTGTATGTGATGCCACGCCGTACTCCGGCAGCGTCCGTATAGTTCTCCGATTTCCTGCTGTGTGTAACGCCCAAAAAAGTAAAGGTAGATGATTTCCCTCTTTTTCTCCGGCAGAGAGGACAAAGCGGCTGCAAGATTCCCGTTTGTGAGGATAACCCTCTGACCACACATCATAACCAGGTATTGCTTGTAGGGGTCTATGAAATAGGTGTCTGACGTACAGAATGGATAAAACTTTTCTTCCGTAAGGTATTCAAAAGATATTTCCCTTTGCCGCCGCTTATCCCTGTCACGCCATGCGTTGATAGCCGCATAGCGTATGACTACTCTGCAAAAGGCATTAAATGTATATTCGATATGCTCCTTGTATGCTTCTGTGCAAATCATAGAAAATTCCCCCTTTCTCCCATATAGGGCAGTGGATGGTTTACTGTTACAATTTTTTATTCATTGATTTGTCTATTTCCAAAATATTCTGTCATTATGAGAAGTAACGAACTACAAGAAAATATTCCGTCCATAATTCCTGCTGGTAGCATAAATATCATCAACACCATTGTTGTAATGCAATTTATTACAGAAATGACGAATCCCCACATTCTATTTTTCCACAATCCTACTGCACCAACTAGCCGGACACTTCCGTAAATCATACCCAA
>BLMC01000287.1 GCA_011959805.1 Lachnospiraceae bacterium | reverse complement strand
TGTACGCCCGCCAAAGCGGGCAGATGGGAGTTATTGTGAAAACAATAGAAAATTTAAAAGGAGTGATAAAAGATGCAACACTTTTCCATCTGGAGCAATTACCATTTTACATATGCGCCGCTCTGGAAGCATAAAAAACAATTTTGTTTCTGTCTTCTCGTACAGGCGGTGATGTTTGTTCTTACCCCTATTGTAGGAATGATGATTACGTCAATGATTGTAGGCAGTTTAGAACAAAAGATTTCCATATGGAACCTTATGGTTAGGATATTGATTGCGTTTGCAGGATATGGTGTGCTGAATATTATCAAAGGTTATTTTGAAGCACACAATGATGGACAGTATATTGAAGCGCGGACAGAATTTTTTATTATGGATTGGATTGCAAAGGATTTGTCAATCAGTATGGAACGGTATGAAGACGAAGAAATTCATAAATTAGAGGAGAAGGCAAACAACTGTATTTTTACAAATGACTGGGGAATTGAGGGATTTTTACGTCATAATTTGGAGCTAGTAGAAAGTTTGTTAGGTTTGTTAATCTATGCGTTACTTGTGGGTAGTATGAACTGGAAAATTTTATTAATGCTTATCACAATGTCGACTGTTAGCGCGGCAGTAGCTTATGCTGTAACATGTTATGACCAGAAAATAAAAGATCCACTTTCAGAGCAATATATGACAATGAGTTATATTAATCGTGAAGTAGATAATGTGCAAGGAGGTAAGGATATTCGTATTTTTGGATTGGGAAAATGGATTATAGGAAAGTATAATCAAGCGATTCAAAAACGCCGAAAACTTTATTTTCAAAAGGATATTCGTGTGTATGGAAGTGATATATTGGATACCGTATTAGATACTGTAAGGGATTTGATTTGTTATTTATATTTAATTTTACAACTTTCTAATGGGATGCGCATTTCAGAGTTTGTTTTTTATCTAGGACTGATTGCTGGATTTTCTAACTGGATTAGTATGATTAGCAAAAGTATAGTTTCTGTCAGCCATGACAGCAATATGATTAATGATTTGCGCAATTATCTTGGATTGGATGGAGAGGCAGAGACAGGGGTAAAGGTAGATTTATCCTCTGGCATTGAGGTTGTGTTTGAACATGTAAGTTATCGATACTACGGCGCTGAGGAGGAAACTTTAAAAGATGTTAGCTTTCGTCTTGCGCCCGGAGAAAAACTTGCACTTGTTGGGATAAATGGAGCAGGCAAGACAACAATTGTAAAATTAATGTCTGGGTTGTATTTGCCGACATCTGGCACAGTATTTGTAAATGGCGTTAGCACACGCGAATTAGACAGAATAGATTACTATACAAAACAGGCAGCTATTTTTCAGGAACCGTTTCAGACTTCTTATAGCATTGCTGAAAATATAGCGTTGGACGAAGTGTATGACAGTGAGAAAATATGGGAAGTGCTTACTCGAGCAGGATTGGATGAAAAAGTTAGAAGCCTTGCGCAACAGTTGGAAACACACCTTGGAAAAGATATTGTACAGGATGGCATCACACTTTCAGGCGGTGAAATGCAGAAACTTTTGCTTGCGCGCGCTTTATATCGAGAGGCATCATTGGTTTTGTTGGATGAGCCAACAGCAGCACTAGATGCATTGGCAGAGACAGAGATTTACGAAAAATATCACACAGTAATGCAAGGAAAGAGTGTGCTTTTTATCTCACACAGGCTTGCATCAACCCGATTTTGCGATCAGATTATCTTGCTTTCAGAAGGAGAAATTAGAGAACAAGGAACGCATGAGGAGCTGATAAAAAAACAGGGAGCGTATTATAAAATGTTTCAAATACAAAGTAAATATTATCATGATTTTTTATAACATTTCCGTCTGTATAATATAGTTTTGGAGTAAATTACATTAGATAATTGTAGAAATATTTTACTAGATAAAAAGATATGGAGGCTAGTGTGAAAAATCGTTCTAAGGTAGCAAAAAACACTGCCTAAGAACGATTAAATTTCACACAGTCTATTTGAGCCGCCAAAAGGCGGCATGGGGGGATTA
>BLMC01000286.1 GCA_011959805.1 Lachnospiraceae bacterium | reverse complement strand
CTATGATACACTAATTCAACTTTTAGAGAATGGATATAACTTTACATATAAAGAACGTGGACTTTATATTTTTGATTTAAGTCTTTATCCATTGTCTAATTGGTATGAAAATTATGTACAGGCTCCGCCTATGCCATAATTTTAGGAGTTGTTTCTATTCTATATAATGGTAAGAGATCTTAGATAAATGGTTTTTTTATTGAATTACAGATATTTGACAATACAGGGAGAAGAAACTGCGATAGATTTTAATATTTATGAACCAGATATAATTTCTAATCAGGAAAAATTGATAAGGAGTGCCTTAAATAGTAAAGTAGATCAAATGATTAGATATGGGATTGGCCCGAAAGAGGATTTTTCCAAAGAGTATGGTCTTGATGAAAATTTGGCTTTTTCTTTATCGGTAGGTTCATTGGTTATAGAGTTTGATAATGGAACTGCCATAGGATTTAATAGTGACGAGGAGATATGTAGTGTTATAGCCTGGGCAGAAAGATATGAGGAACAATATCGTTCAGAGCAATTAAGGAACGCAGAAGATCTATTTCCAATAAAAGCTGATGATAAGAAATATTCAACAGAGTTTTTTGCTAGTTTGATTCATGAAACTTTAATTGGATTTGAGATAATCAAGCTAGAACCGCATAGCCCAACATATTTTGCGTTGCCAAGAGAAGTTGGATTGGTGCTGATATTCTTGAATAAAAGTCAGCTCATACTATCTCACCAATTAACAAAACAGGTACCTGAGGATTTTGCTGTTTTAGAATGGGAACAAATAGATAGAACCGATGTATACCAAAGACTCTATAAGACAAGTTATTTTTGGGATAAAAATTATTTATAGAGATACATCAGGAAGCGAATATTGGAGAATACAAAGCGAAAAAGAGAGTGAAATATAGGAAGAAGTCCAATCAAAGAAAAATGAAGAAAGAACTCTAGGAAGGGCTTATATATGATAAAAAATAGATTACCAGTAGAGATTAGTAATGCAGAAAATTTTAATAGGAAAGTATTGCCAGAATCTAAAATAACGATGATTCGATTGGAGGATACATTTAATTTTTTGTCAGAAGAACCAATATCAATAACAGTTAAAGAAAAGGAAGAAAGCAAAGCAAAAGTATATATATGCATTTTGAGGGTACGTTTTTGGCAGCAGGCGATATGGGAGCACATGCAAAGAAGCTGCTCTTGGAGTATTTATTCAAGTAACAGGGAGAAACTGGATAATATTATTTTGCACAGAGTTGTGTGGGATACGAAAAAAGATGAGGAAATTGTAAAAAAGAATATAGTATGGGACTTAAAAAAGGGTGAGGAAATCTTAAAGAAGAATATAGAAGCACATCAAAAAATAGATATGTTGCCTTCTATTGATATATGTGATCAATATATTGCATCTTCTCAAGCAGCTCCCATTATACAATTAGTACATGATCTTGATACAGAAATAGAAAATGGATTTATTCTATATCAGAATGATGTAGAGAGAGGGGAATGGAATGATTTAGAATTGTTACGTTTATATGATTGGGGACAAGTACATATGACATGGTGTCCAGAAAAGAAGAATGAATGTGTGGAACAAAGTATCAAAAAATTAGTATCAGGATTAAATACTTATATTGAACGAGAAAACACAAATATATATTCTATGTGTTTAAATTATAATGAAACTCCAGAGAGATATAGAAACTGGATAAACGGAAAAGAAACAATTTAAGATAGTAAAAGAAATAGTAAGTTAAGTCATTGAAATTCAGCGAGCTCAAGATTTAGGATTAGATAAGGAATTGTAGAAAAATAAGTGATGCAGATTGCGCAGGATATTTCTTCGAGTACAGTACAAAAAACGTAGGCGTAGCGAACGACGAGTTTTTTTGACCGCATACTTAGGTAATCTGTACAAGTTATTTATATATAATTCCTAAGATTGTGAAATTATAATGGAAGGAGAGTTTGCGATTGATTAACTCTAGTATGAAAATATATGCTTTGTATCATATTTATGATGACATAGTGGAGGAAATT
>BLMC01000285.1 GCA_011959805.1 Lachnospiraceae bacterium | reverse complement strand
ACACAGTAGATTTATATGATGCTCAGCTCTATCTGCTGCTTGGTGAATTTACCAACAGCGAAAATGCACAGGATAACAAAAATACATGGCTTGAAAAAGCAAAATCCACTTATAAGATTTTATCCGAGGAAGAAACTATCTGCAATGAACAGACTTATCTAATTATAACATACACCTTTTCGGACAAAACCAATCCTTATGCCCGTGGTGTGTCCGCTTTTAGTATCTATAAAAACAGTGCATTGTGTTTGGAGCTGACATGTCAAGCGGATTTTACAGAAGATTTAAAAGCAATAATAACTGAATTTCTGGAGAACTGTACATATAACGAATAATACGCTTTTTTATTAACAGGCCGACCGGGAATTCACCTGACTCGGATAAATCCAGCGCTGAGAAATGAAAGCTTATTTTTTACTGTGTTTTCATCTTTTTGAATCCTGTTTTTTGGTGGTAGACTGTTCACATCGCAGTACAATCTCCTATAATCTCTGACAATATTTTTGCAAATATTGTGTTTTATGGATGCATCACTTTTACTCATTTCATTGTTGTAAATTCGTTTTCCCATGTCCAGCCATTCTTTCTTTGTGCAACTTATTGGTAAACCTCCCATTCATTTCATTGGAGGATGATGTTTGCGTACAACATAGACAGTGTTAATACCAGATACCCTGTCTTATTTCTATCCCTTCCGTGTTTAATTTTAGTTTACTACTTCACTGTCAGCAATCGTAACTTACACGCCACAGCAAAAATGCCATTGGCATTTTTAAATTTCTTCTTGACATTTTCTGTCTACAGATGTAAACTATAGCTGTCTACAAAAGTAGTCATTACAATTTTAATTATGGAAAGGAGATTACTATGGAACAAAAAATATCCATATCTGATTCCGAATTGGAAATCCTAGAGGTTTTATGGACAGCAGACAAAGCCTTAAACGCTGGAGAAATACGAAATTTTTTGAACGAGCACAAAACTTGGGAACGCACAACAATCCTAACGCTAATTCAACGGCTTGTTAAAAAGGGCGCACTTCTACAAGAAAAACGTGAAGTATACTACTATTCTCCTTGTATCAAGCGAGAGGAATATATCCTGTCAGAAACCAAAAGTTTTGTCAACAAATTTTTTAAGGGACATACAAAAAATCTGGCGGCTGCTCTGGTTGACAGTGATGCTTTGACAAAAAAAGATATTGAGGAGCTACGCGACTATTTTAATCAGAATTTATGATTGGAGGTGCTTTATGAGACAACTTTTTATGATTGTTCTATCTTTGTCTCTGTCGGGAACATTGGTCGGACTTCTCATCTTAGTCTTGCATCCTTTGACAGAAAAATACTTCTCCAAGAAATGGAATTATTATATCTGGCTACTTGTCGTCGCACGATTACTGATTCCGTTTCACTTTGATATCAATTTCTTTCCAGAAGTTCCGGCAAAATTACAAGAGACGAACAATAATACAAATAATATAATCCAAAATACCACTTTGCATACTGCCATCAATACAACACCTGCTGCAAACCATTCTTCTGACATAAATGCAGCTATCCAACCTACTGCCACAGATTCTACGACCAATATGATACGAAATCCACGAATTCTTATTGCTTATATTTGGTTGTTTGGTGTGTTGTCCACTCTTTTTGTCAGTATTTTGCGTTATTGTTATTTTCTAAAGACAGTTAAAAAGAATCGTCTTCGTATTTTAGATAATTCTATTATTACATTGGAAAACTTTCTTTGCATAAAACTTCAAATAAAAAATATTCCTGCCATTTATGAAAGTTCTACTATTTTTAGTCCTATGACAATTGGTTTGTGGAATGCTGTTATTTTTCTTCCAGAAGGTTTTTCCAAAGAAAAGGATTTGACATCACTCAAACTAATTCTCCATCATGAACTAATTCATGTAGCAAGAAAAGATTTACTTTACAAGTGGATTTATCAACTATTACTCTGTGTTCATTGGTTTAACCCACTTCTATACCAAATTCGCAAACAGATTAACAGTGATTGTGAACTTTCTTGTGATGAACAAATTCTTGTA
>BLMC01000284.1 GCA_011959805.1 Lachnospiraceae bacterium | reverse complement strand
TTTAATTTTTCGCCATGTCTTTCATCTCCTTTGCTCTTTCATTTGATAGTATAGGTGGTTCAACTTTTTTTGTCCACATTTATATACTAACATCACCTATACCAATGTTCTTATCGACACATATTCAAGCGATTATATAAAAAGCATGACTGACAGCAAATATGGAAAAGGGGCTTCTGATTATATTGTAAAAGCGTTCCGTTATTACTCGGAGAATAACGCTTACGAAAACAATTAGAGCCATTTTAGAGCCAACCGCCATAAAGCAATCCCGGAAACGCCCATTTTATCAGCATTTCCGGGATTTTATCCGTTACTCGAACTCGGCAAATTCAAATTGAACCCTAAACTATTTTATTTAAGTTTCATTGTTAAAATGCCTTCTTTTTACTTCAATTACACAATTTATTTTGGCTTACTGATTTTCTGTTGACAAATCGTTGCCAGTTCCTAAACAAATTTGCTTGAAACCCGCATAAATACTGGGTTCTTAAAGACCATTTCATCACTCGAACTCCCTATAACTATAACATAATTGTTAAATATCTGATTGCTTTTTAAGGGTTTTCATAGCTATAATATTCATATTTTACGCCGTATTTACAGTTTCAGAACAAACAGGTATCATATGGGTATCACAGATTTTCTCCTTGACTGCCATATCTACATGGTGCTAGCACCATGTAATTATTGCATTAACAGGGAAATATGTAGCCACTCCCGTTACGCAACATATACCATATTTGAACGATAGCGATATAAAGTACCGCCAACTCCATTTTTGTACTGCCAACCGCTTGAATAACAAGCATCTCCGACGTTCTAAAGCGTAACAATACTCTGCAAGTAATTTTCTCGACAAATTGAAATTGTCGAGTTTTTCAGTAAAAAAGCATCAATTTTTGTCTCTACTATTTTTTTATTAATTTCTTTTTTAGTATATTATGTTGAATTTCAAGCCACGCTACTTCTCCCAAAATCACCAAAATAAATAAATTTATCTGAACTGCAATGTAATCATATTTCTCAATAAAATAAACAAAAACAGAAAGTGTTAGGAAAAGCACACAGCCATATATTATAAGATTTTTACCATGTTTACGATTCCACTCTAATACATCTGTTAATTCATCTTCGCACGGTGGTTTCTCACCTGTATTCAGAGATACAGGTTTTTCGGACTTATATTGACTAATACCAAGAACTACAAAAATTAGTGATGTTAAAAAAGAGATTACCAAATATATAATAATTCCTGCCATATAATCTTTCCCCTTTCGCCGATATAAATATCCCGATTTATTTCCTTCAGTATAGCATACTATCACACAGTTTGCCACAAAAAATATAGGACACAGCTACCGCCATGTCCCACACTTTTTATCGTTCCAACGACTTCTCAATCTTCTGTTTCTGCCCTTTCAAATCATTCTGCTTTTCATACAGATTATTCCGCTCTTTGCACAGTTCTTTCATGCGCTCCAACTGCGCCCGCACTCCCTCCCGACAATCCGGCTCTATCCTCTTATATTCCCCGGTCAGATTGCGGATTGTATTATTGTTTTCCTTTATCTGCTCCGAAATACATACCCAGTCTATCAGATTTTGCACTTCCTTGTCCGTTTCGTAAAGGTTTGTATCTGCCACGATTTTAGCACACAGCCGCACCATGACTTTCTTCTCCATATCCGTCATATCCTATCAATCCTTTCTTTTCTATCGGCTCATTTCAAAGGCACATTTCGGACGTTTGTTTGCCCTTTCTGCCTGCTCTAATGCCTTTGACCGCTCTACTATCAACTGTACCTGTTCCTTACCTAAATGAAGCTCCAAACGCTCCAAATCAGACACTTTTTCCTGCAATCGGTCTATGGTGTCGCTCTGCTCCATGACCTTATCTGTCAAACGGCTAATCTGTACTTGTTGCCCGTCCACCTTGGCGGCAAATTTCTTGCTTTGCTCTGTAAGCTGTACGCATTTGATAGTCAGATTTTTTACTACCTCTTTCAATCTCTCCACAAGCGGAAGTGCCTTTTTATCCCGATATGCCTTTGCACTCATCAAT
>BLMC01000283.1 GCA_011959805.1 Lachnospiraceae bacterium | reverse complement strand
GTTAGTGTGAAAAATAGTTATAAGGCAGCAAAAGACACTGCCTAAGAACGATTAAGTTTCACACAGGAAAAACGAAAAAGACAGCGTTTTTCCTATCTATTTGAGCCGATAAAGGCGGCATGGGGGATTAATATGTATGTTTTGTCATTAGAGGTAACAAAAAAGTGTAATTTAAGTTGTTCCTATTGTTACGTTGATAAAAAGGTTTGCAATACAATAGATATAGAAATTGCAAAGAAAGCATTAGATTTGGCTATTCATGAAGCATTAAAGCAAAATGATAAGAAGTTGCATATTTATTTTATTGGCGGAGAACCTTTAGTTGCATTTGATACTATTAAGTTATGCATTGAATATGTTGAGAGCAAGCACGAATATAATGTTTTAAATGTTTCATATAGCACAACAACCAATGGCACGCTGTTGAATGATGCTGTAATGGACTATTTAATTGAAAAAAAATTTAATTTGAAAGTTAGTATTGATGGGGAAAGAGACGTGCATAATAGAAACCGCCAGTTTGCCGATGGTAAGGGAAGTTATGAACAAGTGATTTCAAAAATGCCATTAATAAATAGGTTTGAAAAAGAAAGAGGTGTTCCAGTTCACGTAGCAAATGTGATTACTGACAATACAAAAAAAGATTTTTTATCTTCATTAGTCCATTTGAAAAATTTAGGATTTACATATATTGAAACGGATTTGAATTTAGATGCTGATTGGAGTGGAGACAATACATTAGTTCTTTTGGAACAATTGGACAGGGCTTTTAGATTTTATATTGACTCTAGAAATAATAAAGAAAAGTGGTATTGGAAATTTTATGAGAGTTATTTGAAGGCATTTGTATCAGATGCAATATTTTATCCATGTAAGGCGGGGCTGGTTTCAGTATTTATCAATAATGAAGGACAGGCATTTCCATGTATAGAAACAAATCAAGATTTGAATATTGGGAATGTTTTTGACGGTTTAGATGCTGAAAAAGTAAGAAAGATAGTTTCTATCAGCTGTACTGAAAATACGGAGTGTTTGAGATGTAAAGAATATAAAAATTTTAGATGTAAAGCATGTAGCTGTATAAATATTAATTATTTACATACTAGAAATTTCTTTATTCCTCCAAAAGTAAAATGTGATATTACAAAGTATGTTTTTGGATATTTTGAAAGAATATATAGCAAGGAACAAATTGAAATTTTAAAGAATTTTTATAAGAAAAGGAGATATTAGATTGGAATTTGATTATAAAGCGTCTTTTTTTGCAGATAAGGCTTTAATTGTTGATAAGAAAACAGGTATCTGTTTAAAAATGGACTTAGATAAATACAATTCATGTAGTCAGGATGAAATTCTTCAGAAATTAAGGTCTATAAATGATATGGGAATTTTTTCGCTGCCTTATGAAAAAATTTCAGTAAATACAGCATATATTTTTGTAACAAATAATTGCAATCTATATTGCCAGTTTTGTTCTATGAGATCTGATAATAAGAAAATAGAGAAGATAAATTTATTATGGAGTGAAATAGGAGAAAATCTGATACAGCAGTTAAAAGAAATAAATCCAAGAAAAATAATAATTAGTGGGGGAGAGCCTTTATTATTAAAAGAATTGCCTGAAATTTTAGAGGAAATAAAAAAAGAGATTGGGGCGAAGGTTATTTTACAAAGTAATGGGTGGCTTCTTACTGGAGATAGAATTGCCCAAATTCAAGGGAATATTGATTCTATAGAACTTAGTACATCTCATGTGATTTATAATGATAATTTAGAAAGTATACTGAAAATTTTAAAAGGATATAATACAGAGACTGTACTTACTTTCGTATATGAAAGAGAAGAAGATTGCGAACGTATGAAAAAGATCATTGACTTAGCAGCAAGATATGAAACAGATTTTCTGCTTCATTTTGTGGATTATGCTGGTAGTGCCGCAGATAATAACTATTTATTATTAGATGCTGATTCCAGACTAAAGATATATCATGAGTTTGCAAAATATCTAATAGAAAAGGGCTATACAGAAAAATCATTTGCGGAAGGTTTGTTTGTGCCAATAATGCCTAGCCATCCCTGTT
>BLMC01000282.1 GCA_011959805.1 Lachnospiraceae bacterium | reverse complement strand
ATAGGCTTTTCTCTTCTTTTTATTTTGATACCTTCTGGTCACATACTTATTCTATAAAAAAGAAGCTAGTTACTATTCACGCTTTCATTAAAGCAGTGAGCGTCATACACCGAAATGCTGCTTTCTCAATTATTTTATGTGCATAAAAAATATGTGTAGGCAGTTCTATGTGGATAAACTGTTACACATATGTTATACTAAGCTCAATAAAGAAAAATTTATACCAATTTAAACTTTTTATAATACAATCTGGAGGTTTCTGTCATGCTAATTCTGGGATTGAATAAAACTACACTACTAGATTATCCTGAGCATGTCGCTGCTACAGTTTTTACAGGTGGCTGCAACTTTCGCTGTCCATATTGCCACAATAGAGAACTTGTATTAAAAGCTTCTTCACTTATCTCCTCTTCTATTTCTGAGACAGCGCTATTTTCCTTTCTGGAAAAGCGCCGTGGTATCCTTACCGGCGTATGTATTACAGGAGGGGAACCCACATTACAGCCAGATCTGCCGGAATTTATTCGGCAAATCAAAGCACTTGGCTACCTTGTAAAACTTGACACAAATGGAACCAATCCCGATATGTTAAAATTTTTAATCCATGCTGGACTAATTGATTATTGTGCCTTGGATGTCAAAAATTCCCCTGATAAATATAATGTTACTGTTGGTGTTGTGTCAAATAATTTAAAATTTGATTTGTCTACTGTAAAGGAATCCATTCAATTTTTAATTCATCAATCAACGATTTCCTATGAGTTTCGCACCACGATTGTACAGGAACTTCACAGTGAAGTTGATATGCGTGCAATCTGTCAATGGATTATTGGTGCACAGACATATTTTTTGCAATCTTATACGGACAGTGAAGGGGTATTATGCAAAGGATTTCATGCCCACTCCAAAGAAACTTTACAAACATTTGTAACACTTTGCCGTGAATATATCCCCAACACTACACTGCGTGGAATATAGCTTTATATCATTTAGATTTCCACACGCTTCATGTAATATCCAAAACAGCCTTTATATACTTTTTGATCCGCATCCTGCTGCATACGTGCCTCACCGTTCTCAAAACCCTCAAAACCAAACATCTGTGCCACTCTTTGTTCTCGCTCATAATAGACGCCTGGCACTCCAAGATAATATTGAATCTCTTTCTGTGCATAGCGAAATAGAAGCAATTGTCTATAATTATAGTACGCATGTAGTACAAATGAATTTGCCGCAAGTTCATGATATTTCTCTGCCAATATCACAGCATCTCTTGGTCTTATCAAGATACTTTGAGCCTCTGGACATATATGAATTTCTGGATATAATTTCATTAATTGTTGCCATTTGTCTTCATGAATCTCCTCGTAAATATCCTGACAATGCACTTGTTGTTCCGTACTAACTGTTTTATTTTCTGGTGTAAGAATAGGATTACTTTCGTATACAATATTGTTTCTGTCTTGCTCTTTTGGAATTACAGAAGGTTGTTCTCGTAGTACACAAACCCCCTTGCGTGTTCCATATATTGGAATTTCAATCCGAACACAATGCGCAAAATTCGCCTTATTACTCCATTGAAACTTCTTCATGCCATATCCGCCTTTAATTGGAATTTCTCCCATCAGTATTTTTTCGTCATAAATGTTGATGGCATATACCCTGCAACTGCTGCCACATTGTTGTGGAACACCTCTAAGTCCTACATGAAATCCATCATCCTCCACACGAAGGAATCCAATATTGCGTTCCTTCTTCCCATTATTCATATAATCAATATAAAAAAACTGCATAGAAAAGCCCCTTCCATTCGATTCCTGCCTATTCCAATGTATGTCCACCTTATCCGTTTTATGCTCGAAATAGTGGAAACGATATAGCAAAGCTAACTTTGTTAAATTTTTATAATGACCATTACTACTAATGTAAAATATTAATCATTGGAAAAAGAAAAGTACAATCGAGTAGGAAAGTTTACTTCCCCTACTCGCGCCGGACACAGGCAGCTTTCGTTACATAGTTCTTCTCCTCATTCGTGCACACAATAAAGAGGGCGTTGCAAAATAGATGAGTGATCATCT
>BLMC01000281.1 GCA_011959805.1 Lachnospiraceae bacterium | reverse complement strand
TCTATCATTTATTGTTCCCTCTAACTTGCTTGTCCCAAATGCCAAAAATACATTTGTAAAATCTAAGATTAATGCACTTTTTTAATTAAGAGTTTGTATTTCTTTATCATTATATTTATGGTATCACATAAAAATTGAAATCTCTTTGTACGCAAAAGTGAATTAACGCGCTGTATTTTCTTCTGATGTTTCCTTCTCAAAAATTACAAGATAAACACTTCTTACGTCCACTTCTTTTACTACAATGTGATGTTCTTTCCTATACTTTTTTTCTGGCACATCTATCTTTAGATTTGTACTATTATTAACAGTTACTTCTATCTTGCTATATGTTCCCCCTTGCTTATATTGCAATACAAACATCGTCGCTAAACATTCATATGGGTGTGTTATATTCATCTCAAAGCGTTTCATATCACGTGCATGTGTATATGGAAACAGATATAAATAATCATCCTTTCGGTCAGTAATGACAAATTTTTCCCAATCATATTTTAAAAATATCTTGCTGGAGTTGTTTTTTTCTATATAAGTATTTAAATCGACATTCAAAAAATAACAATCATCTTGTTCTTTTTCCAAAGAAGGACTTAAATTTGGAATTTCATGTTCCTCATCTTGATTTAGTTGAATATGCAAGCTTTCCTCATTTATAACTCCACCACCATGAATTCCTAAACTTACTTTTCTAATCTGTTTCCACTTTGCAGTAAAGGATATTGTCCACTTCGCATGCAAATCAAGAAAAATAGAATTTTGTTGATTTGTACTAAAATCTATATCCCATTTTAACTCATCTATCATCATCATATTATTTCTTGATTTATGACTCTGAAAATAAATGATATCCTCAAAAATATCATAATACTCTTTTCCTTTAATATTTATCTTATTCATAATTGACTTATATCCATTTAATTTCAACCATAAGAAGATACAAATACAACATAAAAGTATTATAATAAAAATAATTATTCCATTAATCGGTAGATCTTTCAATACACCAAATGTACTTTTTGAAAGTTCAAAACAAAATGATGCTGTCAATGATATCCCAAAACTTATAAATATATCTCTTATATTCATAAATAAATCCCCTAAAAATATTAGTCTACAATAACTTACAAAGGACTAAAATAAATTTTTAGATTCTAATCACTATGTTAATATAATCCTAGATTGAACTATAAATATATGTTACCATACCTTGTATATTTAAACAATATTTGACAGGAATTTACCAACAAAAAAGTTACTGTTCACTTATCCCTAAAGGTAATGAAATATATGTACCAAATTGATGCCTTTTATCAATTTATGTGTAAAAATGGTCACTGTCTAAACTTTTAGTGCATAAAGTTAAATAGGATTTTAACAGTAACAAAAAAATAAAAACTTCAAGATACATCATTATAAACAATAACCATACATCTTAGAAGTTTTTCCTTTATTAAAAACACTATAAAAATTATTGACTTATCTTCTACATAACACCACTTTACAAGTTTTTTATAAAAATATCTCACAGGACTTTTATCATTACAAATGTTATATATTGAATTTGGCCATCATTTATTTCCTTTACATTACTTTACAACAATATAAATGATGCACTTGTTTCTGAATAACTTGTTTTAAGACTTTTGATTTTACGCTGGTTTCGATATTTTTCACCAAAATCCTGTTTCTGTTCGCTTAGCACAAATCGAAATTCCTGTACATTTTCTAACCGATATTTCTTAAATGACGCATCCCGATATGGCAGTATTTTCGTCGCGCTGTATGAGATCTAACATATGCAAGGACTATCCTTCTTCCAAATATATTTGTAAGGACACGGCACCACATAATAATTACTAATTTTTTCATCAAACAGCGTAAAATCCTTCTGGAGGGACACTTTTTTCCACGCAGCGCAGGTCCCACTCCACTGCTGTGGTAGGTCACAAATAACGAATTGGACCTTGCATTTCCTATAAGTTCAACGTTTTCATATTCATCCACAATGGAAACAAGATTTTTTACATACCATCTGTGATAAAGGGTAATGACATTCTTCTTTGTATAAAATACAGACATTACATGAAATATCATAGATGCAGC
>BLMC01000280.1 GCA_011959805.1 Lachnospiraceae bacterium | reverse complement strand
AACTTACAATTCCTTCTCTTAAGGTTGACGGCGGTGCAAGTGCAAATGGTTTTTTGATGCAGACTCAGGCTGATATTATCAATGTACCAGTAATACGACCTAAATGTGTGGAGACTACTGCAATGGGGGCTGCATATTTGGCCGGACTTGCGGTGGGATATTGGGCGAATCGGGAAGAAGTTAAGAAAAATTGGGCAAGTGATTATGTCTTTCAACCCTCGATTCAAAGTACAGAGCGAGATAAAAGAATAAAAGGCTGGAAAAAGGCTGTTAGATATGCGTATGGATGGGCCAAGGAATGCTAGAGAACAGTCAAAATAAAAAGGAACGCTAAGGTTCCTTTTATTTTGCACGACTTTATGATTATCCAAGCATTCGTCTTACTTGTCCGTCAGCATTATTGATAAGTTTGCGCTGCATCATAATACTGTATGTATTAAGCACTTGTTGCTTTTTCAATTCCATAGAACCCTGCGCATAATTGGTATCCTCAATACGACTTTGTGCAGCAGTCATATTGTAGGCGGCGTAAGTGTTGTAGGCAATATTGTGGTCGAGTCCGTTGTACGCAGCACCAAGATAGCTTCTCTTTGCGCTGACTGTTTCTAAAGCCTTGTCGATATCTGCCACATCGAAATTTCCAGATGTCACATCATAGTTGGCAATGCCAAACGCCTCAAGAGAAAATTGCGGCATATCAATATTCATACCACCACCGTCTGCGTTGGAAGCTACATGGGAACTGCCCATAGAACCATCAAGCACGTTCATTTCGTTAAATTTGGTCTGTGCAGTGATGCCGCCAATCGATTGTTTGAGCTGGTCAATCTCAGCTTGAATTGCACCTCTGTCTGAGCTAGAATACAGACCATTGGAAGCCTGGATACTCAACTCGCGGATTCGCTGTAAAGAGTCTGTGACTGAGCCAATTGCACCGTCTGCAACATTGAGCATATTTTGAGAGGTCTTTGAGTTGCTGACTCCAACGTTGGTGCCACCGACACGATTTTTCAATTTGTTGGCAATTGCGAGTCCTGTTGCATTATCGGCTGCTGTGTTGATTCGTTTCCCACTAGAGAGAGAACGATAAGTCCGGTACATATTCCGATTGTTGTTTGACAAGTAAGATATAGAAGAAATTCTCATAATAATCCCCCTTTCTACGTTTTATTCTATTTTTACATTTTCATCATAACACATTGCTTTTATGGCTGCAATGGTTTTTATGAATGGTAATTTAACAAGAAAAAAATGATGTTGGGGCATTTTATTTTTCCATTGATTTTTTAGATAAAACTATGCATTTGTTTAGGATTAGGGTATAATAAAATCATCAGATAGACGCGCAGAGTTTTTGCACCTGACAATGTAAAGAGAGATTTTGCAAGGCTATTGAGAACTAGGAGGAAAGAAAGACTATGGGATTTTTAACAGGAAAGACAGCGATTATTACAGGAGCAGGCAGAGCAGTATTAAGTGACGGCAGATGCGGTTCAATTGGATATGGAATCGCGACAGCCTACGCTAAAGAAGAAGCAAATCTGGTCATTACAGGACGAAATGTAAAGAAACTTGAAGATGCCAAAGAGGAACTTGAGCGGTTATATAATATTAAAGTGCTGATTGTTCAGGCAGATGTCAATGCAGGAGCGGACAATGAAGCAGTGGTAAATAATGTAATACAGCAGACAATAGATACTTTTGGCGGTGTTGACGTGCTGATTAACAATGCGCAGGCATCTGCGTCTGGCGTGACTTTGGCAGAGCACACTACGGATCAGTTTAACCTTGCACTATATTCAGGATTGTATGCAGCTTTCTATTATATGAAGGCGTGTTATCCGTATTTAGCAAAATCAAAAGGTTCTGTTATTAATTTTGCATCTGGTGCTGGCCTGTTTGGCAACTTTGGGCAATGTGCTTACGCTGCTGCAAAAGAAGGCATTCGTGGATTGACACGTGTGGCGGCTACAGAGTGGGCAAAAGATGGAATTAACGTCAACGTTGTTTGTCCGCTTGCGTGGACAGCACAACTTGAACAGTTTGAGAAGGCATATCCTGAAGCTTTTAAGGAGAATGTGAAGATGCCCCCCGCTGGACATTACGGTGACGC
>BLMC01000279.1 GCA_011959805.1 Lachnospiraceae bacterium | reverse complement strand
ATCAGCACCATCCAAGACTTTAATGACCTCAGCGATGGTAGCACTCTGTTTTTGGTCCCCTGTTCCAAGCCTATTTGAATATAAATCCACATCTGCAAACAAGCCATTAAAAAGTTCATCAGATTCTTGGATTCGATTGAAAGCTGCCTGTAATTTTTCCCGATTAAATGAATTATCTTTTGCTGCGTTTCGCATACTAATATAAGTCATATCTGGGTCAAGTGTATAGTGCATTGATTCTTTTATTTCCTCAAGCAAATCGGGCGCATCCTCTGATTTCATCGCCTCCTCATATACCGATTGTGCCTCGTCTAGGTTATCGGGTTTTACATCATTGAGCAAGTCATATACCTTTGCTAAATAGGAGTCAGATAAATACTTATAGAAAACAAGTCCTAAAAGATAGGTCTTATATTCATTTGCATCCATTTTCCCTCTCAAAACATCTGCGCCACTCCATAATACTGTCAATAAGTCTTTTCCTTCTGTCATAATTCATTCTCCTTATTTTGTACATCTACTATTATTTTTCTTTTTGTTATAATTGATTGTCTCGTATTTCGTACTTTTCAAGACGCATTTGACTTTTTTGCATTCGTTGGTATCATCCACGTACCCCTTTTTAAAACTCCCTTTTTAGAAAAGTGTTCTTAGTGCATAAAGTATATTTCTGTGCTAATGTTTAAGCGTTCTATAAACTGGAATTCTAATAAGACATTTTTTATAGCATTTATTCATTGTTATATCTTATCTTCAAAAATTTGTAAGTGTGCTCTTAGACTTTCCTTTAATCTTAATGCTATATGCAGATATGGGCAGATGCGGAAGATTCCTTAGAATTATGGTAATATAATTTTCTTTATACAGAGGGCTGGTTAAAATATAAACCAGTTCTCTCTTTATTTGTAAAAAAATGTTATAAATTTCATTAATCCAAATATCGGTAGTGTCAAACAATTTATGAAAAAGCTGTCCTCTTTCTGTCTCATAGAAACCATTATATTTATGCTTTACAAATCCCTGTCAAGCCTGAAATTAACGGGATTTCAGCCCGGGCTTGACAGGGATTTTACTGAAGTTTCAGACTTGAAAAAAGTATAATTGTTTTACATTGGCAAACAGACTTCCAAAACACTATGATAAACTATAATTATAGAAAGCTGAATGCTTTAGAGTATGTTCCTTTTGTCGAAAATGCAATGTCAACTTATGACATTCCTGTTATGTGCGTTCTATTTCTTGTCGGTAAAAATCAATTTTATCGTCCAGTTTTGTCATATGTTCCTGTAGCTGTCTTATCTGCGCATTTAAGGCTTCCCTATGTGCAGTCAACATATCAAGCCGTTCCTGCAAAGTGGAAGTTCCCGCCGCCCGCAGTTTTGCATAATGCTGTATCTCTTTAATCGGCATACCTGTATCTTTTAGACGCTTGATAAATTCAATCCATACAAGGTCTTTATCCGAATAACGGCGGCGGTTGCCGGAATTGCGCCCCGGCGTAATTAAGCCCTCCTGTTCATAGTAGCGCAGAGTATGTATTCCCAAATCTACAAGTCTTGAAAATTCACTTATGGAATATTCCAAAAAATCACTTCCTATCCTCTTGACATAGAGTTTACTCTACATTGTACGCTTGTATTATATCAAAAGCGAGGAGGTTTTGTAAATGGTTGAAAACGCAAAAAGATACACTGTTATTACAGGGGCAAGTTCTGGTATCGGTTACGAAACGGCAAAGGCGTTTGCAGGGCGTGGAAGTAACCTAATTTTGACTGCCCGCAGAAAAGACAAGCTGGAAACATTACGGCAGGAAATTTTGACTTTCTATCCGACGCTTGATGTCGTGGTGCAAGCAGCCGATTTGTCTGTTCCCCAAAATGTTTTTAGGCTTTATGAAAAGGTAAAATCCTACCCTTTGCAGACATGGATTAACAATGCGGGCTTTGGTAATTATGACAGCGTAAATTGTCAGGATTTGGGGAAAATCAGTCAGATGCTACACTTGAATGTGGAAGCCCTCACTATCCTTTCATCCTTATTTGTGCGTGATTTCAAGAATACTGAAAAAGCACAACTTATCAATGTTTCTTCGTGCGGCGGTTATACGATAGTTCCTGAGAC
>BLMC01000278.1 GCA_011959805.1 Lachnospiraceae bacterium | reverse complement strand
GCAGCCGCATAACTGCGTTTCAATTTTTGTTTTTGTATCCATTTCGCAATGGTGTTTTTTTGTAATTGGGGATTGTCTTTCAGCAGCTTTTGATACTCCAAATCAATATTGGCTTTTTCTAAACGTTTTTGCGCCCTGTTCACTTCTCGATAAGGTTTTTCGTGAAGCCTGCGCGCCCTTTTGCGCAGATAACGCCCCATGCCGCGTTCGGTGGCAAACTCTGCTTTATGTGCTGCCTCCACGCCTACATTGTCACGTTCAGTTTCCCGTATTTTCTGGTGTACTTTTAATACAGCCGTTGTTGTAACTGCTCGTTTTGCTGCCCTTTTGGAAAACGGCGGTTTTTCATTTTGTGGAATTATTTCTGTTTCAAAATACAAGTGGGATTTGACTTTTCCAGTTTCACTGTCATACTGTCTTGCAAACTGGATACGGCGGCGCGTTGGCAATTTTTCTTGTGCCTTCTCCAGCCTGCCGCCTAATCTCTCCACTCTTTGCTGTGCTTTTTCCAATTTTTTCTGTTGTCTGGATTTACCCGCTGGCTCTTTCCTTATTGGTGGTGGCTTTTCCATTGTGCCTGCAGCTTCTGTTCCTGAAGGTGCAGCGTGGTCAATATTTTCTTCTAGTAACTCTGAATGTGGTTTTCTCTCTGATTTTACACTATCTACAGTAAACTTGACTGCCTGTTTCTTTTTCATTATCATGTGTCTTTTTTCTACTGGTTCTTTGGGTGACTTTGCTTCAAATTTCAGCCGCCCATGATCAGAAACAATAACGGATTTTCTTTCACTATCCGTTTCTTCCAGAAATTTTGTTTTTGTACCATCAACAATAAATTTTACTGCCTGTTTCTTTTTCATTGCCATAGTGTCTTTGCCTGCTGGTTCTTTGTCTGGCTCTGCTTCAAATTTTAGCCGTCCATGTCCCCCATCAGCATAAAACGTCTTTTTTTCATTTATTTCTTTGTTTTCAACCACTTTCTGCCTGTGCCTTTTTTCCTGTCCCTCTTTCATTGGGCTGCTTCGTGTATCAAACGCATTTCCCTCTGGTATTGGTTTATCGCCTGCATCACGCATGGAAGTGGGGACGTTTTGCGGTCCCCATACCTCCGGCACAGATGCATCTGCAAACGGTATTATTTCCTCCTGCTCTGGCGACAAGTAATTTTGCGCACCTGAACTGCCATCTGTATTTGCTGTCTGCTGATGCATTTTTTTATGTAACTGTCTGTTATGAATTTCTTCCTTCTTATCTTCGGACTTATTTTGTGTAAAAGATACATCTGCAACGCGGCTGCTAATGTGTCGCTTTGTCCCCTGTGACAAGTTTTGCTCTGTCAGCCCGTCCCGTGTCATTTTCTGAACTTTCTTATCCCTTACACGAAACTCCTGCCCTCTCATAACGCAGCCTCCTGTATTTTCCTTTCCTTATCAGTGCGGGCGGCTGCCGCCTGTTCCTTGCCCTCCTGAAGCTCTTTCAAAAGTGATATTTTTTCTTTTTCTTTCTTGGGCTGATTTTCACGGCTTAATTCCGCAACCTCTGTCTCCTTTTTATGATCAAGCGCTGTTTCTTTTTGTTCCATATGCCCTATTTCTGGCACGGATTCTTCTTTTTCACGTCCTGCCGCCTGTTCCAGACGCTCCACACTTCCAATTGCTGACAATGTAAGGTTATTAAGTTTTGTAAGGATATTTTTTTGCAGACGCAGCGGAGAAAGCACTGCCGACTGAAAACGTCCCTCTTTTCCTCCGTTTATCTTTTGCTGTTCTTTCCCTGTCATAACACGTCCTACATTTTTGATATGTCCGCCTACGCTGCGCAGTTCTTGTCCAATGGTTTCTATCTTCCCAATCGACTGTTTTATATCAGAAATGGACTCTGTGAGATCTTTGTGCGTCTGCTCCAGTGCTTTTTTTATGTTAAGCGCGGAAACCACCTTGTCCAATGCCTTTACACCTGCACGCTTGAAACCTGCTACCGCTTTTTTTGCCCCTTCTATAATCCGTTTCTTCATTTCTGCCATCCGTTCCTGTATTGTGTGAATTTTCCCTTCTACTGTCTGGGTGACGCGATCAACAAATCGTTTTTCTTGCGTTTCCTGCATCCCTGCAAGCTGTGTTTTCACTTCTTTTAGTT
>BLMC01000277.1 GCA_011959805.1 Lachnospiraceae bacterium | reverse complement strand
GCATTAACATCACCGGTTGTCAGCAATAGAAATGTCGCATTGTCTGTGCTGGAGGCGTGGATGAATACATCAGGGCAGGCAATACAGGAAATCTCGCCCCAATTGGCGCAATATCTTGAAGTGATTCAGCACGACGAAGTGCGAGAAGACATCCGAAAAAGAATCGAACAAATATTAAATAATTGTGTTGCGCAGACAGATAGCAACTGAGAAACAATTGTAAAAAACAGGACAAAAAATTTGAGAAAGATTTGGTTTAAAAAATAAGGAGATTAGACTTATTATGCGCGATGAAACACAAATGTATCAATTATTATTGCAGATTGCGGAACAAGACGATAGGATTCTGGCAGTCTATATGAATGGCTCAAGAACCAACAAAAATGCTCCAAAGGATATTTTCCAAGACTATGATATTGTGTATGTGGTGCTAGAGACAGACTCTTTTATAAAGGATAGTGAATGGCCAAACAAGTTTGGAACGATTCTTTATATGCAGTATCCAGATGAAAGTCCAGACTATCCAAATGACAAGGAAAATCATTATGGTTGGCTAATGCAGTTTGAGGACGGTGTTCGTATTGATCTTACAGTGCAGACACTCCAATATGCAAAAGAACATATCCATGATGATAAGCTATGTCGAATTTTACTTGATAAAGAAAAGATACTGCCAGTAATACCAGAGGCGACGGACGCAGATTATTATATAAAAAAGCCTACAGAGGAACAGTTTCAAGCGTGCACCAATGAATTTTGGTGGTGCAGTAACAATTTAGCAAAAGGGCTTTGGCGCAAGGAGATGCCCTATGTGCAGGATATGACCAATTTTGTTGTTCGTAAACAGCTAGAAAAGATGCTTTCATGGAAAGTTGGCATTCAGACGGATTTTCAGGTGAGTGTTGGGAAATCGGCAAAATACTTGTATCGATGGCTTGACGCAAGTGAGTATCAAGGTTATCTGGATACATATTTTGGTGGGAATATCAATGAAGCTTGGACAGCAGTCATGCAGATGTGTGATTTATTTGAGCATACTTCCAAGTACGTGGCAGAGAAACTAAGGTATTCATACAATGTCGCAGAGGGAAAAGCAGCGCGGGGATTTTTAGAACAGGTAAGACAGTTGTCGCCGAATGCAAACGATTTTACAATTGGCAAACAATAATTAAAAAAATAATAAAGTAAAAAAGTGTGCTATTGTTCCAAGCTAGAATGAAATAATCTCTTGAAACGATGGCACATTTTTATGTTGTAGAAAGTGATGATACTATAAAATTGTTTAACTGCGTTGGAGAAGACTTTCACTGCTATAAGTGGTGAGAAAATATAGTTTTGCCTTAATCAGTACCACCGGCTAAGCTGGTGGTTTGTTTTTCGCCCTATAAGGGCTCGTTTCCGGCGTTGGAGTCTAAAGACTCACCGAAAAGTTCGCCAGCCGCAACGTCAGTTACCCGCTTAGCCCCTTGGGCTTATTTTTTCTTGCTTTTGTTTATCGGCTCACCCGTAAACGGGTCGATATACTCTTTCAATGACATCTGGTCATATTCCAAATCTTCCTTAAGTTGATTCCGAATATACTCTTCTATCTTTTTTGCATTTTTTCCTACTGTATCCACGTAGTATCCTCTGCACCAAAAGTGTCTATTGCCATACTTATATTTGAGGTTTGCATGTCTCTCAAATATCATCAGGGTACTTTTTCCCTTTAAGTACCCCACAAAATCTGATACACTCATCTTCGGCGGTATTTCTACCAACATATGGACGTGATCTGGACAGATTTCTGCCTCAACTATATGCACTTCTTTGCGCTTGCATAACATGCTTAAAATATTTGCTATGTCCTGTTTTAGCTCTCCATATATTATTTTTCTTCTATATTTTGGTGCAAAAACGATATGGTACTTACAATTCCACGTTGTGTGTGATAAACTATTATTGTCCATTTGGACTTCCTCCTTTGTTTGATAAAACGGTTGGCGAACCTGTTTTTATTATATCAAGGGAGGTTATTTTCACAACGCTAAAGCTATTCTAACCACCCGCAGAGCAGGTGGTTTATTTGTTCTCCAAAGTTCCGTTTTTCGGATCAGCGAAAAACTCCTCAATGGAGAACAGGGCCATGCCCTAACAAC
>BLMC01000276.1 GCA_011959805.1 Lachnospiraceae bacterium | reverse complement strand
CGCGACTTTAGTCGTGGGATGAATTGCTCGCATATGTTAATTGTGATATACTAGAATGTATTTAAAGTTTTTAGTTTTAGGAGGGGAAAAGATTGTTATATATTGCGATTTGTGATGATGATGAAAAAACAGTGCAGACATTTGAAAGTAGGGTTATGGCATTCTTAAAAACAAACAATATTATTGCAAAAATTGAAACATATACAAACAGTAGAATGTTTCAATATGATATTCAGGAAGGGAAATTTTTTGATTTGGTTTTGTGTGATATTGAGATGCCAGATATTGATGGAATGAAGTTGTCTGCTTATATTAAGAAACTTCTTCCAAATGTATTTATTATTCTTATTACTTCACATTTAAAATATGCAATAGATGCCTTTGAACTATCAATATTCAGATACATTCCTAAAAATTCATTAGATATAAGGTTAGAGCATGCGTTAAGGGATGCTGTTAATATGATTCAACTACAATCAGATCAATATTATATGATAAAAATGCCAAGTCGGATAGAGAAAATTCAATATCATAGGATTTTGTATATTCAACGAGATGGAAAAAATGCAGTGATTACATTAGTTGATGGAACTTCGACAAAAGTAAGAAAAAGTCTAAGCCAGGTATACAATGAGCTAAACTCGGAAGATTTTATATATGTTGATCGCGGTGATATTGTAAATTTAAGTCATATTATAGGCATTAGAGAAGGTATTGTAGATTTGGGCAATGGAATTAGGATTCCAGCTAGTCATGCAAAATTAGAATATATCAAAGAAAGACTAAATGATTTTTGGGGAGAACAAATATAAAAGAATAGACAATATATTTTTTAACTTCTTGCTACAAAAGGTTAAATTGCAATTGAGTAGGGGAAGTAACTTCCCCACTCGCGTTAAAAACCATTAATTTCCTTATAGAGTTGGAATCTCTTCTTTGAATCGGTGAAGGATGAAACGTTCCAAATCAGAGATTGGCCTTAAATCGGAATCATACATCACGTAATTATCTAAGTATCCTAGATTCTCAATTTGATTTTTCTGTATCATATCTTGGAAAGTATACCAACCAATGAGCTTTACAGAGTTTGTTTCCCGAAACAGACGAACTGATATAAAAATATCTTTGGGATGTGATTTTGCCTGCTCAACCATTTCCAAGGTTCGCCTATGAAAGGCTTCTGTCCTTGTCTTGACATCAACTTTTAAACGTTCGGTTTGATTGACCAAAAGAAAGTCATATTCATCTCGCGCATCATAGCCAGTATGGTCTTCAAGAAACTGTATTTTATTGTCAAGAAAAAATAATTTGACCGCTTTTTCGCCAAGTTTTCCCTCGAACATTTTTTTCTTTTTATTCTCTAAACCTCCTGCATGAAAATCATGACGATTTGAGGTAAATGCTTTGGACTGCTCAGCATATTGTAATGCCTCCTGGTAGAAGGAACCTGTAATTTTATAATTTTCTCTGATTATCATTTGTGTACTGCTACTAAAAATAGCGTTCTCCTTTCTTTTTACGTGTTTCTTTAAGTCTTTGTATTTTTGGGATAAACAACACTGTTCTCTTTTTTGTGAGCAATGAGCCAAGCGACTGCGAAGTAGACATTTGACAAATGCTGCGAAGGTTTAATATCCACGGCTTACTGTGTTGCAAGTTTGATGGCTTGCCAATTTGCTGCAGGGATGTTAACTTTATAAGAATTTGTAATTGCGTACATTATTGAATTATTATAACATTAAATTATAGACAACACTAGAATTTTTTTGGCTTTTAAGAAATTGTAATAATTTAGTACAAATAAGATGTAAATATGAATGGAAACATATTATTGTTCGCGCCTTATTTGATTTTAATACAATTTAGTTTATCGAGGGCGTAAACAGCGATATAATTTGCATGTAAAATACAAAAGTGCGCATGGGGGTGTACGATTTTACCACATTGATGGACAAGTAAGCTGTAATATAACTGTCGTTACAATTCACACTTACGCCAGATTTCACATACATTTACAACTATTTCGTTGTGAATTGCAACAACTGATGCACACAAAATGTTAAAAAGCACGCACTTTGGCGCATGCTCCGACGCCATGCAGCAAGTGCATGGCGCGGGTGTGAAAAGTAACTAACTGTTC
>BLMC01000275.1 GCA_011959805.1 Lachnospiraceae bacterium | reverse complement strand
GCAAAATACCTTTTGACCCCAACATCATGGTATCGTTTGCAATCGTAACTAAAAATGACAATATCATGGCTGGTAGTTGTATAAAAACTTTTGTTTTGTAGAATTTTTAAGGAGACATGCAGATGGACGAGCGGGAATATGCAGAAGAACTATATACAGAACTTGCACAGCGAGTAGATGCAGGTGAGGTGGGGGATGCATGGGGAGATGAGTTACTATTAGAATTTTATGATTTGGTGTGTGAACTTTATCCTGGGCCAAGTGAGGAACCAGAATGGGTATTTATGTTTTTGCAGCTCTATAATTGGCAGTTTCAGTGTTTCCATGAGGGAATAAGTACCTTTTATACGAATTCATATGGGGTAGATACAGATAACGGCATTAGAAGGATGTCAGATTGTCTGTATCGGCATGGATATATGGAACTTACAAAATGGTATGACTATGGAATTTTTGCTTATAACCTTTATTCAGATTTTGACTATCCAGCCGCGTATGAATTGAGAATGAAAGAGATTGACGAGTGGATTTCTGAAAATGTAGATATGATATGGCAGATTTATGTGGAATTGTTGCTGGGACATAAGGATGAAATACTGAAAGCAGCGGCGCATTGGGTACCTGATTGTGACACAAAGGTAGAAGAACAAAAGGATAGGGAAGATTCTTCAGCGCTAGAAGTCCAAAAGAAAGAAGAACTTACTTTTCAGTTTTTTATTAATCTTAGAACAAGTGGTAGTACAACAGATGGAAACATATCATGTCTGGGTGGAGATATTTCATGTCTGACAGCTTCACATATTGATGATAAAATGGTGTCGCAAATGGTTGCGGCAAAAGAGCTAGAACGAATACAGACGACAGAAGTGTTTCCAAAAGAAGCATTGCGCTTTTTGGATGAGAAACTATTTTCTGTTAGAGAGGATATTATGTTTCGTATTTATGATTTGCAAAATGGAGATTTGCGGCATTTTGCGGAGATAATACATATACGAAAGCTTAGTCTGGACAGCATGGAAGATATTGGACATGTCGAGGTGCTTTCTCGGTTTACAGATCTGACGGAGTTGTACATGAGATTGCCCAAACGGCGTGATTTTAGCTTTGTGAATAAGCTGTCATCGGGACTTACAAAACTTTCTCTTTGTGTGGACTTTTCGCAGGAGGGTGTTACCTTTGGAAATGCCTCTGATGAAAAGATTAATGGATTGTATACTATGGAATGGCTGTTAAGATTTCCTAAACTTGAAAGCTTTTATATTGGCGATTGTGCACAACATATAGAGCTTTTGATACGACAGGATTCTGTCAGGGAGCTTATTTTATATGAGATTCCTTGTCCGCCTCTAAAAGTGCTGCGTATGTTGGATGTACAGAGTGTTATCATACATCAAAAATATGCACAAGGATTAGAACGATTGAGTCATATTGAATCGATTCAGGAGATGCAATTGGTAAGGATTGCGGATATAAACAATCTGAATTTTTTGGAGACATTACCAGCTTTGCAGAAGCTTACACTGCATAGCTTACCAGAGTTGAGCAGTCTTCCACATTTTTCAGAGGAGCAGAAGTTGCAGGAACTTACAGTTTATGATTGTGATAAGCTTTTTGATATTTCTGTGGCAAGTGAAAAGATTTTTATAAGGAAATATTCATAAAGTTAGATTGGAAAAGAGCGATTTGCAATAAGCAAATTTGTAATAAAGGAATGACAAATAATAGGAGGATTTTATTATGTACGAATTTAAAGAGGAGTTTTTGACGGGGATTGACCAGATTGATGTAGAACATAGGCGATTGTTTGAGATTGCGGACGAATTATATAATTTAAAGTGTGAAGAATTTATGCCGGATAAATATGATAATATCAGACATATTTTGGAGGAATTGCGAAACTATACACTGACACACTTTGAACATGAGGAAGCTTATATGGAATCGATTCATTATGAAAGATTACCAGAACAGAAGCGTCAGCATGAAGCTTTGGAGGAGACCATTAATGATTGGGATGTGGATGCAATTGATGAGAATCAAGATGATACAATTGAGGAAATCTTGCGTCTTGTGACGAATTGGCTTGTAAATCATATTTTGCATGAGGATAAGTTAATTGGCAAACAAGATTAACCATTTACCATGATACCAGGGTCAAAAGGTC
>BLMC01000274.1 GCA_011959805.1 Lachnospiraceae bacterium | reverse complement strand
AATACATCTCATGTTTCTATTAATCATTTTTGTCCAGTCTATATCACTCATCAATAACTCATTTCAATACATCTCATGTTTCTATTAATCCAGATATGCTAACAAGAGACGGATCGCCGAAGTGGTATTTCAATACATCTCATGTTTCTATTAATCTTTTTGTCCAGTCTATATCACTCATCAGCAGCTCATTTCAATACATCTCATGTTTCTATTAATCAATGCAGGAAAAGTGCAGACTTTACGAATTGCGTAATTTCAATACATCTCATGTTTCTATTAATCAAAACCATGTGGTTAGACTTAGAAGATAGGTCTAATTTCAATACATCTCATGTTTCTATTAATCGCAGATGGCTTATGAGGGTGATATGGCAGAAATCCGATTTCAATACATCTCATGTTTCTATTAATCAGTGGCGTGGGCGAATACTTTAAGGTTAAAAGTTGTATTTCAATACATCTCATGTTTCTATTAATCTACTATTTATAATTTCGTCTGCCGGGACCTCCAAAATTTCAATACATCTCATGTTTCTATTAATCACTTGCAAATGTAAGCAGCGCCATAGGTGTAAATGATTTCAATACATCTCATGTTTCTATTAATCACACGAAGGCAGAGTAAACATAATTGGTCCGGGGAAATTTCAATACATCTCATGTTTCTATTAATCCTCTTGAAGCACCATTTGACATAGCTACTTCACTTATTTCAATACATCTCATGTTTCTATTAATCAGAACTTGTGCTAGATTATGTTACGGGTAACGGAATTTCAATACATCTCATGTTTCTATTAATCGGCTTTGCCCTTGCTCTGCAAAAGGGAATATTAAACGATTTCAATACATCTCATGTTTCTATTAATCCATAACAGCCATTGGATTTTTTGCATACATTTGTCCATTTCAATACATCTCATGTTTCTATTAATCATTACGGGAAAGAAGTAAATCAAGCATTTTTCAGTGATTTCAATACATCTCATGTTTCTATTAATCAAATGCAGGAAAAGTACAGACTTTGCGAATTGCGTTATTTCAATACATCTCATGTTTCTATTAATCGGCTTTTGCTGCCAACGCCACGGATTTAGGTTGCTTTCCCCGTCATCTCATGTTTCTATTAATCGGCTTTTGCAGGATTATTGCAAAATTTTAAACCAATTATTTCAATACATCTCATGTTTCTATTAATCCCGGCTTTTTCCGTAAAATCATTCCAGTATCTCGCGGATTTCAATACATCTCATGTTTCTATTAATCACCCACACTTTGCATTGTGCTGGTTACTGCGCTGCATTTCAATACATCTCATGTTTCTATTAATCACCCGCTGTTACAATAGACTGCGACATGCTTACTAGATTTCAATACATCTCATGTTTCTATTAATCCAGGGCAAAGAGTCGGTACAGAAATTTCGTCAGCTATTTCAATACATCTCATGTTTCTATTAATCATTTTTCCAGAAATAAATTTGCAAGAATTTACGAAATTTCAATACATCTCATGTTTCTATTAATCTTCTCGGTAAAATCGTTCCAGTACCTCGCTGTAAAAATTTCAATACATCTCATGTTTCTATTAATCACTCTCTAACAGTAAAAGAGTTGTCAAGCACCGCAATTTCAATACATCTCATGTTTCTATTAATCTTTGTTAAATCTGTTAAAATTGCGGCTAACTGCGATTTCAATACATCTCATGTTTCTATTAATCCAATTGGATCCAGCAAACCTGTTTTCTCATTATAAATTTCAATACATCTCATGTTTCTATTAATCAAGAACGCAAGAACTCTCTAACAGTAAAAGAGTTGTATTTCAATACATCTCATGTTTCTATTAATCGCGGAACGGCGAAGTTGTCTTGGATTAATAGAAACAATTTCAATACATCTCATGTTTCTATTAATCACCCGCTGTTGCAATAGATTCCGAAATGTTAACGCGATTTCAATACATCTCATGTTTCTATTAATCTTACAGTGCCGAATTTTATAGAGTCTTTTATTGCTAATTTCAATACATCTCATGTTTCTATTAATCTAAAGTTGCTCCCTATGCTGCCCTTCCAGAAACCCCATTTCAATACATCTCATGTTTCTATTAATCACATTGTAGTACGTTCTGTAAACATGTCGGACAAATTTCAATACATCTCATGTTTCTATTAATCCATTTTC
>BLMC01000273.1 GCA_011959805.1 Lachnospiraceae bacterium | reverse complement strand
AATAGTGTGAAATTAAAATTTCACACATCCTGATTTGTACGCCTGCTGAAGCAGGCAGATGGGAGTTAGTGTGAAATTTTAATTTCACCCATCCTGATTTGTATGTCCGCCAAAGCAGGCAGAGGGGAGTTAAAATGAAAAGAATTTGTATTATACTGTTGGTGTTAGCAGTCGGAGTGGCATGTTTTGTGTTGGTAGCTCTTTTCGCATTGGGAGAAAAAGGTAAGGATTCGGTTATGACAAGTACAGAGACAGAACCAATTTATAATCACTTTCCAGATTTGCCAAAGACATCAGAGATAAAGTGGTGTAGTCAATCGTCGGGAGGAATTGGCTTGGTGACAACAACGCTCTATATTTTTGCATTTTATAATGAGGACATCAGCGACACTTTACAGGGAATGACAATTGATGATAAAGCTGCAACAATCGAGTTGTATTATGAGCCAGAAGAAGTAAGAGGGCAAAAATGGAGACTTGTTGAGAATGCTGCGTTTGCTTTTCAGACAGATTTGAAAGATACACAGAAGATGTACACAAATGTTTATCTCAATGCGTCCGGCACCATTTTATATGTCGAGGCGGTTGGCGACTAGTACAACGAATAATAAGTTTCTGATATCTTATTCGTTGTACTACAAAGTTTAAATATTTATGTAGAAAATTAGTAGAAGGGAGATAATGCTTGTGAAAGATTTATTTGAGTGTGTTGATATTTTGCTAAATCGTGCTATGTCGGGAAAGGAAAAGAAGTACGCCAAGGCGTGTTGGGCAGAATTAAACAAGGAAGCATACAAACCAATATTTGAAAAATTTGGTTTTGGGAAGGCACATGACTATGGTTGTGTGGAAAATACTTGGTATGGTTTTTACTTTAAAGAATGCCCAATTACTGTTACAGAATATTTTTATTCTTATATAGAATGCAATGAAAAAATTGTGGAGATGATTGCGAAACAATTTGGTATTGAATATAAAAAAATAGAGTCAGTCAATCGCATAATAGTAGGAATTTTAATTGGATTTCATTGTGAAAAAAGGGATTTTTATGGATTTATAGGAAGAAGAAATTTTAATCACTATTTGCGCTGGCTAAGAAAGAACATACAATTAAAGCAGGAAAAATATAGTAGAAAGGTGTTTTCTGACTGTTTTTTCCAACAGACAGCGCAAACACATGAAAATATAAAAGCCATTGGCGATATGTGTTATGGTTATAGTGTTAAGGATAATAGATGGGGACTTCGACTGATAGAAAATGGTGTCTTGCTGAGTGATATCATACAAAAATATGCACAGCCTAAAGTGTATGGAGCAGTAAAAATAAATCCACGATTTCCAGAAATAAAAATTTCTTATGATAGTTTTGCTAGAATGTTTATGTTGATTGAGATGCTTTTGCGGGAATTTGAGTGTGAATAGAATATATAAAGATAGAATATTTTAGGGAAAATAGTTGTATTTCTTCCTATAATAAATTATTATGATAAAAGGTCTTATTGGAGAGGATGACATTTTGTTATGGTTAGATTGATGACAATTGAGGATTACGACCAAGTTCGAGCACTGTGGATGACAATTAAGGGATTTGCCATTAGAAGTATTGATGATTCGCGCGTGGGTGTGGAACGATTTCTAATGAGAAATCCCACGACAAGTGTGGTGGCGGTGGAAGACGAAATTGTAGTGGGAGCTATCTTATGCGGACACGATGGCCGACGTGGCTGTCTATATCATGTGTGTGTGAATCCGGCGTATCGCAGGCGCGGTATTGGAAAAGCAATGGTGGTATTTTGTATGGACGCATTGCGGCAGGAGCAGATTAATAAAGTAAGTCTTATCGCATTTACGAAAAATGATATTGGGAATGCGTTCTGGCACAGTGTTGGCTGGAAACAGCGTGAGGATTTGAATTATTATGATTTTGTACTCAACAGTGAAAATATTGAGGCGTTTAACAAATAGCATAACAATATGAGGAAAGAAGGAATATAGATATGGAACAAATTCAGGGCGGTGTGACCGCGGCAAAAGGTTTTGAGGCGGCGGGTACGGCAGCAAATATTAAATACAAAGATAGAATGGATATGGCGTTGGTTTATAGTAGTGCGCCCTGTAGGGCAGCAGGAACCTTTACGACAAATGTGGTGAAAGCGGCACCCGTTTTGTGGGACAAACAAGTTGTAGAGAACAGCTCT
>BLMC01000272.1 GCA_011959805.1 Lachnospiraceae bacterium | reverse complement strand
AGCTGTATAATCTTTCGACTTTTTTTGTCCAAAGTATTGATATAGGTCCATAATTACAATTTAGCTAAATAAATTTTCACAATATATCTTTTGTTTCAATGTTAGAAATTGATAGAAACAAGAGTAAGGCAGTAAGTATAACTAAAAAGCATAATAATATATGTTTCCTAATAATGTATATCCATTTATATTTCCATAAGAAAAACAGGCAATGAGAACCTCTGTAACAACAGTAACTTTTGAGGATTTTGTTTTTAGACCTAACGGCAATCCAATATAGGCGATACTTATCATTATGACAGAACTAAGAAGCATATCTAACCAAAACATTAGCGAAGACAATGGAATATCATTAGTAGGTAGGTAAAGAAAATCACTTAAAAAATATAAAATGCCATAAATAAATAATTTGCTCAATACTAATGAAGAAACATTGAATAACCAAATAGCTACAATTTTTGATAACATAATTTTTTTCGCTTGATAGGATAAGAAAACATTAGATTGATTGTTCCTTTTTCATACTCTTCTATAATAAAAACAGCCAACATAACTCCTGTAAAAACAATATATGACATATTGCTGTATAGCTCTACAGCCGCATTGATGATACTTTTTTCATAAAATCCCATGGAAGTAGTATCCGCACCTGCATCTCCGGCTGTCATAATCAAGAACAGTAAAAGAACAAGTGTCATAATGGCATCATTGCGAATATGTGTTGTAATATTTCCTTTTTCATATTCAAGTCTAATCAGTTTCAACATTATTTCCCACCTCCTCAGTCATTTTTAAGAAGTAGTCTTCTAAAGTTTCAGCTTTTTTGCTAAGAGATGTGATATCAATATCATTAAGTGCCAGTGTTTTTGATAATTCATGCGTAGAAATGCCGCTGTCATAGATACGGATTTGTCCGTCCCCTACAATTTTGAAATTGGAGAGACCTAGTTTTGCGCTCAATACGAAGGCCACTTTCTTTATGTCCAGTACGGATAACTCGATATAGGACAGGTTCATTTGCTCAATTTCTTTCATATTGATTTCGTTCACCATTGTCCCATGATTGATTACACTGACTGTATCAGCAATACTTTCAATTTCGGACAGGATATGACTGGAAATCATAATGGTTATGCCATATTCAGCGCAAAGAGTTTTCAATAACTCGCGGATTTGTTTCATTCCGGCGGGGTCAAGCCCGTTTGTAGGTTTGTCCAGTATGAGAAGCTCCGGCTTGCAGAGGATAACGCGGGCAATCCCAAGCCAAGGGTTTTGTCTGCTTCGGTATCTTTTGCGGAAATAATAATAACGGGGACTACGCTGCTCTTTCTGATATGCTGCATAACCTCCATTCCGCTGATTTTGGGTATCATCAAATCTAACAGCACAATACTGAACGTGCCACTGTCAAATTGATTACAGGCTTCTTGCCCGTCTGCGGCACAAGCCACCTCATAATTTTCCATTGACAGGTAATTTGCCAACATTTCGCTGATTTCCGCGTCATCTTCAACTAACAGGATTTTATGTGTGTTCATTTTCTTTGCTTTTTTTTCTTGCGTCTGCGGGCTTTTCCGCGTCCTTTGGTATCAGCCACATATACCCAAGTTTTGAAACGCCCGGTATACGGTTCTCGCTGCAAAGTATCTGTACCCGCCTTTCTGAAATGCCCCATTTTTTTTGCTGCCTGTGGTGCAGACATATATTCCATATATTCTCCCGTCTTTTCTTCAAACTATATCAGTATATAATTATACGCGGACAGCCGAATAATAGAAAGTGTCTGATCGTGAATTATATTGGCTAACTAATAGAACTGTGTAGGCATATCCAAAAGGAAAGGTGAACAGTAAAATGTAATAGGGTGAATAATTATAGCAAAAAGACCTGTACCACGATACGACTTCAAGGCTTTTGGGGCAGCGATAAAGACAGCACGTGAAGGACGCAAGGAGAGCCGCAAGAAAGTAGGCGACGAAATGTTTATCTCGCCGCGCTACCTTGCGAACATTGAGAACAAGGGGCAGCACCCAAGTTTACAGATATTCTTTGAGCTGATACAGCGTTACCATACATATATCCGTAGACCAATTCCTTTTGGAAACGCCGCCAGAGAAGAACACGCAGCGGCAGCAGCTCGACGCACTCCTTGACGGTATGAGCGATACAGGCATACGGCTTGTGGACCTATGTCAATACTTTTTTTGTCCAAAGTATTGACATAGGTCCA
>BLMC01000271.1 GCA_011959805.1 Lachnospiraceae bacterium | reverse complement strand
GAGGCTTATATTCTATCTTAATTAGAAACTTTCGCAGATTATTGAAATCTACGAAAATTGGTATTGTGTTTTTGGAATATGAATTTCATCTATCTCAGCTAAAGAAGACTCCTGCTTTTATAAGTGGTGAGTACAATATAATTTTATCTCAGTGGAAATACAATCTCCGACTGAGATAAGTCTCTGACAGGATTGCAATGTGTAAATTAGTTCTATGTTAATAGAGCTTAAACGCAAGCCCACTAGGTATTTATATGAGATAAAAGGATGGGAATGATGTCTTCAGAAAATATTATGACAAAAGTAGTCTGGCAGTATAGCGAACATTTGCCTGAGGAAACAATGGAATTTCTAAGAGGGATTGCATCTGATTACTGCAAGACCAAAAATTATGTCTATGAGAAGTATGCTGGGATAAAAAGTCTCAATTTATTAACTCCGGTATACAATATTTTAAATGAGATGCGTCACTGCGGATTAAGAGAATTGTTAAACTTACCTGCTGTCTATTATGAACTTGCCGTTGCTGATGCAGTTGCGGATATAAAACGAAATTGGGGCATGGTCAAAAATAAAATTGGAGAGTGCATTACAGCTAACAAAAACCTGAGTGATGAGGATAGAATTTATTTAAGGACTGTGTTGAAACTCAATACAATGTATGCTGCTGTTTTAAATCATCAGGAATATGATATGCCAAAGAATGCGATAGGACTTGAGATTGATGTGACTCGGTTGCATAATCTGTTATGTAGACTTACTAGAAGATATTTATCGCAGCCAAAGACAGATAGAATGGATTTCTTTCGGATTTCGCCAAATGGATATTCTTATAAAAATGGTACAATGCGTATTGTGTGCAGAATACCAAGAAAGAGAGTAGTTCTTCCATTAAAGGACAACCGTATATTTGATAGACAAATACAGATTCAGATTAAGCAAAACTTTGTGGCGCTTGCAGTGCCGGTGACAACAAAAATCAAGAAACACAATGATTATACAAACACAGTGTATCTCTATATTGGCAGTAAAGATATGTTAACTCTGTCCAACGGAAATATTTATGGAAAACAATTGGAATCCATAGTGAATCCGGAGACAGAACGACTTGCAAAGAAAAACCAGGAACGTTGCAAAATGTATACAGTATTGGAACAAAGTACGAGATGCGGCAATCGACAGAAAGTACAACATATTGAGAGCAATAATTTGGGAAAACTCAAATATGACAGACAAAAGGAGAAAGAAAGACGCAGAACAGAAACGTTTATCAATGCAGAAATCAACAGAATGTTTCGGGTAGAAAAGCCAGTGAAAATTGTAATAACCAGACCTATCACAAGAAATCGTACTAAAATTTATTCCCACTCTGTTAATAGAAAACTTGCAAGAAGTTTTCGCGGTTATATTCGGGAACGGTTGCTATATAAATGCAAACTTAATTCGATTGAGTTGGTGGAGATTAACGCCAAAGGAACTGGGAGAATTTGTTCCGTGTGCGGTGCAGAGGGGATAAGGCAGGGGATAGAATTTGTATGTGAAAACTGCGGATACAAAAGCACAATCGCTTTAAATTCTGCTAAGAATATACAAATAAAATATACAGATGCAAATAACGGTTGATATGCGTGGAACTGGGAATGAATGGTCAAAAGACGATTTTACCGCGAATGCGGATCGCAGGGAAATGCGTTGATATAAAAAGCAAAAAGTCGGCATTAGCTAAGCAATAGAATTGTTTTCGGATATGCCAGGACCGCAGCTTATGCGGAGCGAAGTGCTGTGCTATATGAGGAATATAGCGCACACAGACAGAGATGTTCCGATAATCCATACGATAATTTGAATCAGGTGGAGTACAAGATGAGAGAATCGCAGAAACAGGAAGTATTGGAAGCAATACAGAGCTTATATCAAGCCCATGAAGAAATAAAAGAGGCATTGATTCAGAAAAATTTAATTTTAGTGCAAAATATGCTTGCGGAATGTCAGGAATTTGCAGTTTCTTTGGGGGAAAGCATTGAAAAAATGGAAGGGGAAGGACATGTTACCGTGTCCTATATAGAAGCGTACTGCGAAGCTCTTTATCATATTCATACAACATTAGAAAACAGCAAATTTAATGAAAATAATATTTATAAAAAGGTTAAAAAACAACTTTTAAAAATAGAAAATAGTGCAAAGAATGATATCAATGTTAGAAAAGAAGTAGTTTTTCTACCATATAAAGCA
>BLMC01000270.1 GCA_011959805.1 Lachnospiraceae bacterium | reverse complement strand
TGCGGAAAAAAGTGTGAGAATCATTATACCATTGTGGACGGTACTGGAACTGTTTTGTCTGACTATGCAAAATTACATCCTTTTTCATACTCCGGGGAGGATTTGAAGTTTCAAGGAGGCGACACGCTCGCGTTCTTTTCGTTGAATGGCATTCTTTGCAGCTGCTTTATCTGTTATGATTTGCGTTTTCCTGAGATTTTTCAAGCAGCTTCTCGCAGGGCGCATATTATTATTGTACCGGCAAACTGGCCGGCAAAGCGCAATGCACACTGGAAGGCACTTTTGCGTGCACGCGCGATTGAAAATCAGGTTTATATTCTTGCCATAAACTGTGTAGGTAATATTGGTGGTATCAGCTATACAGGGGATAGTTGTATTATTAATCCAGATGGTGATATCAAAGTGATGCTGTCGGAGGCGGAGGGGAATCTTTATTATCAATTGATAGATGATGTAGAATGTTTTCGGAAAGCATTTCCGATGAAACAGGATCGGCGAGAGCAGTTTTATGAAGGACTGTACGAGAGAAGTAAGGAGAGACACCATGATAAAAGGAAATAGGATTTGGATAATAGCGGCTATGTTTATGACAATTGCGTTTGCATTTGCAGGCTGTGCCAGAAGTACAGAGCGTTTCACTGCGATTTCGACACCAAGCCCAAATATGGCAGAGGAAACAAAACTAGAACCGATAATAAATGACATGAACCGAAGTGGGATTTATGATTCTGAAGATGCAGCGGTAGTAGTCCGAAAAGATTTGGAAGCAGAGACAATACAGTTTCAAAATATTATGTCCTCGCGCAGATATACACTGCATTATGATGGGACAACAACAATATATGACAAAAATGACCAGGCGCTTTCCATAAAACAGTTGCAGGAGGGAAGCGTCGTTACAGTGCGTTTTTACAAACCTAGGAAGGCGTTGGCTTATATTAAGGAGAACCCTGATTGTGTCAGTTACAAAGAGGTACAAAACTATAATATGGATTTGCACAAAGGCACATTAACGATTGGCAATGACACTTATAATATTAGTGGACATGTCGTTGTGGTATCAGACGGTAAAGAGACAGATATGATGGAAGTGAATCAAATGGATGTGCTTAGTGTTTGGGGATATAAAAATATGATTTATGGAATCTATGTCGAAAAAGGGCATGGGTACTTGCGATTACAAAATGAGGATTACTTTGTAAATGGTTGGATTGATATTGGAGACAGAGTAATTAGGAAAGTGGCGGAGGACATGCTGTTGGTGGTCCCAGAGGGAACGCATAAAGTGACTGTCAGCCATAAGGGAAGCAGTGCGACACAAGAGATTACATTTGCTAGAAATGAGGAGATGGCCTGGGATTTGGGAGAAGTTGAAATCACAGTAGTACAGAAAGGAACAGTTATCTTTACGCTTACGCCAATGACAGCAAACGTTACAATTGACGGCAAAGAGGTTGATGTGTCAAAGCCTGTAGAAATTGAATACGGACTACATCGAATGCGAATTACAGCGGAAGGATATGATGCGGTGGCACAGTATATTCGAGTGGCGGAACCCTCTGCAAATATTTCTGTGGAGCTTGAGAAGAGCGAGGAGGAAACACAGGAATCTTCTAGTGAAAAGACCAGTAAAGATACGTCGGAGAAGGACGAGTCAGACAAGGATTCTAGTCAGGATGACGACGAGGAGGAGGGTACGACAAGCAAAAAATATCAGTCAAAATCTTCGGATATAGAAGAGGAAGACACTGAGGAAAAATCTTCGGAGAAAGAGAATGAGGACACCAAGGATACAGTGGTGTCTTCCAAGAGCAAATATAAAGTCTACATTGACGCGCCAGATGGCGCAGAGGCATACCTAGACGGCAGCTATATTGGAATTACCCCCATCAGCTTTAACAAGGTGCCCGGAAGCTATGTTGTAACCCTGCGCAAGACTGGTTTTCAGCCTAGAAGCTATACGCTTCAGATTGATGATGAGGAAAAAGACGTCAATTATTCGTTTACAGATTTAGTGAAATTAGAAGATTGACAGTTATTTTTCCTGGTTGGGGAATATACATGTATTGTGTATTTCATAAGAATGTGCTTTGGGTGTGAAGCGCGATTTCTATATAGCAAAAGTTTTTATATCACCCTGAACAGTTACTGTTAACGACTTTCTAGGCCATGAATAATAACGATTAATAAAAAACGTCTAAAAAACACCAAATTTTAGGCATTTTTCCTTGACAAACAAAGGTTTTTTCGCCTATAAATAGATATAGACGTC
>BLMC01000269.1 GCA_011959805.1 Lachnospiraceae bacterium | reverse complement strand
GCTGTTTAAATTCCAGTATGATACAGCCATACCTTTGATGGTGCAGATATCTGCGGATGTCACCTGGATTTTTTTGACCGCATCACTGCTCCCCTGTCCATTATGAAACACTCCTTTTCTTTAATAAGTATGGTTACACCGTCCTAAAATAGTATTGCCACGCCATTTTTACATTTGCAGGGTGTGGCACTATCATACTTTTAGGAGGTGAAACTATGGCTCTTCATCCAAAACAGTTCGGCATGGTACTGAAAAATGCACGGATGGACAAAAAGCTTACCCAGGCTGAATTAGCTGAAAAATTGGATATTTCTTTGTCGTACCTGAAAGACCTTGAACGTTTCCGCAACAGCCCAAGCTATGAGGTCTTTGAAAAGGTCATCCGTTACTTCAATCTGTCAGCAGACACCGTGATCTACCCCAACCAGAACCTGGCCGATGATACATACCAGAAAATCGGGCGTCTGCTGACCCGCTGTGACGAAGGACAGCTCAAAGTCATCCTCGCCACCACAGAGGCGCTGCTGTCCGTAAATGAAAAACTCTCAGAACCAGAGTAACAGATGAATGCTGTGTCCAGGCGGTGTTTTTGTCACTTTTTCCCTGCATTTTAAAGGCTCATTCCTGCAGCGGATTCCCCGTGCAAAAATGAGCCTCTTTTACTGTCTGATCCATTTCATCAATTCTTCCGTGGACAAGTCCTGCCGCAAAAGCCCCATGCCGCTTAACAAGAGGATGCAGTCCACATATCCCTGGCAGTACGCTTTCTGTCCTTCCAGTGAATTCATATCTTCCAGTTTTGCCATCCACTCCAAAAGTAACTGCCGCTGTTCCTGTGGGAGTTGCTGCATCATTATTTCACACTTTTCACGAAGCCCTTCCATTTCTTTCTGGGTTTCCTTATATCCTGGCACCTCTACTGCAGTATCCCTTGTTACATCCTCAGAGCGCAGCTGGTTTAAAAACTGTCCCACTTGTTCCCATATTTTATTCTGCATACCTATGCCCTCCCTTAAATCTTATTATCATTATTAACATATCCGCAGATATTACACCACCCCGAGTTCAAATCTATGCTCCAAAAAGAAACAGGCAGTGTTCCAAGCCTTCTGCTTAGAACACTGCCTGTTTCTTTTTTATCCGGTTCATTTTATATCCAACCCCACGTACCGTCTGAATATATTCTGGCTGACTTGGATTGTCCTCGATTTTCTTTCAGAGACGGCGGACATGGGAAGTAATATTGCTGTCATCCTGAAGATATTCGCCATTCCAGACATAATTATAAATTTTTTCTTTGGAAAGCGTTATACCCTGATGGAGTGCCAGTACATAAAAAATACGGAATTCTATATTGGTCAAATTGGTTTCTTTACCTTTCTTTATTACCTTATGTTTCCCTGGCATAATGCTCAATCCATCGATTTGTATGTCACTTTGACTCTCATCTAATTTTCTGTCTATACTGATATCAGCTTCATTAACGATTTCTAATATTTTATCAAATATTCCTTTTTCTGCTTCGTCCAATGACACGACTAATAGCTTTCCCACAGCACTCATCTCCTCTGTCACATTTTTTGAAACAAGACAATTTTGCCGACAATTTATTTAATTCTGAGTATATAGAATTTTACAGAATGCTTCCTCTTCGCAACCTCTCAATGCTTGAAATAACGGAATATATTTCTCTGGCTGTCCGAAGGAACAATTCATTACATCCTCTATAAAACCATCTACGATTTTTTCAATAATTTTCCCACTTTTCTGAAAATGATGAGCCACCGCTTCACAAGCTCCTCCCCCAAAGAAATCCTTATACTTCACAAGTGTCTGCGCAAATTTATCCCTGGATGCCCTATGATGATTAATAATTCCCGATCTTCGCCCACTGATTTCATAAGGCAGCTCTGGGAGAATGCTTCCTGTGTATTCAATAAAGTGGAAATATATTTTCTGTAATTCTTCTTCAGAAAATATGTTTTTCCATTCTGGAAATTCCCGATGAACCTGTCAAGCCCTCTCTGTCCTATAAAACTTAATGGTGAAGATAAATAGGTCTCTGCATTTTTCCCCGCGCCCTTTTGTACAATCCACGCCATATCTGTTTCCAGGGACTTCATATCAATCCCAAAATATGCATTTCTCTTGCTTATCCCTATATAGTCTTCTGCCTATGCCAGTTCCAGTTCTGCAATCGGAATGATCTGCACTTCTGCTTTGGAATTATCATGAACATATATATTTGCTTCATCATAGCCTGTCATGAGAACAACATGCCCCGGAATATGCTGCCTATGATAAAACTT
>BLMC01000268.1 GCA_011959805.1 Lachnospiraceae bacterium | reverse complement strand
TATTCATCATTAAACCAAACTGTCTGCATTTGATTTTTTTTGATAAACTCTTTTAAAACAATATCTAATTCTCTTTTTTGGTCAAATGATAATAAACTTTTATATCCAAATCCAAAATATTTAGGGAAATATTTTTTCTCAAATTTTCGCACAGCACATTGAAATAAAAGATTTTCAAACGATGAACTAATATAAAAATCTCCCTCACAGGATATTTTACCATCGTTTTTTAAATCTATAAAATACATCACCCCCATCTCATTCCAGAAACAATTAAGTCCATCAACATACAACTTATTATTTTGGTTTTCTGTTATTTCGGGCAATCTAACTAGATAAAATTCTCCAAGTAAAACATCAGACAAAAGTCCTCCATCGCCTTCAGCCGCATAACATGCAAATTTTAAATAAGACTCTGGTACTTTTGGATTTTCTTTCTGCATTTCTAAATACATTTGCAAATCTGCTAAGTCTTCAGGTTCGGGGGGAATTAATCTTCCCCTCCAATCTGGATCAACAGGCGAAATATACGCATTTAGTCCTTCCATAAAATCTACTCTTTTCTCAAACATTTGCATTCGCATTTGCATATGCCATAATCTCCTCTTCATGGTATATAGGTATCATATTTTATACCAAAAACTTTTAGGTACTTAACAATGAAATCTTGCGCAAAATAGCAAAATTTTAGTTCTGGCTTGTTTAGGATAATCTTCCAAAAAGCCGAAATCATGTGTAAATGATTAAAGGTAGATGAAATTAACACCTACCCTTAACTATTTACTTATCATAGAAAACCTTAATTTACAGAAATCACTTGATCTTCTTTTGCCATATGGGTAATACTACTCATCTTATCGGATGCATAATGGTAGTAGATTCTTGCACTTTCTGCATCCAATGCTACTAGGTCATAACCTCTTAGATTAATACTCTTAATGACCTATTCTTATCATATGTTATATAGACCGCTTCTCTAATCTTCAAGTATTCTTCTCTTTAGAAATTCAATAAAATTATCCGCATATTTCTCACCAGTAAAAAATTCATATATTGGATATTCTCCATCTTCAGGCACAATTGCTAAATTAAAATAAAATACTTGATCAATTCCTCTCCCTATTACAAGTGCATTTGAAGGATATATAGGATGCTTTTTATTTATTTCATGCATATATACTATATCGCCACCAACTACAGTATCAAAATCCTGTTCATAAATCCCATAAATTTCCTCACCATATATCTCCCCTCCTCCATAATTACGAAGCCACCATTTATAGGATTCTGGAAATCTGATATTTAAACGTTCTTCTGCAAGCTGAATCCATTTTTCCGAAACACCATACCTAAAATCTATAATATCCTCTCCGGCTTCTTCAATCATTTTTTTAATCTCTTCGTACATACAAATCCTCCTAAAAATCCCTAATAATGAATACGCTAAAAACTTCTTTGTACTATCTAAAACATTATTTTATAACAGTAGCCTAAAAATTTTTGTAAAAGTTATATTTTTATAGTTTTAAATTGAATAAATATTCAATTTATTCATATAAACTGATGTTAAAATATAAAATATACAAATACATCTTAGGAATTGTAAATAAATAACTTTACCATCTTGCTTGTCCCTATCTCAAATTATATAGGTCAAAAAGCCTCAGCATAACCTGCTATATCTACGTTTTTTGACCTGTACAATTTGACAATGTTATTTACAATCCCTTAATAGGCACAATTCAAATAACACCTGCTTTTGATATCACTATCATTCCTATTTAAAATCTCTTGCCCTATCCTTCCAATAATTTCTCTTCGAAGTATTAAATTTACTTCTATTTATTGTTGATTTCGATTGTCCTGTATTCATATGAATTACTGAGTAAAACTTATCATGACTCGTTGCAGACATTTCAACTATTGGTCCATTTTGTGATTGCAACAAGTGATGTAATTCAACAGGTCTACCATCATATCCAATAGGTGCGTTTCCAGCCGCCATTCTCTGTTTATTTGTCCCATAAATTACTTTCTTTTTTCTTGTCCATGTAGTCATTTGATTTGGGTTAAATAAATTATTTCTTTGATAAACTTTATTCTTTCTAAAATATACAAAATGTTTCCAACGTTTAAGTCCTGTAGGAATCATTCTTGATTTACCAGTTTGTTTCAACGCTAAATCATAGGCGGCTGACGCTGACATATTAGGATTTGCTTTTCTTATAGCATCAAATGCATCTTTAACACATTGTCTATAATTTCCACTCGGATCAACATAATACACTGGATTATTGGCACAATACGCA
>BLMC01000267.1 GCA_011959805.1 Lachnospiraceae bacterium | reverse complement strand
TGTTTACAGAATTTGCTGATAAAATTATTCATGTGGTGGTTGACGATACGCCTGAGCGCGATACATTTCAGAAAAAATAGGGATTTCATGGGAGTGTGAGTATGTGTATAGGTAGATGTGGTACTATGAAGATAGACTTATCTGCTGTAAGATATACATTTGTTAGAGGTGGAGGGAATGTGGATCGCGTCATTGAAAGTTGCAAAATACTACAGTCATGGGAAAATGATACCAAAAGTGTAAGGAATCACGCCATTTGTGTTTCATAAATGGGAGAGAACCGATCACAGTATCCAAATTTTATCAGGGAGTGTTGTATAAAATGTATAAAAAAGAGGATAAGAAAAATGGACTAAATTGGCAAAAAATAGCTTTGTCAGGTAAAGTATTGTGGACAGTAATTAGTTTTTCCATGAATTATGGAATCGTAGAGAGGGGAACAGTAGAAACAAATTTTGAAAAGATATATTCGTTTTTGCCAGATATTTCAGTTTTTTTTAATAGTATTGATGCGCAGCCTCTTACAACTTTGTTTTTACTGTGGTTTCTTGTAAAATATTATAAGATTTCTGATGCTGGTATAGAGTATGGGAAAAAAAGGTTTACAGTAGAAATGTTGACTCTGATTGCTTCTATAAGCCTTTTTACTGGAACAGCTATTTACAAATATGAGAGTCTGGATATACTGTTCTTAGGGGGAATACAGTGTGTAAAAAGTTTTATTATAGTAGGCGGATATTATTTGTTTTTTCAAAAACTATTTACTATCATGACAAATGAATATGACAAATTGATGAACAATCGAAAAACTTGTTTCGTGATTCGTTTTTTTGAGAAAAAATATGTAGGATTGTTTGTTTTTATTATATTGCTCGTATTGTGGGGAGGAACTCTTTTCGTTTACTATCCAGCAATGTTTATGGGGGATACAGAGGATATTCTGTATATGGCATTCAACTATCCTACTGGATTGACAAACTCTGTGTTATTGCCTAGGGAAGGTGTATATTTGACAAATCATCACCCTATATTATATACAGGGTTTATTAGAATTATTATGGATATTGTTAGAAAATTTGGGGGAGGGGACATATATTCTGTATTTATATGTGCAATTGTGCAATGTGTAGTGAGTGCGGGTATTTTGTCGTATAGCTGTATATATTGTGCAAGAGAATTAAAAAAGCCCTGTGTAGCAACGTTCGCATTGATATTCTGGGTGATATGCCCGTGGGTATCCAAGTATACTATTATGATTTCTAAAGATACACTTTTTGCAGGCTTTATTTTATTATTTGGGGTAAATCTGCATGGGTTATTGAAATCTGCGAATAATTCTTTGAAAAAAATAAAGTATAGTTTCGGTGTTTTACTATCCGCATTGATGGTTTTGCTGTTGCGGAAAAATGGTTTATACATTGTAGAATTTACATTTGTTTTTTTGCTGTTTCTATATAGGAAATATTGGAAACGATGGTTTGTGTATATTGTGCTAACTGCTTTAATCCAGTTTGGTTTTTCTAATATAATACTGCCTGCTGCAGGGATTGCTGACGGGAGCGTAAGAGAAGCATTATCTATTCCTTTTCAGCAGACAGCAAGATATATACAAAAGCATGGAGATGAGGTGACAGAACAGGAGCGAGAAGTAGTCAACGCTGTGCTGAAATATGATATTTTGGCGAAGATATATTTATCTGATGTCTCAGATCCGGTCAAAGGTACATTTCGGATTGATGCAGACAATAAGGATTTGATAAATTATTTCAAAGTTTGGTTTGCTATGTTTTGGAAACACCCTGGGACGTACGTAGCGGCAACGATAAGTAATTATTATGGTTATTTCTATCCTATTGTAAATGACGTACAGAAATTATACAGAACGAGTGTTGGTAGTATGCATAATGCTGGCAGAGATGGATATTTTGAATTTTCGAATGTTTATGATGAAATACATGTATGGTTTAGGGACTTATGTTCTCTATATGATATGGTATGGATGAAGATTCCGGTAATAAATATTCTTATGACAAGTGCATTTTATGTGTGGGTAGTTCTGATTGGCTGGCTGATGAAGCTGGGTAGAGGGGACAGATGTGGCTTTGCATTTATGCTTGTGTTTGGCCTGACGACGCTGACGGCTTTAGCAGGACCATGTAATGCAATTGATTATGAGCGGTATATTTACCCATTAATTTTAGGATTTCCTATTATTTTAGGTGTGTTATTTTACGAGGAATGAAAGAATTATATTTTGGAGAGTAAAAGAGGATGGGTGGAACAATGGTTTATGACTGTTTTCAGTTTTTTAATGAGTTGGATATTCTAAAGATTC
>BLMC01000266.1 GCA_011959805.1 Lachnospiraceae bacterium | reverse complement strand
CAATCCGTGGTATCATAGGGGGCAAAATACCTTTTGACCCCAACATCATAATATTGAATCATTGAATAAATTAGAACATTTCATCTGTTAGAAAATTCACAATTGGAGCTTTAAAAAGAAATGGAATATATATTTGAAACACAAAATTTGAAAGTTAGAAAATTTAAGATAGAAGATGCCAGATGCTTATATGAAAATCATTTGGAAGAAGAAGTAAAAAAATGGTTTCCAAATGAAAGCTATGCAGATATGGAAGAAACCAAAGACGCAATTAAATTTTATATAGACTGTGTGAATAATAAACATTTACCATATGTATTAGCGGTTGAATTAAAGAACACAGGGGAATTAATAGGCGATACAGGGGTAAATAAAACTGACGAAAATTCCAATGAATTAGAAATAGGTTACACAATATGCAAAAAACATAGTGGAAAAGGATATGCTACTGAGCTTTTAAAAGCTATAACAGAATTTATAACACACACTTTTGAGATAAACATTTTATATGGACGTGTTATCCGTGGAAATAGTGCTTCTGTGAGGGTTCTTGAAAAAAATGGTTACAAATTTGTTCAGGAAGAATTTGGAGCAGACGATGACCCTTATGGTAATGGAATGTTAATCTACAAAAAAATATATTAAATTCCCGTTTTGAATCTTCTTTCCTTTTTCGTAATGATTATCTTAACCAATGGACACTTTAGTATTCAGCTAATTGCAGACCGCGGAATGCGCCTGTATTGCGCATTCCTGACCCGTGAAAAGTAACTTTAAATTCTCTGGTAAAAAGCAATAATACTATCTCAACTATCGGAAATATTTTTATCCTCCTCAATCCACCACTTTATGATTTCTGGTGTACCATCTTCCTTCCATGTAATCAAAAACTGTGCCGTCGCAACGTTATGTACAGTTCCACCTTCGCCATTTAAATATTCTGAAGCCTGCAATACCATTTTTCCATTGTACTCTACTGCGCATAGGTTATAAAACCCTCGTACTTCACTGCCCACACAGCGCGCTGTATTTGGCAAATCCTCCCCTATATTCTCAGCTTGGAAAGAAATCGTCTCATCAAAATATGGGCAAAAGGCACTGTACTGATTTTTTTCTGGCTCCTGAAACACTTCTATTTTTATTCCACAGTCATAATCCTCATCAAAATCGGAAGGTAATTGCATTCGTTCAATATTATGCTTTTTGGAATTGTCTGTCAATGAATTTCTGTATTTAAAAATTGCCTTATAGGAATCTCCCACAGCGCCACAGCCTGTCCCCTGTGCACTAAATACAATCTCCACATTTCCATCATTGTCAATATCCTCCCAAAAGATATCAAACCAACCATAATACGAACACATTTCCTCAGAAAAACAATAAGGCGTATCATCATTTATGTAAAACCAAAGACCACCAGAACCATAAAACGGCATTTCTTGCGCATCGAGCACCATAACCAACATATCTTTCTGTCCATTTTTGTCAATATCGTCTATCCGAATCCCTGTAAGTGCCATTTCTCCATCTTGAAAGAGATTGCCTTCAATTAAAGTCTGAAAATATTCTTCTGCCGTTTGTTGGTCAATGCCTTGTTTTTCCATCTCCTCATAAAATATTTTCTCATTTTGTTTCATCTGCCTTTCAGGAGAATACCCTTCCTGAATCGTCTGTTCCTGTGTTTCTTCCTGTGAGGAACTTTTTTGTTCTTCCTCTTGATTTGAAGTTTGTACTACTTCTGATTGGTCCACTAAAATATTTGTGGACGTTTCCAAAGGTAAATTTGTATCCTGATCAGATACGCAACCAAAAGTAACACCCACACACAACAACATCATACATATATATTTAATTTTTTCAACTCGTTTTTTCATGATTTTTCCTCCTGTGTATGCTCCTATATCCCGAAAAATTCTTTGTCATAATAAAATAATGGAGCTTCCTCTCCTATTTGTACACAGGACATCTATTTGCTGACATAATTCACTAAAATGTCCATATACATAAAACGATTTCGAGCATACATATCAATATTATTTTACACAGGAAATGCATCATGATTGTATCGAAATTGCATCAAAGTTGCATCATAAAATAAGAACTTATATTCAGACACCTTTCACAACACAAAATAGAATTTCTTTTTTTAATTGACATTGTTCCCTTATCTATACCATTCTCTGTCAACGCTTTTTGTGGGAATCGACATCGATTCCCGCACCAACGTTGTCTCCGCCCTCAACTTCGACCAGGACTTTCTGATCAAGATGGTCCCAGTGGCCAATGCCCAAGGTGGCCCGGAGCAGATGGAGGAGATGGTTGCCCAGGTGCTTTCACAGCATTGTTTTCGGTGCTGGAGCTGCAAGGCGTTTTTTCCAGTAATA
>BLMC01000265.1 GCA_011959805.1 Lachnospiraceae bacterium | reverse complement strand
CTTACCAGCGCCCTGTTAATCAGAAGGAAGTGGACCGACTGATACGGGAATGGGACGAGCGTCTGCTTGATCCAATTATAGTTAGTTTTCGTGATGGAAAATTTTATGTCGTGGATGGGCAGCACCGTATTTCTGCTATGCGGAAGATGAATCATGGTAACGGTGTGATGGTGAATTGTAAAGTATACAGCGGGCTGACTTATGAGCAGGAAGCCGATCTTTGTTACAAGCTGGACAAGGCGAAGAAACGCTTGAGTCTGTCACAGTCTACCAATGCACTGGCAGAATCCGGCACAGACCCGGAAACAACAGAAATTCGGAATTTGGTGGAAAACAGCGGCTTTGTTTGGGCGTTAGGCAAAAGCAAAGGAAAAACGGGTGAGATTGTTACTACACGTGCATTAGTAAACGCATACCGCCTGTTAGGAGGCGCAGCGTTTACCCGTATGCTGCACCTGTTATGGGACGCATGGCAGGGCGATCCGCGTTCGCTGACCGCTGCTGTGCTGTCAGGCATGGCGCTTTTTGTAAAGACGTATGAAACAGAAATGAATGACCGCACATTTATTACACGGCTTTCCCAGACAGACCCAGATGAGATTAACCGCAGGGGGCGGGCAGATTTTTCCACGAACAATATTGCGCTTCGTTTTGCCCGTGTGATATTGGAAAAATATAATGGACAGCGCGGGGGGAAGAAACTTCCTTACCGTTTTCGAGGGTAATGGTGTCTGGCATTGTCACAGGCAGAAAAGAATACGGCTTTTATGTTTTATCCTACATAAAACGGAGAAAAAAAGACATGATGACAAGCTGTACTTTCATAATATAAAACAAGCATAACAGGAGGTGATGCGATGGGGACAATTAGTAAAAGCAGGTTACAGCAGATGAAACAGGTGGATGTGCGCACCGTTGACAGGGATACCCTAATGGACATCAGGGATGTACAGGTTGACCGGACGCTGCCGCGTGGACAGCGGTTTGCGGATTTTCTGCGCCAGATTGGAAATCCGTACTGTTACCGCTGTGGAAAAGCCGTTGTCAAAATCAGCTTTGCCGACACAGATGCAACACTGGAGGACCGGTTGGAACATTACCTGAAAACATTGTAGCGGTACAAGGGACAAAATCAGATGATTTTCACAAGCGTTGCTTGACTTTCACGTTTTAAAATGCTATATTCATGGAAATAAGCATAAAACCAGTGAAGCCCATTGTGGAACGTTCTGACAGGGAATTTTTTACATGGGAGGCTCACGATGGAACAAAAAAAAGAAAATAGGGTATACCGCGCAGCAATCTATGTCAGACTGTCGAAAGAGGATGGCGACAAGGAGGAAAGCGACAGTATCGTAAACCAGAAAGAACTGATTAAAAGTTATCTTTCCGGCAGGGAGGACATCACCGCCTGTATGGAATGTGTGGACGACGGTTATTCTGGGGCGGATTTTGACCGCCCGAATTTCAAGCGCATGATGAAGGAGATTGAAGCTGGGAAGATTGACTGTGTAATTGTCAAGGACCTGTCCCGCTTTGGCAGGAACTTTGTGGAGGCAGGACGTTATATTGACCAGATATTTCCAGCGCTTGGTATCCGTTTTATTGCAGTCAATGACGGCTTTGACAGTATAAACGGGCGGACTTCCTCTGACCGGATACTGATTCCTTTCAAGAACCTGATCAATGATGCCTATTGCCGCGATATATCCATAAAGATTAGGAGCCAGCTTGAAATCAAGAGGAAAAAAGGGGATTTCATTGGCTCTTTTGCTGTATATGGCTATTTTAAAGACCCTGCTGACCGACATAAGCTGGTAGTGGACAGCTATGCAGCAGATGTAGTGCGTGACATTTTTAAATGGAAACTTGAAGGTGCAAGCCAGCAGCGCATCGCGGATCGATTAAATGAGCGCGGGGAACTTTCCCCAATGGAATACAAGCGGTTTTGCGGGCTGAATTACCAGTCCGGCTTTCAGATAAACCCAAAAGCAAAGTGGACAGCGGTTGCAATAGGGCGCATTTTGCGGAATGAATTTTATATTGGTACGCTTGTTCAGGGAAAACGCACCACGCCCAACCATAAGGTGAAAAAGACAATACAGAAGCCTTCCGGGGAATGGGTGCGGGTGGAAAACAACCATGCGCCAATTATTGACAGGGAAGATTTTTATGCGGTGGAACGCTTGCTGTTGCAGGATATGCGTGTCGCGCCAAAGGAAGAAGCCGTATACTTGTTTTCAGGTATTGTATTCTGTGGGGACTGCCATCAAAATATGGTACGAAACAGTGTCAGCCGGAATGGGAAAACGTATGTGTATTATATGTGCGGAAATAATCGGGCAAACCATGCCTGCACAAGCCACCGCATCAGCGAGTCTGTGCTGGAAG
>BLMC01000264.1 GCA_011959805.1 Lachnospiraceae bacterium | reverse complement strand
GACATACAGGAAGTTGCGGATATGGCATTAAAGGACAAAGAAGCGTTTTATGGCAGACTGAGCCGGAGAATGGAAAAACAGTATCTTGCAGATACGGACAGTCTGAAAAAGGAATATGAGAGCCTTGCAGGGCGCAATCAGGAGATAGATGATACCTTTATCAGCTTATATGCGGACAAGGCAAAGGGGATACTTACGGAAAAGCGTTTTCTGAAGCTGACGGACGCAATGGAAAAGGAACAGGAAAGCAACCAGAACCGTATGCAGGAAATAGCGGCACTTATCAGCGAGGAGGAACATTCAGAGGGTGATGTACAGATGTTTATGGGGGAAATTAAACGTTATGCTGCCATTACGGAACTTGACGAAATAGTGTTAAACCGATTGATTAACCGCATACTGATTGGAGAGCCTAAGAAAGTTGACGGGGTAAAGACACAGGAAGTGCGGATTGGATATAATTTTGTTGGGGAATTGTAAAATGATTAGATATTATACTTTATAATTGAAAATGATGGTGTCAACATTTGTATTGGTATGCAATTTCTAGCGATTGCAAACATCAAAATGTCAATTTTTGTATGCTATACTAACACTCTTATTGATTATACTGCACGTCGAGAACATTTGCAGTTTTGTAAAGTGTTTCTCTAAATTTACAAAACATATAATGATCTTATGCTTTAAATTTCATCGATATGCAGTATAACACCAAAATGATAACTATGAAAGTAGAGATTCAAGAGAGTCTCTGCTTTTTTTGAAAGAAAAATTAATTAGGCAGTTATGTTCATCAGATGTTACTGCAACATCGACATAAGAGTGTGTTTATAAAAAACTATTGACAAACTTCCGATTTCGGTATAAAACATAATGTGTATGGAAATATATTGTTTCAAAGATTTGGGTATAAAATTTAGAGAACCTGTAAAATTGTATCATTTGTACCGTAATTGCATTATCGCAAGATGGTAATGTTTAGGATGGTAATAAATATGAATAGAGATTTTTATACTATAAATGAAGTTGCAGAAAAGTGGGAGTTGACACCACGTTGGATTAGAAGTTTATGTATTCAAGGTAAAATTCCCGGGGTTGTTCAGTTTGGAAAGGTGTGGGCAATTCCAAAAGATGCTGAAAAACCAAGGGATGGAAGAATAACTACTGGAAAATATAGAAACTGGAGAAAGAAAGATGAGGATAATAATATGAAAAAAACACAAATTACAATTTTGGGTATGTCAGGAGCAGGAAAGACTTGCTACCTTTTAGGGTTGTATTATAAAATGGGAGCTGGGCTTAGAGGATATACAATTACTACAGATGAGGATACAGATGTTCAGCTTAGAGACAGATATGCAAGACTTTGTGATGTTACATTAGATAAAGAAAAAAGATTTCCAGCTGGAACAGATAATATCTCAAAGTATGTATTTGATTTACAGTATGGTTATAATACGATAATGTCATTTGATTGGGTTGATTATCCCGGCGGATTGTTGGATAGAAAAAATTCAGGTAATCTAGAAGAATATGAAGATGTAAAAAAAGCTATAAATAATTCAAGTAGTTTGTTTATTTGTGTAGATGGATCTTTATTGCTTGGAGATGATGTTGATGAGAAAATAGATAATGTCAGGGATAACTGTAGTAATGTCATTAACACTTTTTTTAGTGAATATTTTAAGAGTAACAATGAACTTCCGCCGACTGCAATAATTGTAACAAAATATGATGTGTGTAAAGATGATACAGACGAAGAAGAATTGTGTGAAATCATTGAGGAAGCATTCAGTCCGTTTTTTGTAAAAGATGAAAATAAAAAGATAGTAACTATCATTCCAGTATCTATAGGTACAAATATTATGGACAATGATTGTTCCGGTAAGATGAAACCATTAAATATTCATTTGCCAATATTTATGGGGATATGGTTCGCGTTGAGTAAGAAAATACAAAGTCATGTAAACTATATCCAAAGACAAGAGGAGGATAATGATTCTGTAATATCAACCTTGAGGGATCAAAAAGCAAGGGAAGAGAATAAATGGATATTTAAGAGTAGAGATGAGGTTCAAAAGCTTGCAAGAAAGATTCAAGAAGCAGAAAACAGCGGAAGGAAACAAACACAAGAGATGAAGTATATGCTCAATGTAATGACGGATAATAGTGATAAGCTTATTAAAGAGTTGGAAAAAATACCTTATGTTTACATCAATGGAGAGAGAGGTTCTTTTTCTGATATTGTCAAATAGGAGGGATGACATTGAGAGTAGCGCCAATTATACATACAAGGACTTTTAGCTGTGATTTTAATACGGAATTTTTAGTACGACCAGATAGATTTATGGATAGTGACATAAAATGGGCAAGAAAAAATGTATTAGGAGCAACTGGTG
>BLMC01000263.1 GCA_011959805.1 Lachnospiraceae bacterium | reverse complement strand
AAAAGAGGCAGAGACAGGACATTGGAAAATTTTTGGTTTTGAATTGGTTAATCCAGAGGAATAAAAACTGTTCTAAAATATAAATACCAGAAAGGTTTATCTTGATTATGGAAGAAGAAAAAACACAAGATATATTGATTTTGGCGATAGAAAGCTCTTGTGATGAGACAGCAGCAGCAATTGTAAAAAATGGTCGCGAAGTTTTATCCAATATTATTTCGTCACAGATTGAACAACATACATTGTATGGTGGTGTGGTGCCAGAAATTGCTTCGAGGAAGCATGTTGAAAAAATTAATTATGTAATTGAAGAGGCACTAAGTGAGGCAAAGGTGACGCTGGATGAAATTACAGCAATTGCGGTTACTTATGGACCAGGACTTGTAGGGGCATTACTTGTAGGCGTGTCCGCTGCTAAAGCAATTAGTTTTGCAGCGAATAAGCCGTTGATCAGTGTACACCATATAGAGGGACATATCAGTGCTAATTTTATAGAGAATAAGACACTTGAACCGCCGTTTGCATGTCTAGTTGTATCTGGAGGACATACACATCTTGTTGCAGTGAAGGACTATGGGGAGTATGAAATCTTAGGATACACAAGGGATGATGCCGCAGGAGAAGCGTTTGATAAAGTGGCGCGTGCTATAGGTCTTGGTTATCCGGGCGGTCCTAAAATTGACAGGATTTCCAAAGAGGGTAATCCCAATGCAATTCATTTTCCGCGGGCGAAGGTGGATGGAGCAAGTTATGATTTTAGTTTCAGCGGATTGAAATCAGCAGTATTAAATTATCTAAATACTTGTGAGATGAAAGGCATCGAGATAAACAAGGCGGATGTAGCTGCGTCCTTTCAAAAAGCGGTAGTTGATGTACTTGTAGAACACTCGTTGCGTGCAGTGAAAGAATATGGTTTTGACAAGTTTGCGATTGCAGGAGGAGTTGCTTCTAATTCTGCATTGCGAGCTACCTTTGAGACAATGTGTAGAAACCAAAAGATTGCTTTTTACCACCCATCGCCAATATTTTGTACAGACAATGCAGCGATGATAGGAGTTGCAGGCTATTATGAATATAAGAAGGGAACAAGAAGCGGTTATAATTTGAATGCAGTTCCAAATCTTAGATTGGGAGAGCGGTAAAAGATTGGGAGGACGCAGATAAATATGAATGGATTTAGGATAACGGCAATTGTGTTGGCAGCAGGTCAGGGAAAACGAATGGGGAGTGCTATTCACAAACAGTATCTTCTTCTTAGAGATAAACCAGTGTTATATTATTCTTTAAAGGTTTTCGAGGATAGTCGGATAGATGATATTATACTCGTCGTTGGAAAGGGCGAGCAGAAGTTTTGTGAAAATGAAATTCTGAATAAGTATGGATTTCATAAGGTAAGAGCTATTGTGGAGGGGGGAAAGGAACGTTATCATTCTGTGGCAAATGGTATTCGGGCAATCAGCTGGGACTGTCAGTATATATTGATTCATGATGGAGCAAGACCATTTGTAGATAATGAGATTATTGACAGAGTGATTGACGAAGTGCAGATATCGAAGGCTTGTGTGGCAGGCATGCCTGTTAAAGATACAATAAAAATATCAGATGAAGATGGATATATTTTAAAAACCCCGACACGTTCGTCTGTATGGCAGGTACAGACCCCACAAGCATTTGATAGAAATGTGATTGCGGATGCGTATAGTAACTTACTATCGGAGGAAGAAAATATGTCCGCTGCTGGAATTACAGTGACAGATGATGCTATGGTGGTTGAATATTTTATGAAGATTCCGGTTAAACTAATTCAAGGTTCTTATAAAAACATTAAAATAACAACACCAGAGGATTTAAGAATCGCAGAAATCTTGTTGGAATAAATTCTAAGTAACTGTGAATATGGCAATAAATTTGGCACACACTTTCTTTATTTTGATAAATAATTGGTCAATTCTGATGTTTTGATTAAAAAATTAAAAAAAGGTGTTGACAACTGGATATATGCGTGATAAGATAAAACACGTCGCTAAGAGATGCTTGTTAGAACTACAGATATAATAAAATTTTTCATAAGAAATTATAAAAATAAATAAAAAAAGTAGTTGACAAAGCAAAAATGATTTGGTAAAATAATTTTTGCATTGCGGATTAGAGCGATAGCAAAAAATAATATATGGAGAGGTATCGAAGTGGTCATAACGAGGCGGTCTTGAAAACCGTTTGTCCGCAAGGGCGCGTGGGTTCGAATCCCACCCTCTCCGCTTTTATTTCTGCCATTTGGAGAAGTACCCAAGCTGGCCGAAGGGGCTCCCCTGGAAAGGGAGTAGGTCGTTAATAGCGGCGCATGGGTTCAAATCCCATCTTCTCCGCTCGGTATCTTGGATAATCAAGTGATACTGAAATAAAAAGAACCTTGACAAATAAACAGTAATGCAACCC
>BLMC01000262.1 GCA_011959805.1 Lachnospiraceae bacterium | reverse complement strand
GAGGAGATATGTTCCAGAAACAAGCAGGAGGCGCAGAGTTAAATGTAGTGTCAGGAACATCACTGTTAGGACTGCGGACTGGGATTATTTCCAGAGTTCCAGCAAATGATTTGGGGAGATATATACAGAACAGAGTGCGCTTTTGTGGTGTGAGCGATGATTATCTGGTCTACGATCAAACAAAAGATGCTAGGTTGGGAATTTACTATTATGAATATGGTGCGCATCCAAGAAAACCAAATGTTGTTTATGATAGAAAGAACACAGCATTTACGGAAATATCGATTGACGATTTTCCAGAGGAAATGTTTACTTCTGCACGTTGTTTCCACACGACAGGTATTACGTTGGCACTTGGACAGAAAACTAGAAATACAGCAGTGGAAATGATAAAGCGTTTTAAAGAAAATGGTACATTGATTTCTTTTGATGTAAATTTTAGAGGAAATCTGTGGACAGGTGAAGAAGCAAGAGCGTGTATCGAACAGATTCTTCCCTATGTAGATGTCTTTTTCTGTTCGGAGGACACTGCCAGATTAACCTTTAAAAAAGAAGGCACTGTGCAGGAAATAATGAAAAGTTTCACAAAAGATTATAAGATTAGCGTGGTCGCATCAACACAGCGCATAGTACATTCGCCAAAAATTCACTCTTTTGGTTCTTGTATCTATGATGCAATCAATGATTGCTATGTGCAGGAACCAGCTTATGAAAATATTGATGTAGTGGATCGCATTGGCAGCGGTGATGCTTATATATCAGGTGCACTGTATGGATTACTTACACACAATATGAACTGCACAAAGGCAATGGAATATGGAAATGCAACGGCGGCAGTTAAAAATACGATTCCGGGGGATTTACCTTCTTCTGATTTAAAGGAAATTGATAGTATTATTAAGAATCATCATGCGATAGGACCACAGCTTGAAATGAATCGATAAAAATGAAATGGTAATAGGAGATAACGAGAGATTAGCGTTGTCTCCTTTTTCTGTGCACACAGACGCGGAGTATGCAGCGAAAGCTGCCTCCGTCTGTGTGTATAAGCCCTTGATTTTATGGAAAATGAACAATTGATGGTGCGATAAAAGTCAGTTCGTAGGGGGCATCTGGGTGCTGCGTGCGGAATACTAGTTGGAGTGCAAGACGTCTGCCAAGCAGTTCAGTTGATACATTGGCTGTGATAATGTGTCCTGCAATGTTGGTGAACTCACCGGTGTTGTCGAAGCCCGTCAGTACAATGGGATGTGGTAATTGTTTTGTCTTTTCATCTATATAAATCTGTACGAAATGTGCGACATAATCGCTGACACACACGAATGCGGTCGGCCAGATAGTTAGGGAATCCAGAAAGGTGCGCAGTTCTCGCTCATAAGAAAAGACGCCGATAGCCTTAGTGAGACAATATTCAGGACGAATGGACAGACCATGTGTTTGCATACAATCGCAGTAGCCGCGGTAACGCTCCGCGTTAGTGCGAGCGTAGTTGATATCACCTAGAAATCCGATATTTGTGTGCCCTTTTTGAATAAGAATTTTGGTGATATTCCATTCTGCTTGATATCCTTCGATTAAGATTAAGTCTCCCATCAATTTTTGTTCAGACAGAGAGGGGACTGTGTCAAGGAAGATTTTTGGAATAGGTAGACAATTAATCGTTTCCAAAATTTCGGGGGTATACACGTTTACTATGATGATACCATCTACACTGCCATTTAACAGAATAGAGGGCAGCATAAAATCTCGGGTGTAGATGGAAGGGACGTAAGTGTATAGGAGATTAATATTGTATTTTAAAAGTTCCTGTGCCATGCGATGGATGATATTGGTCCAGAACAAAGTGGAGTCAGGTCGCGAGACAATTAGAGAAACAGTGTGCTCCTTCTGGACAGGTGATTCAACAAACTGGTAGGGAAACTTTGCATATCCCATTTCGTTTGCTTTTGTAAAGATTTGTTCTTTTAGTATCTCGGATACTCCAGATTGATTGTTGAAAGCGCGGCTAACAGTCACTCTTGAAATATTGAGTGCTTCTGCAATATCATTCATTGTCACTTTTTCCATAGAAAAACTCCTATCTGCTGGTATACTATTGGGTCATTAGACACACAAGTAGAGGTGTACAGCAAGTATTAATTTACTCCCTTTTCGGAAAAGTGTTCCCTCTTATAATTTATCTTAATCCATTCGCAAAAACCCATGAATAAAACATTTCCTTTGGAGGTTTTTCGTATTCATAATCCAAACAAGAGGGGGTAGTCTCAATAATATTTATTGAATGTTCCAATACTTCTCCGATTGATTTACCTGCAACATCAATTTCTATTTCGTTAATAAGAGGATTACGTTTAATATTTTTTTCGTTCATCTTTTTCTGTAAATCAAAATCTATAAGTCCATTATTGGGGCGGTTTTTCATCTGTTCTTGGTTTTGATGCAA
>BLMC01000261.1 GCA_011959805.1 Lachnospiraceae bacterium | reverse complement strand
GAACACCATTGATTAAATTATAGCTTGTCATAATTGCCATTGGCTGGGACTTTGTAACAGCAATCTCAAACCCTTTAAGGTATATTTCACGCAGTGCACGTTCCGATACAATACTATTTGAATGCATTCGATTGTCTTCCTGATTATTGCATGCAAAATGCTTGATGGTTGTGCCACAGCCTTTACAAGACTGCACTCCCTCTGTCATTGCTGCTGCCATAATTCCAGAAAGTAGCGGGTCTTCAGAATAATACTCAAAATTTCTACCACACAGAGGATTTCTATGGATATTCATGCCTGGGGCAAGCCAGAGGGTAACACCAAATTCATCCATTTCCTGCGCGACTGCCTTACCACATTCTTTGATGATTTCTATATCCCAAGTCTGCGCTAACACAGTTCCAACAGGAATCGCTGTACAATACTGATAATATGTCTCACCTTTTTTATCAAATGCTCCCCTTGCAAAAAATCCATCTTCTATCGCCATCTCAAAAGGCATAGACATTGGTTTTCCATCAACAGCCTGATAAGTTTTGTTCAAGCGTAATCCTGCTGGTCCATCTGCCAAAACAATTCCTGCAAGTCCCTGTTTGATTGCACATCCGCTTGTCTCTGCCGCAGATCCCGGAACACTATTTCCTGCTGCTCCTATATTACTTCCCTGCGCCTTAGAAATATCCCCTGTTGCCAACTCAATCAACTGGTCTACCTCTAATTTGTCGACAAACGCTGCCACTTCCTCTGAAAAATCACAAAAATTTCTCTCATAAGAGATATCTTTCTTTTTAATCTCAACATTGTGTATTGTAAGTGATAACTTTTCTTGAACTGTTTTTAACCAGCTATTTCTGCGCGCATTAATCTCATCCACATTTCCTTTTAATTCCTCTAAGTGCTCTTGAAGTGGACAGATATGCTCTGTCTCCATCAAAACTGCATCGCCCTCCACCTGAATGGAAGCCGAGAAAACAGAAGTTGCAAGACTATTTCCAACAAAAATTCCATAACAGCCTTCTTCTAATAACCACGCAGTACGATTTTCATGATAAGAAGCCATTGCACTAATTGCAAACCGTATTGTCTTCTCCTCACTCTCTCCCGGCGCCAACGATTTTGTCTTATAGAATCCCACAAGACGACGGTACTCTTTGTCAATTTTATCCTGAGGACAAGAGACATACAACTGGACCACCTCCCTGCCAGTGTAATGCGCTCCAACATTCGTAATCTTAACCTTCACACCAATTTCTGGTTCTTGTATTCCTAGTGTAACTGCCATTGTTTCTATCGCAAAATTAGTGTAGGATAGGCCATAGCCAAAGCAATATCGCACAGGAATATTAAAAGTATCAAAATAACGATATCCCACATAAATGCCTTCTACATATTCTTCTTTTTCGACGTTTCCATTATTATGAGAAAATACTGACGCATTGGGGTAGTCTGAATAGGAACAAGGCCAACTATCAGTCAGTTTACCGCTTGGAACTACGTTTCCACAAACTAAATCTGCCAAAGCATTTCCGGCTTCCATTCCTGACTGATGCATATAAACAATTCCTTCAATATTGTTGTATTGGTCTGCAAAAGATAAGTCTATCATTCCACCTGTATTTAGTACAATCACTACATGTGAATACAACGCACAAATTTTATCAATCATTTGTTCTTCCTGTTTGGAAAGAATAAAATCTCCGCCATTATTTACGCGGTCTTTTCCTTCTCCTGCTTGTCTGCTCAATACATAAATCGCAATCTCTGCATTCTCTTTTTCGGGAAGTTCACCTGTAGGAAAAACAAACGGAACTTCACTGTAAGCAAAGAAAAAGTGAAAATCAGAATTGTCTTTCTCTCGCATTTTCGCTTCTTTTTCCCAAATCTCATCGCGCCATTGCTCACGCGCTTTTGCATAGGCAGCATCATATGCATCCAACCAACTCTTTGTGACAATTTGATACCCTGCATTTGTAAGTCCTTCGAGAATACTAACAGTTTTTCGGCTGTTGACATCTCCTGAACCAGTTCCTCCTTTTATGGTATGGGCAGCTCCTGCGCCATAGAGGGCAATCGCTGTACCCTTTGGAATTGGCAAAATGTCATTTTCATTTCTCAACAAAACCATTCCTTCAGTGGCAGCAACTCTTGCAATTTGTTTATTATGAATCTCGTAAATACGTTCTTCTGAATAAGGTACTCCTGGCAATTTTCTTTGCTTCATCGTTCTATTCATCAATTTCCCTCCTGACAATTATTTTTTATTGCACACGGATATTTGGCATGCGCGCAGGAAAGATTCCTCTCTCCTACGCAAATTATAATACGCTTTTATTGATTCCCGCAAATCTTTTTCGATACTTTAAAATAAATACTTCAAAATAAATGCTTTAAGCTACACCTACATTTACAAAAATCGTGCAATTCCACTTCTATATTGTTACTTCTATATTATGATGTTGGGGTCA
>BLMC01000260.1 GCA_011959805.1 Lachnospiraceae bacterium | reverse complement strand
GGTCTGCTCGGCCCCAACGGCGCTGGAAAAACCACCACCTTAAAAATGCTTTCAGGTATTTTGTACCCTACCTCTGGTCAAGTGTTAGTGGGTGGATTTATCCCTTGGGAGCGCAAAAATGCATTTAAACAACGCTTCTCTATTGTTATGGGACAGAAAAATCAACTATGGTGGGACTTGCCTGCAAGTGATAGCTTTTATCTCAACAAATGTATTTTCAACATTGATGATCAACAATATATCCGAACAATAGAGGAACTCTCAGAACTTTTGGAAGTCAAAGATCTGATGAATGTACAAGTGCGTCGTCTCTCTCTTGGCGAACGAATGAAAATGGAAATTCTAGCAGCACTAATACACCGCCCGGATATTCTTTTTCTTGACGAGCCAACAATTGGGTTAGATATTGTTTCACAGCAGAAAATTAGAAACTTTCTGCGATATTATAATGAACAGAAAAAAACAACGATTATCCTCACCAGTCACTATATGCGCGATATAGAAGAACTGTGTGAACGCGCAGTAATCATTAGTCAAGGACAGGTGGTTTACGATGGCATGCTTTCCAAAATTAACCATTTAATGGGTGATAAGAAAGTGTTGACACTAAAGTTTACAGAGGATATTTCTATCCATCAGCTCACACCTTTTGGCAAGGTGCGCGAGTGTAAATGTAGGGAAGGTATATTGGAACTGCCTAAAGAGGGACTTCGTAAAACGATGGCAGATATTCTATCCTGCTTACCAGTTGAAGATTTTACTGTAACAGAAATTCCTTTAGAGGAAAGCATCGCACTCATTTTCAAAAAGGAGGGCGCTGTCCTATGAATCCTTATCGCTGTGTTTTTCAAATGGGAATTGAAAAATCCTTAGAATACCGCACTAATTTTGTGCTGACGATGACAAGCAGCATATTTCCAATAATGATTCAAACCATTATGTGGACCTACTTTTATGGTCATACAGATGCGGCGGTATCTACAGGTTACACCTATAGCCAAATTATGGTTTACACCTTGCTGGCAACATTAGTGTCCCAATTAGTAAGCACTGGTTTTGCATGGCAAATTAACGAAGATATCAAACGAGGTGGATTAAACAAATACCTCGTGCGTCCAGTGCATTACGGTGCTTATCAATTTTGTTCCTTTCTGGGAGAAAAAATTCCTCAGCTCCTACTATTGCTTTTGGTGGCAGTCGCAGTAATTTTCTTTTCTGTTACAGTTTTTGGACTTACCTTGTCTGGAACGCGGGTTTTCCTGTTTGTTATTAGCCTGTTATTTGCATTGGCTCTAAATTTTTTCTTGTTCTTTACTGTGGCACTGACCAGTTTTTGGCTGACAGATGTAAATCATTTTTTTGCAACGATTAGCATTGTATTAGTAGTGATTAGTGGCGGCATCCTACCGCTTGATATTTTTGGCCAAAAAGCAATGTTATTAACAAAGCTTTTGCCTTTTGGCTACACAACTCAGTTTCCAGTGAATATTATTAATGGACGTTATGACTTGCAGATGGTGGGCATTGGTTTTCTGTGTCAGCTCTTTTGGATTGTTTTCTTTGGACTTCTAAGTGAATCCCTATGGAAAAAAGGGCTACGTCGCTATGTTGCTGTCGGCGGCTAAAAATTCCAACTGTGCAATTGAATCAATAAAAAAATAAGGGGATTATTATGAAAAAATATCTGCGCCTTATTGGCGTTCTAATGAAATTATCGCTTATGTCACAGCTAGAATATCGGGTTAATTTTATCGCGGGTGTAGCGGTTGAAATGGGTTGGATGTTGGTTAAGCTTTTGTATGTCGCAGTAGTATATCGCATCGGTGTGAATATTAGTGTATTTACCCCAAATCATATTCAGATATTTATTGGTATCTATGTATTAATGACTGGATTTTATATGCTCTACTACCCTAATTTTGTAGGATTAGGACAGATGGTACAGTCTGGCGAACTTGATATGTACTTAGTAAAGCCCGTGTCCCTACAATTTATTGTAACCTTGCGCCAATGGAGCTTTCCCATGTTTCTAACCAATGCTATCGCTGGTAGCATTTTAATTATAACTGGCTGGCAAAAGGCTGGACTTGCTGTAAGCGTCAAACAAATATTGGGGTTTCTTTTTCTGTTGTTGTGTTCTAATTTACTAACCTATAGCCTATTTCTAATTCCTTATTTGATGTGCTTTTGGATTGTATCCACAGGGGGGATAGAAAGTCTCTCGTCAGCACTATGGGACTTTAACAATATGCCTTATATGATTTATGGAAAATGGATACAACGAATTGGTACGTTTATTCTTCCCATATTTATTATCACTAATTTTCCAGGATTATTTCTAATGGGCAATTTGCATCCTGCCATGTTTGTTTGGGCAATAGTTGCACCTGTACTATTTTTTATCCTTGCGCGAATCCTATGGAAAAAAGCTGTCAGAAATTATACCAGTGCCAGCTCCTGACATAAAAATCATCTATTCAAT
>BLMC01000259.1 GCA_011959805.1 Lachnospiraceae bacterium | reverse complement strand
GTGTTTTAGGATTGCGGGAGCATGAAATGCGGAGCAATCCGTGGTATCATAGGGGGCAAAATACTTTTTGACCCCAACATCATAGTATACAATATCGGGAGGAAATAAGCGATAACAACTAAGAAACAGTGGTATCTATGTAAATAGATGCAGACAAAGGGAAAAGATTATGCGTTGCAAAAGGTTACTTGTGTCAGAAAATAGTCGTTTTTGATTTGTGTTTTCCGCAAAAAGCGAAGAATTTATGAAAATATGAAAATGTTTTTTGAAAGCCGCATAAAATATCGTTTAGGAATTCTGAGAGATATTGGATATAAACGGAGGTATTATTGATGGGAATACATTTTGGAGTGGATTATTATCCAGAGCACTGGGCCAAAGAGCGCTGGGAAATCGATGTGCAACTCATGAAGGAAATGGGTGTGCAAGTGGTGCGCATGGCAGAGTTTTCTTGGTTTAAGATGGAACCAGTATTGGGCGAGTTTCATTTTGAGTGGCTAGAGGAGGCGGTTGCACTTCTTGATCGCTATGGGATTAAAACAATTCTCGGTACTCCTACGGCGGCACCTCCAGCGTGGATTGTACGGACAAATCCAGAGCTACAGCCAATTGATAGGGAAGGAAGACGTAGATTTTTTGGTGGACGTCATCATGACTGCCAGTCAAATCCGGTTTATCATGCTCATATTAAACGCTTTGTGACTGCGTTTGCAAAACGTTTTGCGGACAATCCGGGAGTAATTGGCTGGCAGATTGACAATGAGCTTGGCAATTCACATAATGATTTGTGTATGTGCACCTCTTGTAGACAATTCTACCAGAAATGGTTACAACGAAAATATGGTACGATTGAAGCGTTGAATGATGCGTGGGGGACTGCGTTTTGGAGTCAAGGATACAATAACTTTACACAAATTGGAACTCCTCTTATTACGGCAGCAGGTGAAAATCCGTCAGCAATGCTTGACTGGAAGTGTTATTGTTCCGATTTGATTGTGAATTTTGCTGATTGGCAGGCAGATATTATTCGCAAGATTTGTCCAAAGCATTTTATTACACATAATTTTATGTGTTTTGACAATAAGGTAGATTATTATGATTTAGCAGGATTGCTAGACTTTGTATCAAATGATATCTATCCCGCAGGACATTGGCAAAAGCAACCACATCAACCTGAGAGCGAGCTTGCAGCATGTCATGACGTGATTCGCGGTTATAAGAAAAAGCCATTTTGGATGATGGAGCAGCAGTCAGGAATGGCAGGTTGGGAAATAATGGGACGAGCGCTGGAGCCAGGACAGATGTCAGCGTGGGCGATGCAGTCAGTTGCGCATGGAGCTGACACAGTAGTTTTCTTCCGGTGGAGAACGTGTGCGATGGGGACAGAACAATTCTGGCATGGGATTTTGGGACACAGTGGAAAACCAGGTAGGATTTACAAGGAAGCGAAGAAACTAACACAGACATTTACAAAATATATGGAAGACTTTGAGGGAAGTATGCCAAGTCCTGAAGTTGCAATCGTCCATAGCTTTCGACAAAATTATGCGTTAGATATTCAGCCAAATCACCCACAGTTGCACTATGTAGAACAGCTTCAAAAGTATTATAAAGCACTGTATGACAAAAAAATTCCGGTGGATTTTGTACAGGATATGGACGATTTCTCACAATATAAGTTGGTGATTGCACCACTTCAATATTTAATGACACCTGAGTTAGAACAGCATTATATAGAGTATGTGGCGAATGGAGGACATCTCGTTCTGACAATGCGCACTGGTGTAAAAGATGCAAATAATCTGTGTATGACAGAAATGGAATTGCCCGGACGGCTTGGGGAGTTGTGCGGTATCGAAGTGCCAGAGTATGATTGTTTACTTGAGACAACAGGTGGCGTGCTCTATGGAAAAAAAGAGTATGCAATTGAAAAATGGTGTGATATTATTACGCTGAATGGAGCATGTCAAATTGCAGAATATTCTACTGGTTTTTACAAGCAGACGCCTGCCATTACAGAAAATAAGTATGGCAATGGCATTGCATGGTATATTGGTACTGAGCCAGGCGAGGAGCTAATGGAAGATATTATGACTTATATCACCGGAGTCTGTGAGATCGAGACACTTGGTACAGCGGGGGACGGCGTGGAAATGATGACTCGTGAGAATGAAGATAAAGTATGGCTGTTTGTCATCAATCATACCAACGATGAGCAGGTTTACCATCTTCATGGAAGATATACACTTCTGGAAGGAGAACGGGAAGAAATGCTCAAACCCTATGAAGTGCAGCTTTTTGTGGGGAATAAACGCAGATAGGGTATTTAGAATATAAGTTTGTATTGACTAAATCAATTTTCTTTCTGGTAACGGCGCGTAAAAGAAGAAATACAAATTTGTCTCAATTGGGAATTGTGTACTTACAGAAAACGAATAAATATATATTGTAGTATATAAATATAATGATGTTGGGGTCAAAAGGTATTTTGCCCCCTATGATACCACGGATTGCTCCGC
>BLMC01000258.1 GCA_011959805.1 Lachnospiraceae bacterium | reverse complement strand
CTGCCCATCTCTAATCCGCGAAAATTCAACACACCCTTCGCTATGCATTAGTTTTAGATTTGGAAAATCCTCATGTACCATCTGAAGTGTCTCAAAATGATCCCCAGAATACCAATGAAATGCCACTCCCGCTATCATATCCGCTGTTGTTTCATCGACAATCTGACAGGTTCTTTCATATACACGCTCTTTATTGTGATCCCATATGTACAGTGCAACATTATCTAGTCCGTTCGCTTTCAAAGAAGGATAGAGATAATCTCGCAGAAATGCTTTCTCCTCTTTTGCTGTGTACTCACAAGAATCCCATGTCTGAACTGCAAGTGGTTCATTTTGCACTGTCATATAATCAATGGTAATTCCTCGTTTTTGATACTCTGATATGTATTTTACCACATAATCCGCATATGCCTGATAACATTCTTTTTTTAGATGTCCCCCACCATTGCGCACCCCTGTGTCTTTCATAAACGCTGGCGGCGACCACGGAGATAATAGCAGACATACATGCTTTCCCAACGCCTGATCTGCCATTTTTATTAATGGTTGAACATATTTTTCATCTCGCTCGAGATTAAAATCCTTAAATTCCGAGTCATTAGGTTGCTCCACTGCACAATAATTATTAATCGAAAAATCACAACTATCCATATGGATTCTTCCAAGAGTATACCCAATACCCGATTTTCCATAGTATGCCTCTAATACTTCCTGCTGCTTTTCCTTGCTCATTCGTGCCAGTGTATACCCTGCTGATTCTGTGAGCGCCGCACCAAATCCCTCAATCGTCTGATATTTCTTTTGCGGATAAAGATTGACAACAAACATTTCTTGCTCTTTGCTGTCTGGTATCAATCCTGTCTCATAAGTTGTTTCTTTTATTCCTTCCTTTTCAAAGGTTGTCGTGTACATCATTACTCTATTCATCGCATTTCCTCCACTTTTTATTTTTGAACAGGCATCGGACAAGAAATCCTGTCCGATGCCTGTATTGACCAAAAACTAATGACTTGCTACATATGCGTCAAGCTGCTTTTGTGCTTCCGCAACAATCTTATCTAACCCTGCAGCTTTCATTTTCTCTGTGTACTCAGCTAGACCTGTCTCACTGTTTGTATAAGCTAACTCAAGTGGCCACCAATACTGCTGCGCTACATTGCTGCACGCTGCAATTTCTGTCTCAATAGAACTGGTATCGAATACAAATCCTGCAAACCGCTCGGTACCCTGACCCGCTGTAATAGACTGTTCAAATGCCTGTTTCTGCGGATCGTAATCATCTGGTGTTCCAGCCTGATTTCTGGTGAGTTTATCACTGCGTGCGCACCACATTGCGCCCTCACCATATAAGTCTGTATCTGTAATCGCAAACTCGCCTTTCTCATTCAATGTATACGTCGTACCTTCCACTCCGTACATTAATGCATCATATACTTCCTGGTCTGTAGTTAGAAGATTCCAAAATGCCAACGCTCTCTCTGGATTCTTGGAAGTGTTTGAAATAACCATACAATCCTGTGTAAATGGAAGATGTGCCACATCTTTTACTAAGTTAGAAAAACGAATATCCCAATCAGAATTTAGGATTGCTTGTGAACGATAAGTATCAATATTATGTACGCGCAAAGCTGCCTTACCATTCTGGAATTTCTGGGAGTCTGTGTCGGACAACGCAGATTTTGAGAAGAAGCCTTTTTCATTCCACCGCGCCATCATCTGAAGAAATTCTGGTGTTCCTTCATATTCACCTAATGTAAATATTTTGGGATTTTCTTCAGAAGGATCAAACCACATATAACGAAGTCCTTTATCGACCGTGGTGTACCCTTGATTCTGCATATATACATAGGACCATTCTGGCTCCGCAGAATACTGATCTAGCGGTTCCATTTCTGGATGCAGTTCCTTAATGATATCGCAGTATTCTTCAATATCCTCATAGTTCTCCATCACACCGTCCCAGTTGCTTCCTTCTACCAAATCGCCGCGGTAGATTGGCCCATAAGCTGTGTAAGTTGCAAGTTGTGTGGGCACACAATAATAGTGTCCTGATACTGTTGCCTGCTCTTTTGCTGTGTCGGAAGTCGCAGCAAAATTATCCGGTGCATAAGCCGGCCATAATTCATCCAAATTCTTAAAAGCACCTTTTTGCGCCAAAGAGGTAAAGTTTACCCAAGTAGCACTGTATGCTAAGTCAAAGGCTTCTCCTGAAGAAAACAACAATGGATACTTGTTCGCATACTCTGCCCATCCAATCCAATTAATTTTCAAAGTACAGTTGAGTTTTTCTTTTAAAATCTCATTGACTTTCTCGTCGACAATATCCTGCCCTGCCGGACGGTCACTAATCACATACATCACCAACTCTACTTCATTGTCGGTATTCAATGTACCATCCTCATTGGTCTGTGCAGAACTGTTACTGCTTGAATTAGAGTTGGAATTTCCACCACATCCAGTAAGCAATCCCATTGTCATAGCTGCCGCAGTTCCTAAAGCAATCCCACGTTTTACTGTTTT
>BLMC01000257.1 GCA_011959805.1 Lachnospiraceae bacterium | reverse complement strand
CCGCCAAAGCAGGCAGATGGGAGTTCGATTGAAAAATACTTCTAAGTCAGCAAAAGACACTACCTAAAAAGTATTAAGTTTCACATGATTACTATTTGAGCCGTCAAAGGCGGCATGGAGGATTATGATGCAAATGAGTCAAGTAAAAGAAGAAAATCTGCGAGCATCCATGTTTGGCAGAATGCATTTGACAGAGAAGAATGAAAAAATTGCACAAGTCTATCTTAATATGGCAAACGAAGAAAATCCTACCCTACTCAACGATATTCAACAACAGGACTTAACGAATATATTTCCTATGAATGGATATGCAGAATACTTAAAATGGCTACGCAAGAACAAACAGATAGAGGAACTTTCACGCTATGTGCGATTTGTAGTGGAATTAGGAGGTTCTACTGCATGGTGTATTCTCACGAATGATAATGACGATGCAACACTGTCAGATGCAGAAAGTATGCTTATTTATCTTACTGGAGAACATGCCGAGGAGCAGAAGATGGCAGTTCGGGCAGCCGTGTGCGCTTGGCAAATGTATGAAAAAAAAGAAGTGGAGGATACGAAAACATTACTGTTATTAGGGAAAGAAAATCCAGAGTTGCTTTTTCATGCGCTGAAATACTGTCATAAAGTAGAAAAATCAAGAGCACATGGCAGGCATCACGCCAGAATGCTTTTGACAGCAATTTATCTGTATTGGACGAAGGCTGAAACAGTTCCGCAATTAGCGAATCAATTGATAATAGATTTAATTGAAGATATTCCAATTATAACTCCGCCGGCAAAAGCGTATTCAGAGAGCGAAGTACAATGTTTGCAAAATTATGTCCAAACAGCCCAAAAGGATACACCATTTCCACAGAAGGTACAAACGATCTGTCAAGAGCGAAAAGGTTGGATGCAGGTGACATTTCATGCAGGCTGTGCTTTTTTGGCATTAAGACATTCTGTTCGTTTTGAATTATTGTTTCGACTTATGCTAGCACATGGTTCTTCCTTTAAGAATGAAATTACAGCACTGAACACTGCGCGGGCAATTGTGGATGATAATATATTTCATCAAAATATGGAACTGATTGAGGATATGCTGCCGATTCCAGATGAAGATTATATTATATGGTGTTTGTATGGAAATCCTACTACCATAACAAAGAAGGAAAAAGTAATTATCAATTGCACACATGCAGAATGTGAGGCAGAAATTCAACGCATGGCAGTAAAATATCCCAATAGTATTAAAACAGCAGTCCAGAAGGCAGATTCAGAGGAATATAAAAAACTGACAATGTTAGTTCAAAGTGTTCATCCTGCGCTCTATGAAGAAATTCATGCATCGTATCAAGAAGTATTTTGTGAAAAATTAGCTTCTGAATTATTGTATTGGTATAATGAAAAGTGCAAAGAAATTACCAAACAATACTTTTTAGGAAAATGTAATTTCGACACCTTAATTGTAGAGATAGAACGGCAAGAACAACGATTTTCTGGCTTTTGGTCACAAAGGAATTGTGAAAGAGTCAACAATCTAAAGACAATCGGAGAATATCAGTTCTATAGACGTGTGCTGATTGTAGCGTTATTAAGTGGCTCCATAGATTTTTTTGTACATTATCCAGCGTGGGAGGAGTGTTTTGAATATTCCAGAGACTCTCTGTTGTACGACAAAAAACAAATTGCCAACATTTTTAAAATTTTTGACAAGGAAAATATTCCCGTTTGTCTGCAATTGACAGCACTAGGGAATATCTGTGAAAAAAGCAAAGATAAAAAGGAAAAGTTTTTGCTTCTAACAACATATGTGGAGGCAGCAATAGAACAGATACAGGGGGTATCAAGTAGAGAAGATACTTCTTCTCCACTTACCGCACAATCGGTGTGCCTATTTTCTCTAAAAGGGTCTTCGCATGAGAAAAAGTGGGAAGATGGTATTGCGCAAGCACTTGAGCAAAATAATGAAGGGGCAAATTGCATTTGTTTAAAAATTTTGGCACAGTGCAATAGCATTGATAAATTTAAAAAACAATTATTTGCAATTATAAAAGATAGTACAGAGCAAATACAAAAGTTGTTGGTAGAAATTTTTGAAAAACATCCAGCGTGGGAAAATGATATTTTGGCACTGCTTAAATCCAAGAATCGAAAAGAACGCAGTTTGGCGATTATGGTATTAGGAGAGTGGACAAATCCTGCGCATTTGGAAATCGTAAAAGAAATACATACAATAGAAAAAAATAAAAAATTAGCGGATACACTTCAGGACCTAATTGATGATTTGAATAGTGCAAACACAGAGAAAAATCAGTCAAAACTATATTGTAGAGAAGAAAAACTTGCCGCAAAAATTTATAAAGGCACTAGAAAACAAAAAGTAGAGTGGGTCAAAGCCATTCATTTTCCAATAGTGCATTTTCAAAATACAGAGTCAGAGAACAATATATTAGAATCTAAAAAAGATATATTCAATGCATGTGCAGTGGCATCTTCAGAATATATGTTTGCAATCCTTGCATCCTATGCAGATATGGA
>BLMC01000256.1 GCA_011959805.1 Lachnospiraceae bacterium | reverse complement strand
CTCGTCATTAAAATTCCATTCCTCCTTTGAATCAATATGTTTTTTAAAATTATCTTGTACAGTTCTCATAAGCTCCTCCATTTCATCATTTTCTTTAAAATAATCCTCTAAAGAAAGCAGCAAGTTTAGCTGCTCACAAGCGCGGCCATAATACCCATTTGCAATTTTATTCTGAATCAATTTCATTGCCATCTCAGATATAACCGTTTTCATATCGCATTGTGGTGTTTTGTACAGCCACGAGAAGATTCTGCTGCGATAGGTAAGCAAAACATACTTTAATTTGCCATCCATCTGTGGCAAATCTTGCACATCTGTAAAATAGTTAAATCCTAAACATTTATCAAAAAACACCTCGTCAATTACCGCGGATAACTTTGCTGTTTTATCACACTGACCATAGTTTTTTCCCTCTGCCGGAGCTTTGACAATCGGTTTGAAGTAAAATGTTTTTGAAAGATTCGGACTTACATCCATCACAATATCCCAATCTAATATCTCAAGTTCTTTTCCCTTTTTAATCCGAAGAAACAAACCGTTTTTTATCAGAGGAATATTTTCGTCTTTATCTGAAACTGCATAAAGTTCTTCCTTATCCAAGTCAATGTACACATTCACATTTCCCTTGCAAGCATGTCCCCATAGATAATCAAAAAACTGGCTTTGTAATATAACTTGTTCTCTGTCAATAAGGTATGATGCTGGCGTTTTTCTCTGTTTGTTTTCCAGAAATGGTTTTTTTGCATTGAGTCCCAAATTGTTGCTTGGCATTCCCAAAATAGTACCATTCGCTTCAATATTATATTTATTGTCATTGTATATATTGGGAATGACATATCTTTGATTTTCTTGTTCAAACAATTCTTTAGTATGCTTTTCATTAGAATAGACAAAAAATAGCTTTAAGTAATCTTTGCCTGTATAATCTATTGGCAGTTTTTCAGGATTTGCAAGCCAGTCTTTCATCCACGCGCGTATTTTTTCTAATGCCTCACTGTCTGGTTCTCCAAGTTCTTTTGCTATCTGTTGATACAATTTCAATTTCTTTTTCTCGCCCTTATATTTCACTTCCGGCGCGGACAACATGTTATAATATCCGTCAATAATATCCTCTGTTAATTTTTTGTCCGTCAAGCTTTCCTTCTTGACAAAAAAAGCATATATCTGATTAGAATGAATTACCTTTTTATCAATTGGTTTGTTGATATTAATTAGTTTACTGTTATAATCCAAATAACGCACATAATTAAAACAAGGCTCTGTACTTCCCTTTAGTTCATTGCTTTTTTTGTCATACTTCACTTCCAAAGGTGTTTCTGGTCGAAAATCTGCATCCATTGTAATTAAAATGTAAGTTCCATCACTTGGAATATAATTGTCAACCAACAATTTTGTCCTGCATTCTAATGCAGTTGCTTCCTCTGAAAAAAAACGTTCCGCAACTGCATTTTGTTTTTTTTCAAAAACTTTTATTGCATCATATAACACACAATCCCTCCATTCTTAAATAATAATTTCCATCTGTGCGGTTGTAATCCAATGAACTGTCTGCATGTCATCTATGGCAATGCAGACAGAGCGTTTATCCATTTACAAACCGGAATCCAAGAAATCCTTGTCCTCTTGGTCCCATTCCTATCGCGTTTGCCAATGTAAAGTAGAAAATTTTTTGTGCGGTTTCATTATCTGACACTTGCATAGCAATCTTGTCTCCTAACAGTGTGATTCCCTTGTACGATACGCCAATAGCGCACTTGCTTTTTAGCTCAATTTGGTCGTAGAGTGCAACATTTTTCTCCACTTCCTCGCTCGTGTAAGATTCATATTGGTGAATTAAGCTTGCGCAGAGTGCTTGCTCAAATTCCTCAAAACCCATACAGTCCCTCCAATATCCTTTAGAAGTCTTGAAAATATAAGGGGTAAGCGTCCATACAGATGCAATGGGTTTGCGTGGTATTTGCTTGACTGCTCTTGTAAGTCCCTTGATTACATTTGTTTTGTGCTCTGCAATTCCTTCCATCAAATAGGACACCAAGTCCCGATTTACGGTTCTAATACGAAACTGATAGACTTGGTCACGCTTATATACTTTCATACCTTTTGCAATCTTAGATAGCATATCAAAACAATAACCCTTCGCCGAGTTCTTATAATGTAATTCCGCAAAGTGTGTATCCTTTACAAGATAACTATCAATATATTGCGCTAATACTCCGCTTACCAAAGATACAGGAATATCTTCTAACAAAAATGCTTTTACTGTTATTTCGTATACTACCATGTTTATTTTATCCTTTCTGTTTGTTTTATCCCTATAAATAGTTTTTATATTACCTATGCTTATTAATTGAAAAATACAAAATTGCACTAAAAGAAAAAACCTGTGCTTGTTACTATTTCAATACATAAATGTTTCTATTAATATGATTATAATCCAGATTTTTCCTTCGATATTGATATAATACAACAAGATATTACTTTTTGCAAGTACTTTTTTAATATAACTAAAATTTCTCGGATTTTACAATTACTGTTCACTCCGTTCCAG
>BLMC01000255.1 GCA_011959805.1 Lachnospiraceae bacterium | reverse complement strand
CCGGTGCGGTCAAGGAACCAGCTAGTGCTCGACCTCTCCAGAAAAGAGGTTGTCGATTATCTATTTGAAGCGATGTGCGGCGTGTTGGAGCAGGGCAATATCGAGTATGTGAAGTGGGATATGAACCGCAGTCTGGCGGATTGTTTTTCGCTGTCAGCAGATGATCAGGGACGGGTAATGTATGATTATGTGATAGGGCTTTATGAATTGCTCGAAAGGCTGCTTCAGCGCTATCCGAATATTCTTTTTGAGGGCTGTAGCGGCGGAGGCGGCCGTTTTGATGCGGGAATGCTCTATTACACGCCCCAGATCTGGTGTAGTGACAACAGCGATGCGAGAGACAGGCTCGATATCCAGTATGGTACCTCCTTTGGCTATCCGGTTTCCGCAGTCGGTTCTCACGTGTCTGCTGTGCCGAACCATCAAAACGGGCGTGTGACACCGCTGCGTACCCGCGCGGTCACTGCGATGGCGGGGACTTTTGGATATGAGCTGGACCCCCAAAAGCTTTCAGCGGAAGAGAAGCAGGAAATCAAAAACCAGATCAAGGAATACAAAAAGTATGCGCCGCTCATACAAAACGGATTATACTATCGACTGACCAATCCTTTTTCACAGGGAGTATGCGCATGGGAGATGGTGTCCGAAGATTTGTCCGAGTTTTTGGTCAGTGCAGTGATGCTGGAGGTCCACGGAAATATGACAGTTCAGTATATTCGGCTGAAAGGGCTTGAGAGAAACTGTCTGTATCAGGAGGAGGAAAGCGGGAAGGTTTATGCTTCGGATGCACTGATGGAGACGGGGATACCGCTGCCTGTTGAGATGGGGCAGTATCAGGCATATCAAATGTATTTTCATAAAATAAATAGTTCGTTGTAATAAGACAGTGTACGATAGAAATGGGGAATGAAAGTGGTAACTTTAAAGGAGGTAGCAAAAGAGGCTGGACTGACGGTGGGGACCGTGTCGAGGGTGCTGAATAACAGGGGATATATCAGTGAGGACGCGCGGAAAAAAGTATACAGTGCGATGAAAAAATTGAATTATCATCCAAATGAGGTGGCGCGCTCACTACAAGGAAAGAATACAAATACAATCGGGTTGATTGTGCCGCATATAAGACATCCGTATTTTGCGGAGATGATCAGCAATATAGAGAATCAGGCGTACAAGAGAGGGTACCGCATTCTGCTGTGCAATTCGCAGAGCATCGAGGAAAAGGAGCGGGAATATATTGATATCTGCACGGGAAACCGGGTGGCAGGAATCATTCTGTGCAGCGGTACAGTGTCGGTTGAGCTGTTTGACCGGATTCATGTTCCAGTGATCACAATGGAGCGTTTTCTTGATAATGGGACGGCAGCAGTGGAGTGTGACAACCGGCAGGGGGGCGCACTGGCTGCTCAAAAACTGATCTCCTGTGGGTGCAGGCATCTGATTCATGTGGGAAATATCAATGATCTGTCTATGCCGGCAGACCAGCGTACAGAAGGGTTCCGGGAAGTTTGTGAAAAGCAGGGAATTGCCTTTGCTGAGGTGTTTACGGAGGAAACGCAGTATAACAGTATGAATTATGGTGCGATGATCGAGAGGGCACTGCTGGAGCACCCGGAGACGGACGGGCTGTTTGCGAACAGTGATGTGATTGCTGCCCATGCTCTCCAGATCTGCCGCAAGCTTGGGATACAAATACCAGCGCAGATGAAAATTATCGGTTTTGATGATGTCAATGTTGCGGCACTGACGACCCCTCAGCTGACAACTGTTCACCAGCCTGTGCGGGAAATGGCGGAAATTGCTGTCAGTCTGCTCTGCGATGCCGTCAGTGGGAAGATGGTGCCGAGACGGACAGTGCTTCCCGTATATCTGGTAGAGCGGGAGACGACATGATCATATTATCAGACAAAAAGCGGTGGGAGCCACCGCTTTTTTGATGGGCAGACCATGCAGAGAAGGTAAAATGTCAGGAAAATATGTCAAAGGTTTAACATGGTATAAATGGATTAAAACGCATGGATTATAGTCGAAATAGACAAAAAATTAGCCCAAACGACCATGATAATCAGTCGGATTTGTGTAAAAATGCCGAAAAATATGTTAAACGATTGACACATTGCCGAAGGAATGTTATGATCAGTTTATCAACAGGACAGAAACGAACAAAATTTTAAAATCAGGAGGAAATGTACAATGAAAAAGAAATTACTTGCAGTGTCACTTGTTGCAGCGATGACGTTATCTCTCACAGCTTGCGGCGGAAACGGCGGCGGAGATACATCTGCCGGGTCGAATGCGGCTGATGGCAAGGTTTCCATCACCATTTTTAACTCAAAGATTGAAGTGCAGGAACAATTTGAGGAGATGGCGAAGGAATACAGTGCTTCAAAGGGCGTGGACGTGGAGGTTTATTATTCAAATGATACAGTAGCTGCACATATGGCGACAAGGTATTCTTCCAATGACCCATACACACTGTCTATGGTAGATGCAAAGGATATCTACTCTCTTGCAGGAGAGCACGCGGTGGACCTGACCGGCGAGGAGTGGATTGATAAGACC
>BLMC01000254.1 GCA_011959805.1 Lachnospiraceae bacterium | reverse complement strand
TAATTTTTCGCCTCTTTCGACATATAATTTTACGATTTTCCAACTGTTCTATAGTTACAAAAAAGTACACTTTTTCATCTAAAGCAACCTTTTATTTTGAATTCCAAACAATTTGCGGAGAAACAATATTATGAAAGATAAAGTAATTGCAGTTGTAGTAACCTATAACCGCAAAAAATTACTATTAGAATGTTTAGATGCTATTTTCCAGCAGACATACAGTATTTCCAGACTGATATTAATCGATAATTGTAGTACAGATGGAACTATGAACGAATTAGTTTATAAAGGTTATCTAAATCACCCAAAAATCACTTATATAAAAACAGAAACCAATATTGGTGGTGCAGGAGGCTTCTATGAAGGCATGCGCAAATCAATAGAATATTCACATGATTGGATTTGGTTAATGGATGATGACACAATCCCCTCAAACGATTGTCTGGAACAACTCATAAATGCATCTAGGCAAATCAATACAAAAATTTCATTTTTAGCCAGTGCTATTTATGGTACTAATGGCGAATTTATGAATGTTCCCATAATCAATATGCGTAAATCTGAAAATGGTTATCAATATTGGTATCAATATTTAGGCAAAGGTATAGTGAATATTAAAGCAGCAACTTTTGTTTCTATTTTAATAAACCAAAAATCCATACAAAAATGTGGACTACCCTGCAAAGATTTTTTTATCTGGGGCGACGATACTGAATACACAACTCGTCTTACTACTTTTTACGAAGACGCATATCTAGTTGGAAAAAGTGTTGCCATACACAAACGAGCAAATGCAAGGAGCATTTCATTAGAATCTGAAACAAATTCTGACAGAATCGATATGTTTTATTATTTCTATAGGAATAGCAATATTATTAATTGGTACTATAAATCAAACATGTATGCCTTTACTATGTTTCTATTCCATATATTGGTTGGTCTCAAACTTCTTTTCAAACCTAATGGATGCCAGAAAGTAAAAGCAGTCTTAAAAGGAAGCCTTAAAAGTATTTTGCAATATCACAAGTTTAAGAACTATATTGACACTCAACTACATTGACACAATTGGGAGAAATCAAATGAATGATACACCCAGTATGAAAAAAAACTTTATTTACAACACGATATATCAAATAATACTGGTATTGATGCCTTTTATCACAACTCCATACTTATCAAGAATTCTTGGCTCAAAAATGATTGGTATTCAAAGCTACACAGAATCAATTCAAGCATATTTTTTATTGCTTGCTAATCTAGGAACATCCGTATACGGAACACGTGAAATTGCACAGCATAGAAATGATGTACATGAAAGAAGCCAATTATTTTGGGAAATTGAACTTCTAAGTATTTTTACGTCGACAATTTCCCTAATTGGTTGGATTTTTTTAATCATAATGAATTCCAGATATCAAGTATATTATATAGCAATGATTCCCCATTTCTTTGCCACTATGTTTGATATTTCATGGTTTTATCGAGGTCTCGAAAGATTTCGATTACCAGTTACACAAAGTATTTTTTTCATTATTTTGGAGTTTATTGCAATGATCCTGTTTGTCAAGACACAATCAGATCTATTAACTTATATTACAATACTATCTACTTCCAAACTATTTACAAGTTTATCATTATGGAAATACTTGCAACAATACACCATTAAGATCAATTTTCGGACATTGAAATTTGAACATCATTTCAAACAAACATTTTGCTATTTTATTCCAACAATTGCAACTTCTGTTTATACGATATTAGATAGAACTTTACTTGGATTATTTACTGAGGACAGTTCACAGAATGGATATTACTTTCAGTCAGAAAAAATAATTAATGTTGCAAAAAGTTTATCTTCTACTGCTATCAATTCAGTTGTCGGAGTTAGAATATCCTATTTATTCAGCAAAAATAAGATTGCAGAGATTCAACAGCGAATTAATCATTCTCTAAATTATATACTTTTTATGAGTATTGGAAGTGCTTGTGGAATCACAGTTATTGCACACAATTTTGTACCACTTTTTTTTGGAGAGGACTTTATAAAAGTTGAGTATCTATTATATATCTTATGTCCTATAATAATTATAACTGGAATCAGTAATTGTCTTGGGTCACACTATTATACACCAAGTGGCAGAAGAATCCAAAGCACCATATATTTAATAGTCGGATCAGTTATAAATCTTGTTCTAAACCTGATTTTGATTCCTTCATTCGATGCATTTGGCGCCGCTGCTGCTTCTGTATTTGCAGAATTGATTATTTCCATTTTATATATTACCAATAGTAATGGATATATGACATTTCAGCTTCTTATACAAAGCGGATGGAAAAAGTTATTAGCAGGTATTATTATGATTATATTAGTTTATCCCTTAGGTTTAAAAATGATCAATATAAACAAGTTATTTTTAATTCTATTGCAGAGTATTCTTGGAATTATAGTATATCTGTTTATACTCCTTATTCTAAAAGATAATTGGATTATTTTATACACAAATAAATTATTTCAAAAAATAAGGAGAATATTGTGAAATTAAAATTTCACACATCCTAATTTGTATGCCC
>BLMC01000253.1 GCA_011959805.1 Lachnospiraceae bacterium | reverse complement strand
ACATGAGGATTAGAATTTGAAAATATTATTTATTTCCCTTGGCTGTGACAAAAATTTGGTTGACACAGAAAAAATGCTTGGAGTATTGGTCCAGCGGGGATTTTCCATTACAGATGACGAACAGGAAGCAGATGCTGTTGTGGTCAACACATGCTGTTTTATTAATGATGCGAAACAGGAGAGCATTAACACGCTTTTAGAGATGGCACAATTGCGGGAGAATGGTAGTATAAAAGCACTGATTGCAGCAGGCTGTCTAGCACAGCGCTATCAGGATGAGATTCAAAGAGAAATTCCTGAAGTAGATGCTATTATTGGGACAACTGCGATTGATGTAGTTGCTGATGCATTGGATGAAGTGCTTTTAGGCAAAAATCAAAACTATTTGGATGATATTAATCGTAATTTGACAAGTGCTAATTTCTCGGGAAAAAGAATCATTACTACTGGGGGACATTACGCATATCTAAAAATTGCGGAAGGATGTAATAAACATTGTAGTTATTGTATTATACCAAAAGTACGGGGAAATTACAGAAGTGTTCCGATGGATGATCTGGTTTGTGAGGCAAAACAGTTAGTTGCGTCTGGAGTAAAAGAAATCATTCTTGTGGCGCAGGAGACAACTTTGTACGGAGTGGATTTGTATGGAGAGAAGAGTCTTCCAGAACTGTTGCGCAGACTTTGTGCAATCGCAGAACTTTACTGGGTAAGGATTCTTTATTGTTATCCAGAAGAAATCACAGACGAGTTGATTGAGACGATAAAAAAGGAGCCTAAAGTTTGCAATTATCTGGATATTCCAATACAACATGCTTCTGATACAATATTAAAACGTATGGGAAGACGAACAGACCAAAGTGGACTGGTAGCCATGATCAAAAAATTAAGAGAACAGATACCTGACATTTGTCTGAGGACAACATTAATCACTGGTTTTCCTGGCGAGACATTAGAAGACCATGACGCTCTACTCCGGTTTGTGGATGAGATGGAGTTTGACAGACTGGGTGTTTTTCAGTATTCACAGGAAGAGGACACGCCAGCGGCATTATTTGAAGACCAGATTGACGAAGAAGTGAAAGTGGAACGACAAATAGAGCTTATGGAACTACAACAGGAGATTGCGTTTGAGAAGGCACAGGATACGATTGGAAGTACATTTCTTGTTATGGTTGAGGGCAGTGTGCCAGATGAACATGCCTACGTGGCAAGAAGTTATAAAGATGCACCAAATGTAGATGGTTATGTGTTTATCCAAACTGCAAGAGAATTAATGACAGGTGATTTTGTGCGAGTGCGAATTACAGGCTCGTATGAATATGACTTGATAGGAGAGATAGAAGATGAATTTGCCAAATAAACTTACAATATTCAGAGTGATTCTGATTGTGCCGTTTGTGCTGCTGTTATTGGGCGGGTATGCGCAGTGGGACTGGTTTTTAGCAGTATTTGGAGGCATTGTAGAATATACAGATTATATTGCGCTAGGGATATTTATTGTGGCAAGTTTGACGGATATGCTGGATGGAAAAATTGCTAGAAAGTACAATCTTGTCACTAATTTTGGAAAGTTTATGGACCCCTTGGCAGATAAATTGTTGGTATGTGCCGCACTGATTTGTTTAATTGAACTCGATAGGATACCAGCGTGGATTGTGATTATTATAATTAGTAGAGAGTTTATTATCAGTGGGTTTCGCCTGATTGCTGCGGACAATAGAGTGGTGATTGCCGCAAATTATTGGGGAAAGTTTAAGACTGCATTTCAGATGATTATGGTCTGTCTGATGATTGTGAACTTGGAAGTCTTGACAGTGCTTACGCAGATTGTGATGTGGATTGCGTTGGTATTGACAGTGGTATCTCTTGTGGACTATATTCTAAAAAACAAGGGCGTATTATTTGATGGAAATATATAAAATAAAAAGTCAGAATGGGCAGGTATATAACACAAAACTGTCCATTCTGTTTCTTTTTCTGGACAATTTTGTAGAAAAAGATATGTAATAAAAGACACATAAGGCGCGGGGGATAGAGGGAAGAATCCTCTCTACACGATTCTATAGGCACTCAAAGAAAAACTTTTAACGGAATCTGACGAGCGCCCAAGAGCAAGACGAAATGTAAAAAATCACACTTGTTTTGCTTTGGTTGATGTGTTAAGGTAATTAAAAATAAAAAAAAGTCAAATAGGGCTTGACAATTGCGAACAAATGTTTTAAAGTAGAGATATCAAAAACATTCGTTCTAAAAAGGAGAAAACTATGGAAAGAGAAGAAAAATTAAAGGCACTGGATGCCGCACTTTCACAAATAGAAAAGCAATTTGGTAAGGGAGCAGTCATGAAATTGGGTGATCCCGCCGCACAGATGAATGTAGAAACCATACCAACCGGCTCTTTAAGCCTTGATATTGCACTAGGTCTTGGTGGGATTCCAAAAGGAAGGATTGTCGAGATTTATGGACCTGAGTCTTCCGGTAAGACGACAGTCACTCTTCATATGATAGCAGAGGTTCAGAAACGAGGTGGAATTGCAGGATTTATTGATGCAGAGCATGCGCTTGACCCTGTATATGCCAAAAATATTGGT
>BLMC01000252.1 GCA_011959805.1 Lachnospiraceae bacterium | reverse complement strand
TAGGACGATAAATAGTAATTTAGGGACTGCCAAGATAGTTAGTTCTGTAACAAATTCAGCGTCGAGAGTAACAAGTTTCCCCGTAGTTATTGGAGCATATTATTTGCTGTCCATTCAATCTACTTCAAACGGATTAAATGATAATTCTTTTGCAGGGTGCGAAATTGTATATGACTATTATGCAGAAATGGCAGACACTACACCTAAAGTTAGGAGTAGGACATTGCTAGTAAAGGCGACCGCAGAGACAATAAATATTTCTTGTCCATCTGGTCATAAAGGATATTACTATGCAAAAATTACAATGTAATTTATCCAATAGCTACGTAATACATAGTTCCACCCTCAAAAGCGCCAGCATGACCTATATATACAGCAGTATCATTTATGTATAATCCCCCACCTGAAAATGAAGGGGCTGTCTTTAGATTGTCTCCAGCAATTGTACATGTACTATCATAAGATGTGATATAACTTTTGCCAGAATCAAAATCTGAATTGTATAGTCGAATAATCTTTTTTCCGTTTATTGTTCCAATTGCACAGAAATATTTTGCTTTAAATCCTAAATTTATACATACTGGTACTTTACTTGTTATATATGTTCCAGTTTTCATTTTTGCTAAATTACTATTTATCGGCTGAATTATGATTTTTTCCATAGAAATCATAATTGAACCAATAATGGAAGGAGAGAAGCTGATTTTTGAGAGCATAAGCTCTTTTTTATTGTATCTAAGAAAGAAGGTGAAAAAGATGGATAACCCAGTAACACATAGGGAGTTAGATCAGTTTCGGGATTTAATGGAATCAGAAAATGAGCGACTTAAGGAAGAGAACGACCGTCAAAACCACCGCATTGGAGAGTTGGAGGATAGTGTTCGAGAGATATCAAATTTGGCAGCATCTACAGAGAAACTGGCCGCTAACATGGAGAATATGTTAAAAGTTCAGGAACAGCAGAGTTGTCGACTGGATCAAATTGAAAGTCGGGACGGCGAGAAATGGCGAAAGGCGATGACATATATTGGCACAGCTATACTTGGCGCTGTTCTTGCTATTATTTTTTCAAAAATAGGATTATAGGAGGAGGTGCATGAGAAGTAGAAAAAGAAGGTGGTTCCACTTACTGAAAAAAATAAGGGAAGTCTCACGAAAAATAGGTACACTAAATCTAATTTTGATTTTGGTTGGTACCTTTTTTGTTTGGTTTAACTGGCAGATGCTTTGTATTTTTCGAGAACACGGTATGATTCCAGAATCATATGCCTGTACGGTTATAGCAGCTACCATAGGCGAGTGTGGTATTTGTGGCTGGATTCGGACTAATAAGGACAGACAGAGAGCATCAATGGGAACAAGAGGAAAAATAGGTTGAGAAATGGACAAATTTAGAACAAAGTGAGGAAATGACAAATGAATGATATTGTTTTTGAAATTATTAAAATTGTAATTATGGTTGTGGTACTGGTTATAACAAGATATCTTGTTCCGTGGTTGAAAGAGAAAATCGGCGCGGACAAACTAGCTGTGGCTGAAAAGTGGGTCAAATATTCAGTATTGAAAGCACAGCAAGTTCTTTGGGAAAAGAAAGGGCAGGATAGAAAAGCCTATGTAACAGAGTTTCTAAAAGAGGTTCTAATTGCAAAAAATATAGCGCTATCAGAGGAACAGTTGGATGTATTAATTGAGTCAGCAGTTAAACAAATGAAGATTGAGGAAAATATCAAGGGGAAAAGATATGAGCAATAGTACATTGGTAAGTTGCAAAATGATTAGTCCGAATAAAAATAGGCCACGAAACCACAAAGTTGATAGGATTACTCCACATTGTGTAGTGGGGCAACTATCTGCAAAGGCAATCGGTAATTGTTTTATAAGTTCCAACAGAAAGGCATCATGCAACTACGGTATTGGTAGTGATGGAAAAGTGGTATTAGTAGTTGATGAAAAAGATAGGAGTTGGTGCAGTTCCAGTAGTTCTAATGATAATAGGGCTGTAACGATTGAGTGTGCATCAGAGAAGACAGCGCCTTACGCCATGAATAACATAGTATATGAAACCTTAATAAAACTCTGTGCAGATATATGTCGCAGAAATGGAATTAAGAAACTTTTGTGGTTTGGCAGCAAGGAAAAAACACTTGCATATGTGCCAAAAAGCGGCGAGGCGGTTTTGACAGCGCACAGATGGTTTGCGAACAAATCTTGTCCTGGAGATTGGTTGTATTCCAGATATGGAGATGTTGCTGAAAGAGTAAACAAATTACTTAGTGGTAATAAATTAGAAGGGCAGGAACATACTATAACTCCTAATTTTAATCCGTTTATGGAACCTACAGTTAATGTTAAGAAGGGAACAGAAGGAGAAGGTGCAAAATGGGTGCAGTGGTGTTTGTGGCGTTTTGGTTTATTGGATAAAGCTGGGATTGATGGTGTAATTGGTCCAAAATCAGAAGCAGCAATAAGCGTAGCACAAAAAAGGTTGGGTCTTAAAGTAGATGGTATTGTAGGTAAAAATACACGTCAGACATTTAAACATACATTTATCAAGTAATACCTTTGATTTTTATGGAAAGTATAAAAACGGATATTAAAGATAAGTT
>BLMC01000251.1 GCA_011959805.1 Lachnospiraceae bacterium | reverse complement strand
GGTTGTAAATGGTTGAGTGAGGTTCGACAAGCATTTAATGTAGAATGTGTTGAAGCACATGCATTTTCTGGATGTGGAATGTTGCGTTTTATAGAATTATCCCAAGCGTTACGTCAAATTGGCCCAGGAGCCTTTGAAAACTGTACTTCTCTCACAGAAATATTGATTCCAGAAGGGGTAGAAGAGATTCCAGAAAGAGCTTTTTATCGCTGTCACAGTCTGCGCAATGTTCAACTTCCATCCACGCTAAAAAGAATTGGCAAAGAAGCTTTTGCCTTCTGTGGAAAATCTCTTGTCATTACAGTTTCAGAAAAAGTGCAAGTAAATCAAGATGCCTTTCGGAACTGTTAAAAGTTAGGAGAAACCATATGAAATACCGAATGTTAGGAAGTACAGGGCTTATGGTATCAGAGATTAGCTTTGGCACTATTCCTATTCTACAAGGAAATATCCCCGTTTTGCCAAACTATTACAATCTGGACGAAACACAGGCTTTGACAGTGATGGAATATGCATACAAACTGGGATGCAACTTGTATGATACAGCCATTGTACCAGAATATGGAGATGCAGAAATTAAACTCGGAAAATTTGCAAATTTTATTGGAAGGAATCGAATTATTATTTCGGACAAAGCACGGTTTTTTAGCGGCAGCGAAATGTATCAGGCAGTAGAAATCTCTTGCAAAAACCTTGGCACAACCCCAGATTTGTATTTTGTCCATCAAGTCGATGCCAACCACGAGGACGAAGTATTTGGCCCAAAAGGAGCGCTGGATGCGCTTGTGCAATTAAAAACAGAAGGAAAAATCCGATATGTAGGGATTGCAACCCATTACTATGACATTTTATTGCGGGGTGCAAAAGATGACCGTGTAGATGTCCTTCAGGGAAGTGGTAATTTGTTAGAACGTGGTATGTTGGAGCGCATTCAAAAGGAACCTCTTTTTCACAAAAAAGGATTTCTTGTCAACAAAATATATGCAGCAGGACTTTTACCAGCAAAATTTTCTGTTCAAACGCTAATTGATTTTGTATTGTCCTATCCTATTTCCAGCGCCTTAATTGGGCTTGGAACAAAAGCACAAGTGAATGCTGCTATGTGCCAAAAGTTCCATACAGCAAAGTCAAAGATTCCCTCTTTTGCAGAAGTGTTATCTGTACTAGAAAAAGAATATACGCCGATTCCATGTGACAGATGTCAACGATGTGTCTGTCCATTTGGGACAGAAATTCACACAATATTTCGTCAATATCAATATTTTTATCTTGGAAAAGATTTTTGGGCATTAAAAAAATTATCGCTTGGCATTGCAGAAAGTGCAAGACATTGCCGGGAATGTGTGTTAATGCCTTGCATAGATGCATGTCCGTATAAAATTCGCATTCCTCAAAAAATGCAGGAAGTGGAACTATTAGTACAAAATTATAATCCTTTGTTTGGCAGTTGACAGACAACTAGAAAATGAATACAATTATCTCAGAACATTCAAAACGAGGAGCAGGAGCAAGGTGAATTATATTGTTTTTGATTTGGAGTGGAATCAAGCCGCGGATTTAAGAACCAGACTAGAAAATAGCTTGCTGTTTGAGATTATTGAAATTGGGGCAATAAAATTAAATGAAAATCGGGATCAGATTGCAGACTTTCATGAGTTGATTCGTCCGCAAGTATTTCACACCATGAATCAAGTGACAGGAGACCTGATTCACATAAACATGGAACAACTTGCAGACTGTCGTTCTTTTCCCGAAGTTGCTGCGGATTTTCTAAAATGGTGTGGCAGCAATTATATTTTCTGTACATGGGGAAATCTCGACCTTACAGAATTACAGAGAAATATGGATTATTACCATATGCCCCCTGTATCACAAAAAACAATAAAATATTATGATGTGCAAAAGCTTTTTAGCATTGCATTTGAGGACAAAAAATCAAGACGGACATTGCAATATGCTGTGGATTTTCTTGAGATTAAGAAAGATGTCGCATTTCATAGGGCATATGCAGATGCATACTATACTGCAAAAATTCTTGCACAAATTACACAGACAAAAGTATTTGACAATTATTCATTTGATACCTATCACCTGCCTCAAAACAAGTCGGAAGAAATCTGGATTTGTTTTGAGGATTATGCAAAATATATTTCCAGAGAATTTCCAGACAAGTCCACTGCGATGACAGATCAAAAAGTTCTCTCAACCAAATGTTTTCTCTGCGGTGCAAAAACTAAGAAAAAAATCCCTTGGTTTACAAACAATGGAAAACATTACTATACAATTGTTCGCTGTGCGCGCCACGGTATGATTAAGGAAAAGATTCGGTTGCGCAAATCCGAAAACGATCAAATTTATGTGGTAAAAACCATGAAACAAGCCAACCCTGAAATTGTTCAAGACATCCTAAACAAGAAAAGTCAAATTCGCAACAGTAGAAAAGAGCGCCGCCACAAATCCAGTCGGGAAGATTCTTCCTCTACGCTTGGATTGCCTTAGTCGTTTATTTCGTTTCATAGGGCTGTGCAATCGAGTAGAGAAGATTTAGCTTCCCCTACTCGCCGCACCGGACGCGGGCAGCTTTCGCTGCACATTGCCTTTCCGCGTCCGTGT
>BLMC01000250.1 GCA_011959805.1 Lachnospiraceae bacterium | reverse complement strand
GGTGCCCGCGCGCATAAAAAAGTGGAGAATACTGCCTGAAAGTATTTTCTCCACGCTCACTCTGTCTTAGATATTCACTACCGTCTTCTCTGTTCGGCCACCCACTTTGCCTTTTGCAAGTACGCGACATACTTGTCCGCTTCCGCCACGGCTTCTTTTGCTTCCGCAGAATTTTTATACATAACATGTTCTGCCATCAATGTATACATTTTAATTTTCTTTCCATCAATATGAAAAACAAAACTTATTCCGCGCGTTGACGAAGTAACCGTTTTCATCTGATCGATACGCGAAGCGTTAAAAATCTGAATCTCAAATGGATTATATTTGGAGATGTAACCAATTACTCCATTATCTGTATCAATATAAAGCCTATTATGTAATTCATCATCTTTATAAGATTCCCGAAAATGATATGGCAATGTATTCACACTACTTGCAGTGCGCCCGACAAAAGAAGAAAGAATCATTCCATTGCCAAGAATCATAACAAATGCTATAACCACAAAAAACATTAACACTACAGCAAGTGTCAAAAAGGAGCTTATCTGAAACGCTCCTCCTGAAAGTTCTTTGATTAACGAAATCAAAAACGGCAACAATACTGCTCCAATAACAAGAGGCCAAAAAAGTTTTCCACACTTTTTAAATTTTTCTGTTTCTTGATACATGTCCCCCACCTCCAACATCTATCTCCAAAAACAACATCTTTTTATAAAAACAGCATACCATACATATGGTCTATTTTCAACCCGAACATAGAAAAAAGCTGACAGACGCCCGTGTCTGTAGTAATCGAGTAGGGAAACCTTTCCCTGCTCGCGCGCCGGGCACCCGTCTCTGCTGACAAACTTCACTTGGGTACCCGTGCGCATAAAAAAACCACCCGCTACAAACGGATGGCTTTCCTACCCACATTTTATTCATAATATCCTAAGAAGCAGATTCCTCATCTGGCTCTAAGAGCGCTTTCTCATAACTTTCAAGAATCGTTTTCTGGATTGTGTCTCTTGTGTTTGAATTGATTGGATGCGCAATATCTCTGTACTCTCCATCAGCAGACTTCTTGCTTGGCATTGCAATAAAAAGTCCTTTCTCACCCTCGATTACCTTAATGTCATGAACCACAAATTCATCGTCAAGTGTAATCGAAACTACTGCTTTCATTTTTCCCTCTTTTGTGATTTTACGAACGCGAACATCTGTTATTCTCATTCTTTTGTCCCCCTTTTGCAAGTCGTTGATTCATTTTAAAGAACATACCTTTCGTTTTTCTCCACCACAACCTTGATGCCTGTCTCGCCGACATGATGCGAGTTTGCTCGAATTGTATCGCGGCTTTCTACAATACAGTTTTCAATGTGGGTGTTATCGCCAAGATACACATCGTTTAGAATGATGGAGTTTTTAATAGTGCAGTTGTTGCCGACGAAAACCTCCTTGAACAGAACAGAATTCTCTACAGTTCCATTGATAATACAACCACTCGATATCAGGCTATTCCTGACATGCGCCCCCGGGTTATACTTCGCTGGCGGCAAATCGTCAACTTTAGAATATACGTCTGGATACTGTTTGAAGAAATAATCGCGAATCTCCTTCTTGAGAAAATCCATATTTGTGCCATAATAGTCCTCGACTGTTGCGATATTTCTCCAGTATGACTCAATCCTATACCCGTATATTCTCTTAACATCTTTATAGCGTATTAGGATATCCTGCACAAGATCGTGCCTTCCCTCCTCAGCGCTCTTTTCAATCAGTTCGATGAGCTGTCTGCGTCGAATCACATAAATACCACAAGACACAGTCTTTGACTTAGCCACCATAGGCTTCTCCTCGAACTCCTCTATTCGGCCATCATCATTCATTCTGACAACGCCGTAACGGTCCACATCTGCATTGTCTGGCATCTCTTTCACAACTACTGTAATATCTGCCTTTTTTGCAATATGGTACTCCAAAACTTTATTGAAATCCATCTTGTAGACACAATCGCCCGTAGCGATAACTACATATGGTTCATGACTTCTTTTTAAAAATAAAAGATTTTGATAAATACTATCCGCAGTCCCCTGATACCAATTGCTATTGTCTGGTGTGACCGTCGGTGTAAAGGTATATAAACCTCCTTGTTTTCGTCCAAAATCCCACCACTTGGATGAACTTAAATGTTCATGAAGGCTCCTGGAATTATATTGTGTGATTACCGCAACCTTCTGGATGTGTGAATTGGACATATTACTCAATACAAAATCAATGCTTCGATAACTGCCTGCGATTGGCATAGCTGAAATCGCTCTCTTATGTGAAAGCTCTCCCATCTTTCGGCTGTTTCCGCCTGCTAATACAATACCTAATGCTCTCATATCACTCACCCACCTTTATCAATGTCCTGCCGCTATCCAAAACACCATTTGGATAATCTGAAGCTGTGGTTTCCCCGAAGACGACAGCATTCTTGCCAATCTTAACATCTGCCGGAACAATCGATTTCTCACCGATTGTCACCAATCCGCTGTTATAAATGTCAGGTCTTGTGTCGTTTTCTTTTTCCGCTAGCGTTCCAAGCTGCGTACATCTGCCTACCTGTGAGTATTCATCTATAATCGCCTTCTCAATCGTACAGTGAT
>BLMC01000249.1 GCA_011959805.1 Lachnospiraceae bacterium | reverse complement strand
ACAAAAACTTGTGAACTGCTATATATAAAGTGATTGATTTTTATTACTCTTTGCTCGCTTTTATTATTCATAAATTTTTAAGTGAATAAAATAGAGTACACCAGTTTACACCTTTTTTAAAAGTTACTTGACTTGCTGTTTAAAATGTAATAAATATGCATTTTATCATTTGAAAAATATAGAAAAATTGAATGTTTATTCACAAGCACTCAAAGATTAAAATTCTTAATTTTATTAGTGCTGAGTTGATTTTAGGTAAAACCGACATTGTTTTTTATTAGGTAATTGCGAAACATATTGTACAGAATTGATAGAAACTATACAATAAAATGGTATAATATTCGTATTTAAGAAAACTTTTTGTATAATATATCTAAAATTAGGTGAGGAGCGAAAGAAAAACTGGTGACAAAAAACAATATTTATGTGGCTTTCAGAGTTTTACAATTACCTATTATTATTTTATAAAGGAAAGGAATTTATATGAAACAAGGATGGGATTCAATTTTAACAAAAATAGAACAAGATAATAGTAATTCTTTTATTGGAGGAAAACCATGTATTCCTAAAAATGAATTTTTACCTATATGTAAAATTTGTGGGGAACCACTTACATTTTTTTTTCAGGTAGCTTTTCCACAAGGACATATGTGGGAAGGAAAATCTTTAGCATTTTTTTATTGTACATGTACATGTCATAAGCATGATGATATACAGAAGTTTCCTCCATCTATACATACGGGAACTAAAAATGACTTATTTCATATACCTGATGGAGAGATAGATCCTGAAATATATCAGACATTATTCAGAGTCATCTTTTTTGATACTGTAGATGGGGTGTTAAGAGAGGATTATAAAGAGAAGGTAAAATATCAGAAGATTGATTGGAAATCTAGTAAGAAAAAAAATAAGAAGGCACCAATAATTATTGCGGGAGAAGCTATTTGGTCAAAAGAGTTTGGAATGGAACGTCCTATCTCTTATGAAGGAAAAGATATGGAGTTAGTTTTACAAGTAGCAGATTACTTTAATTTTGAAAAGCTTGATGATGCATCACCTGAAATGGAGGAAACTTATAAGAAGAATAATCCTTTTATACCAAGAAAAGAAAACAACTATACTTTCTTTTTTGAATTTAATAGAGTGTATCTTTGGGGGACAGTAGAGAAAGAGCATCCTTCGTTTTGGTTAAATGTACAATGCTTTTAAGAGTATAGAGTGATGCTATTATTTATTAACATTAAGTAAATATGAGTTAATAGAGGGGGAATTAAGTGTATCGGAGAATTTTTATGGTAATGATATTGATAAAATACAGAGAGAATTACTGTCACAGATTGGCGCAGTAGAAAGTTGCATAATATAGGGAGATCAACTTAAAAGATTAAATTAACTTGTTGTGCTACTTGTATGGTTCAAACTACATAATTAAAGTAATGGATTTAAAAAAGCTTAAAAAGTCCCTTTCTGATTCTGAAAGCTAAAAATTTTAGAAGATTAGCTGCCTGATTTTTCTGGTGTCACAGGGTGACTGAAATATGCTGTTGAATGCCATGCACAGGTTATGCCCCAGCATCTTGTTCTGCAGCCGGGTACATAAACCCCTGAAGCTTTTCGCGAGCACCCTCTCTGCATTCAGCTCTGTTCACTAAGCTGTGAGAATACTGTTTCCACCCTCCGCCGAAAGCGGAAAATCATCTGTCGTATTTCTTTAGGCCAGTTATTTTTATGATTAGTAGGCTTCAGTGACATCAGGCATATCCCTCTCTGCGCATGTCATCAAAAAGGGATTCTTCGGTGTAGCCTTTGTCCCGAAGATTACCAGGCCAAAGCGGTGTTCCGCAAGATCTTGAAGCCCTTCCCGATCATCCACCAATGCAGGGGTGACCTCAAATGCCATGATATAGCCTTCCAGCATGATTAGGGCATGGACCTTGAAGCCGAAATAAGTCTCTTTTTTGGAAGAGCACTTTCCGTAATTTGCCCCATCCGTACGGAAAGAACGACAATAACGCGCACGGCCAAACCTGCAGACCGGGAGTGGAAAACTGTTAATCACAAAATAACGACTGGCTGGTATGGGAAAGGACTGGGCCAATTTCTGCCGGAGCAGTTCTGTTACCTGTAAGAGCGCCCTCCTGGTGCGGTTGAACCGAGTACGGCAGCAAAGCGTGGGGAAGAGATGCGGGAAATTACGCTTCACAAAGGAATACCAGGCATTTTCGGAATCCATCCCGATAAGCTCACCACAGATGCCCAGGGTAATGATTTCGGAGTCGGACATTTTAGCAGTATCCACATTTTTTCTTTGTGAAACAGAAGCAGGGATATATTGCTGGTACAAATCATCAATAATTGTATAAACGAGCAAAATAAAGTCTTCAAAAGTTGCTATGAGAGTGGTATAATCATTTTAGAACTTCAGCATAATGTGTCTCCTTTCATAGCTGTAGTGGTGTACAACTATAGAATAGCACATTTTGCTGAAGCTTTTCTATATCAACTAACACAACTGGTTAAATTAACCAGTTGTGTTACATGACAAATGCATGAATAAATTGTTAACAAAATACCTAATTATCCGTTATAATAAAAGAAAAAACGGAGATAGGAATTATGGAACAATTATTAGAGTGGATGGAAGTAAT
>BLMC01000248.1 GCA_011959805.1 Lachnospiraceae bacterium | reverse complement strand
GTGCTGGGAATCCGGTTTATTATGTTGATCCAAGTGGGCATATTTGCCGAAAGACTGCAGATAGAGTTCTCCAACAACTTAGCGAAGATGAACAAGGAAAAGAATTATTAAAAAAGTACCAGAAGCAAATTGAAGATGCATTATCTTATCAGATTAGAGCACAAAGAAAGAAAAAAAGTTTTGAACAATGGCCATATACTAAAAAGACTATTGCACATGATGGGAAGAATTATACAATGAGTGGATGGACTAAAAACCGTTTTAATAAAAAGGCTTTAAAATTATTTAGACGAGATTATTTGGATATAAACGGAAATAAAAGAGATATTATTCAAGAAATATTAGACGACTTTAAGTTATTAAAGTCGAAAGGACTATTTGAGCCAACAGAAGATAGGGCAAATGATCAAGGTGTGCCATATCGATTTAATGCATCTCATGCGGAAAAACAAGTTGCCATGATTAACGGAAGAAATGTGATAGGGGTTTCAAAAAATATGTGTGAAGATTGCCAAGATTATTTTTGGGCTAAAGCCAAATTGAATAATGAACCCCAAATTATAGCAGACCCTTCAGGCATACATATATTTACACAGGATGGTAAACAGATAAATATTATGTATGGTAAGAAGACTATTAGAATAGTAGAGGGTGTAATAGATCCTGAGAATTTGGAAATATCAAGATTAAGATAGCGTGGAAAACCAATAATAGCCATACAATAATGAATTTTTGCGTTTATCAGTTTGTAACTTTTTACATATTGCTTGATTTAAGATATCCTTATTAAAGAGCCTTAAGTGTATTTGTGTTTCAGGATTATTACCGAAGTGGAGAACAATATTTTACATTTAAATTTCAAATATTTTATGTGTTAAGCATTGTATGTTTTGTAATGTTACCTATAAGTAAACAAGATTTATAAGAAGTCGTAAAGTGGTATAAAGTTAATGTACAAGGTCACTCTCTTTTATAAGAGTTTGGCTACATATTATAAAAAGAGTGACCTGTGTGCTATTATACTTTTTAATATTGTAAAATGATATGCTTATAATTATATTGTTATTATGTTTGAAGGAAAGACGTAAAAAGGTTAACACAATATCAGAATATTAGTAAACTGCCACTTCCACAAGAAGTTACTTAAGGCTTCTTCTATTTGCGTTTGAAAGGATAGCTACCGTATGTTAAAATGCGGACTTTATTGTAAAAAGCGAGAAAATCGATCCTACTTGGTGATTAGTAATATACCTGTATGAGAAAAGTAAGTATAGTATAGAAACAGAAATGTAAAGAAGGTACAAAATTTGTTGTTTGATTATTAACTTGTGTCTGAGTGAAGGGAATGTGAGTTAAAATGAATAAATTTTATGAAGGATTTATTGAAGAAGTTGAAGAAAAAGGTGAATTGTCACCTTACAGTAGAGACATACTATGGAAAATGCTTGAAGACAAAGAAGATTCTTTGCTTACAGAGAGAAAGTATGTCACACTGGAATTAAATAGTATCCAAAAAGTAATTGATTGTTGGACAGAGGGAGCACCAATTTGTACTAAACTACAGGAACTTTATCAGAGAATTGTGTCATTATTCCGTTTTGATAATAAATTGTTAAAGAAGGCTGTGTTAGAATTTTATGATGAGTGTGATAGATGCACGGATAAGGAAACAAGCTTTTATGAAGTGTATTTAAAACAGTCTATCGTATACCTGATAGATGTTATAGAAGGGGTAGCAGGCATACCACAAGATGAATTATTGTGTGATCCATCAGTAAAAAATTGTGAACTGGAAAATGACGAGCGTGATACAGCTTATTGTGCATGTAAGATGTACGCATTTTATAATTTGGTAGTTTCGGATAATGAGCGAAAAAGACGAGAGATGGAATTTTGGGACTGGTATATTAAAGAAGCTGCAAAATTACAGGGAATTATAATTCAGACAACTGTGAAAATACCAAATAAACTATTGGAAGAAACAAAGATAGAAATTAATTCTATAGAGGAGTTTGTGAAATATATCAGTTATGAGTATGACTATGATAAATATGAAATTATAGAAGAAAAGCGGCGTCTGTTGGTACATGTATTTCATTGTAAAAATGGTGCATCCTGTCCAGATTGTGGGCAATATTCAAATCACATTTATATGGAAGAGTATGTTATAGGTTCTGATATATTGGGAGAATTAAATGGATGGATAATAGAGTTTAAATTCCATGAAAATGCTTACTATTGTGATAATCCAGATTGTTATGATCATTTTTCTATAAAAAGCAAAGTTTCGTTTGAGGATAAAAGGATGCATTTTTTGAAACTGCGAAGTATACATGGAATGCCAGAAAAAATCTGTGCATTGTTTGGAATAATATAGTATAAGTTATCAGAAGTTGTTCTTTACTTCTGATAAAAGAGGCTGTCCTTTAGCCTCGTCCATCTGATTATAAAAAGCTGTCCTTGCTTTTTATAATATAAGTTATCAGAAGTTGCTCCTTACGTTGTGATATTGTTATGTATGGAAGAATAACAAGAGAAGATAAGGAAAAGTCAAATGTATTGTATAAGGATTTTGAAACTTTATAAAGTGCATACATTGTTTTAGTTGATTATATTTAATGGGTAATCTGCCATAAATGTTGGTGTAATAGGGGACTTCGAGAGTCCGATAAATATTGGGGAAAAT